>CAZQVD010000202.1:0-4182 GCA_964596665.1 uncultured Dehalococcoidia bacterium
CGCCACTCCGCGGTCGGCGCACCACTATGATCCGAAGGGGGCGTTCGCTCCGACCCATATCACCGGTCGTGTGGTCGGATGGCGAGCCGGCGATGCAGCGCTCGAGCTCGCGGTCGCCGTCAACGGCGTGGTTCGCGCCGTGACTCGCACCTTCGGCCGGAAGGCGCGATTCACGGCCATGGTGCCGGAGAGCGCGCTGACCCCGGGGAGGAACCGCATCGAGGTATTCGCCGTCTCGGAGCACGATGGCCGCACACTGCTGCAGGCGATCCCTCGGGACAGGAGCCCGGCAGGGACAGGGCGGTGACGAGCGTCACCCGTTCTGCCAGCGGATAGGAAGTGTAAGCCGCGTTTTGGGGTGATGTCCGAGTATGGATGCTGTGGCAAGTCCCCGAGGGAGCAGTAACGCGGAGAAGCCTTTTCACAGTCTGTCGACTCGGCCACACTGCGGCGGGCAACTCCAGGTGGAAACCGCGGCCTGGTGCTAGATCGAGGGAGAAGTTCGATTGAAGACGCTGGCAACATTCTTGATCGGTGTTGGAGTCGGAGCCGCGGCTCTCTATGGCGCTGGATCGCGGTTCGGCAATGCCGGCCCCGGCGCGTTGGCAACGGAAGGCGAGCAAGCCGAGAGCCAGGCATTGTTCTGGCAGCACAAGAACGACGGAAGCGAGCGCCAGGCTGCGTTTGCGTTCTCGCGCCACCACAATCACCGGGACAAGGGCGGCGTCTGGCAGAGCACCTGGCTCGGCGTGCCCACGATCCAGAACCCACTCGGCGTATGGGTCACTCAGGAAATCCTCCACGAGGTGAAGCCGGATTTCGTCGTGGAGACGGGAACCCACCGAGGGGGAAGCGCTGCGCTCTGGGCCACCCTCATCGTTCAGGACACAGGCATTGGTGAACCCGCCTATGGCATGAACCGGGCGGCCGATGGCGTTCGCGACTTCCTGGCGACCACTGACGAGTTCGAAGTCGACCGGAGCCGCGAAGCCTACGGCATCACGAACAATGCAGCGGGCTTCCTTCGGCGCATTCGCGGATAGGAAATATGAGCCGTGCTTCGGGACGACGTCCGAGTATGGATGTTGGGGCAAGTCTCCGAGGGAGCCGTGCGGCGGGGCTACAGACTGGAAGAGGGGAGGGGATCTGGATGGTGAGCGTCAACTTTCTCTCTTCTTCGCGTCTTCGACGATGATGAACATCAACAACCAGAAGCAGACCATTGCCCTGGCACTTGTGGCCGCCATCCTGGTGGCCGCAGCCACTACTCCCGCCCTCGCCGTACTCCGGGGACAGACTGACAGCAGTGCCGCCGACCGGAGTCTCGGCAGCAGCTCCCCCAACGCCAACATGGAGCTGGCCCTGGGCTTCGTCTACAAGCTGTACCGCGGGTCGGCGTGGAACATCCTCGCCCACGCGTCGGCCAACTGGTGGACCAACTCACTCAACATCGCCATGCCGGACTTCAGCGTCGAGTACTGGGTGACCGCGTTCGAGCAGGACACCACGGCGACGCTCACCGGAAGCTTCCCCCAGTGGGCGCGGTACGCGGCCCTGACGGCCTACGGAACGGACGGCATGCCGTTTGCCTCGGTCAACATGGTCGACCAGGACGCGGGCCGCACCTTCACGACCAGCTTCACGTCGACCGAGAGCGACTTCGTCGTCCTGGCCCGCGTGTACCGCACGAAGAGCCACCCGGACAGCCTCACCGAGACAGAGAAGTTCACCGTGTCGGTCGACGGCGAGGCGTGGAAGATCGCGAGCGAGACCAAGGCGCGTCTCAACGGCAAGATCCTCGAATGGCCGATCCAGTACGCCGTGGGCAACGCCCTCGCGAAGCAGATGACGTCGGAGCGCGACATGCAGATGTTCCGCCCGGCCGACGCGAGCCTACCCGGCGTGTTCCCCAACGAGGACGCCCGCTACATGATCACGTACCCGACCCTCGAGGGCGGCAAGTGCGCGGTCTTCCACGGCCGCGTGCCGGAGGCGGCGCCCGGCCGCGAGTTTTACGGCTTCATGGCTGTGGAGATGAAAACCACGGCGACGGTAGCCTCGCTGAGCGACGAGGACCTGGGCGGCTGGGGCAGCGCCTACACCGTGTTCGCGTGCCGGGACGAGGCGGACGCGCGCGGCGCCGGCTACGACACCGCGGACGCGTCGCACCACCTGCTCCTTGCGGGCGATGTCGATGTGCCCGGTGTCATCCTGCGCGACCTCAACACGGCCGCCGGCCAGGGGCTCAAGGCCACCGACAAGTGGGCCGCTCAGGGCCAGGTCACGCCGGAGCAGTGCCAGTCCGTGTTGGGCGAGGCATACCCGATCATGAACGTCCTGTAAGTAGCGGTACACGGCAACTCGATGGCGCAGATCGAGCGACGTCGAGGGCCGAGTGGTACGAGTGGTACGAGTGGTACGAGTGAGGTCCATCCAGGTCTCGTATCGTGGACGTACCTCACCTGTCGGCGTCGTCTCCCCCACCGCGGACACGACTGCTAATGCGGAAGAACGGGAGATCGGTGAACGCACCCTCTGCAGTGGCCAGCAACATGTTTTGGCCGACGAGCCGGAACGTGATCGTGTCCGTGACTGGTACCTCCTCGGGAGCGAAGCAGGTGATCACCATCTGAATCACGAGCGTGTTCCTGTCGTCGGAATCCAGCTCACCGATTCCTTCCAGGACGGCACGCCTGCCATCACAGACGGTCCAGTACGACTCTCGCCACAGGAGGTTGAATGCACCGTCTGCTCCACCGCTGATCAAGAGTTGCTGGGAAGAGCCGTCAGCGGGATCGATTCCCGCCCAGACGCCCCAAAATCGCTGCCCCGAGCTTCTCTTCCCCGCGGCTGCCTCGACGGCCGCCAGGCCTGCTAGCACGCTCACGACGATCCACACGATGAAAAATCTTCTCACGTCATCACACTCCTGTTCTGTTCTGCAATTTGGCGCGACTCTCGGCATCCTCTCGCTCGATTCACGCTCAGCAAATCAGCTGTTCCCGCGCTAGGCTCCTGGCTGGGCGCCTCCATATCATCCTACTCGAAGAGGCCCCCGAAGACTCTGTTGCCGAGTTAGTCTGCTGGACGTCTCCAGAGTCGAGGAATGCAGCCTCGCGGAGACAGCAGTGGTGATGACCTCGACTGGCCCAGCGGCTCGAAGAGTGGCCGAGTGGCCGAGTGGCAGTGGGCGTATGGACGAGACGGGATCACCATTCGTCGTTCTCCTGTTCTGGACTGGAGTCCTGGCTGTCATCGGCCTTACTGGTTGGCGGCTGGTGACCTCGCATCGCAGCGGGGCGCCTGGCAAAGTCCGCCGCGCAGCCATCATGGCTTCGGCGGTGAGCGGCGTGGCGTGCGCGTGGCTGTTGGTGCAGTCGGCTGTCGCCTCTCACTACGAAATGGATCAGCCCATCGCCTATTTGATCGCGTTTCTCTCCGCGGTCGCGTTTTTTGGGTTCGGGTACTTCGCCTGGGCGGCATTTCGCGGTACCTACCCCTGGGTGCGCTCTGGCGAGAAGTCGAGCGAATTCACGTCGCCACCTGACTCCTGACAGCTGCGCATGGGAGGGCATGGGAGGGGGCGGGGCGCGCTTTCCCCCGCTGCGCTGCTCCCATGGGGATTTTTCATCCCCTCCATACTCGGACGTGGTCCGAAAACGCGGCTTGTACTTCCTATCCGCTGCGGGCGTTGCCGACTGGACTACGGCTGGGCGGTGACCACCCAAGTCGCTGCGTTCAACGCTACAGCGGCCTGGTTCCCTCGCTCCGCTAGAGCTGCGCGCACGCGGGATTCTGCCGCCGCCCTCACATTCGGATTTTCTCGAATGATCTTGCCAAGCGGCCCGACGCTCAGCAGCACTGCGATCATGGCGTCCAAATCTCCGCTGGAGACCATCTCCTCGTGCGCTTCGATCGCGATCTGTCGGAAACCTGCTGTCTCAAGCGTGGTTCGGGTGTAGCCGGAGTCCGCGAAGCTGAATGGCGTCGGGTCGATCCATCCTTCAAGCCCGGCCGCTTGGAGGGGAAACAAGTCCAATTCGTTCTCGTCCAGCGATCGCCAGCAGACGAAGGCCAGGCGACCCGAGGGTCTCATCATTCGCCGGAAGTTTGAGAACGCAGCGACGGGGTCCCGGAAGGCCATCACCCCGAAGCGTGAAAAGACACAATCGATGCTTCGTT
>CAZQVD010000203.1:0-4154 GCA_964596665.1 uncultured Dehalococcoidia bacterium
CGTCCGGTAGCCCCGACTCGAGGAACTTCAGCGACCCCATGACCGTGTCGAACGACCCGCAGAGCAACTCCTCGCGGAGCACGCCGTTGTCGGTTGTTCCCGTGGGCGTCACCGCCTGCTCCAGCACCTGGCAGCAGGCGTAGCCGCCGGCCGAGTGGTACTCCGGCTTACTGCCGAACTCCCACTCGAATCGCGCGGTGAACGCGATCGACAGCGGCGTCGGGTCTTCTGGCACCCAGCTCCCGCGCATGTAAGCGCCGTCGATGGCGCTGCCCATCCGCAGATCGCGGGGCGAGGGATTGTCTGATAGCCAGATTTGCGTCGGCTTGAACCCTGCGGCGATTGCCGCCGTGACGCTCTCGTCCATGGGTTTGTCCGCCCGCACGTGGTCGAACGCGATGCTCACGCCGAACTGCGGTGCGTACTCGCGCACGCCAAGCGCCACGGCGGGCCCGATGCGGAAGTCGGTGTACACCAGCGCAATCGACTTGACCGTCAACGGCGAATCGTTTCCTTGCGCGAACGCGAGAAAACTCTTTGGGTAGTCGAAATCGCTGCCTGACCAGCATAGGAACAGCGCCTTGCGCCCCTTGCGGAACAGCTCGTGGGAACTGCCGCTTCCCTGGATCAGCAGCATGCCCGCCTCCTCCACGATGGGCGCACACGCCTCTGTTAGCACGCTGTGGCACGGCCCCAACAGGAGATCAACGTGGTCGTCGTTGATCAGCGCTCGATAGTTCTCCGCCGTGTTCGCCGGCTCGCTCGCGTCGTCCCGGATCACCAACTGGACGGTCCGGCCTAGCAACCCGCCCTGCTCGTTGATCTGCTTCTCCCACATGCCGTACGCCCGGCTGTAGTAGACGCCCGCCGATTTCTCGTAGCGGCCCTTGAGCGGCAGGCTCACGCCGACGGTGATGGGTGCGTTGTTGGTCATCGCCATCTCCTGCGTTTCGGCATCGGACCGGCCTAGTCGTCGAAGACGGCCACGATCTCGATCTGAACCTTCATGCCGCGTGGTGGGTCGTACAACGACGTGTGGCGGGCCGGCCGGTCATTTTCATTGGGAAAGAGGGCTTCCCATTCTTTGTTGAGGACCTCGCGGTCATCCAGGTCCTTCAGGAAGCAGGTCATGCGAACGATATCGTCCGGCGTTGCGCCCGCGACCGCGAGAAACGTAGCCAGGTTCTTGAAGCAGTGCTTGGCCTGCTCGGCCACGTCTTCGCTCAGTTCACCGGCAGCGGCATCGATGTCCTGGATCGCGGATGAGTAGAGAATGTTGCCCACCCGCGCACCGTAGGGGATCGGCGCCGCATGGTGCACCCCTGGAATCTGGAAACTCTGGCGTCCGCCCATTTAGCGCTCCTGCCCGCCGAAATACGTCGGGTATTAGAAGCCGCGCCAGTGAATTTGGTCAACCAGCCTATTAACATGCAGGTGTACTGAACGAGTGCGAGCGGCTTGGAGGCCGGAATGCTATCAGCGCAAGAGAACGACACCCTCACACTGGTGGGCACGGGTACGCCCATGGGCAACCTGATGCGCCGGTACTGGGTGCCTGTCGGCATGTCCTGTGAGGTCGAACGGGACGGATCTCCCCAACGGGTGCAGCTTCTGGGCGAAAAACTCGTTGCGTTCCGTGACACTTCGGGCCGCGTCGGGCTCATGGCGGAGCACTGCCCCCACCGAGGCGCGTCCCTCTGGTTGGGCCGAAACGAGCAGGACGGTTTGCGCTGCGTGTACCACGGTTGGAAGTACGACGTCTCCGGCCAATGCCTCGATCAGATGAACGAGCCCGCCGACGCCGAGTTTAGCCACAAGGTCCGAGTCACCTCGTACCCTGTCGTCGAAATGGGCGGGCTCATGTGGACGTTCATGGGCGCCCCAGACCAGCAACCGCCGCTGCCAAAGTTCGCTTGGACCCAGGTCCCCGAACAGCACCGGCACGTCAACAAGACGTATGAGGAATGCAACTGGCTCCAGGCCATGGAGGGCGGCCTCGACACTTCGCACGTGCCGATCCTGCATGGCAAGCTCACCGACGACACTGATCTGCCGGGCGTGAGCCCTTCGACGCCGTTGGCTCGCGGCAAGGCGCCGCACCTGGAGGTCGATGAGACCGACTACGGCTACGCCTACTACGGCGTTCGCGAGCTGGAAAACGATGAGCTACACGTCCGCGCGTACCACTTCGTCATGCCGTTCACGCAAATACGGCCCGAACCCTTCACCGCGGTTGGTCTCGTCGCGGGCCACATATGGGTGCCCATGGACGACCACCACTGCATGGTCTTCAACTGGGAGTACGCCCCCGCGGGCGAGGGATTGGAGGACCCGTACGCGGTTGCGCGTATCAATGGGTCGGGGCTCGACGATCAGACCCCCGACGCTCGCAAAATCCGCAATCTCGACAACGATTACCTAATCGACCGTGACACGCAGAAGAAGTACACGTTCACCGGCATTTTCGGAGTGAACGTTCAGGACCACGCGGTTCAAGAGGGCATGGGGCCGATCGTCGACCGGTCCAAAGAGCACCTGGGCCCGGCAGACAAGGCGATCATCGTGATGCGCCGCCAGCTGTTCGACGCGGTGCGGACGGTGGAGGATGGCGGCGACCCGGCCGGAACCGGCGATAGCTACTATCGCGTTGCCGCCGTGGACCGCATTATTTCGGCGTCGTCCGACTTCCGCGAAGCATTGCGCGGCGAGATGTACCCGGAGCCCATCGCCGGCTAGACGGCCCGAACCTAAGCGCCGCCAAGCCCGGATCGACTCTACGCGAGCTATTCGGAGCGACCACGAAGGGATACGGCTCGCCGTGGCCTAGATGGAGAGGAGGCCGAACTCGCGTGCGATGAGTTCGTACGAGCGTATGCGATCGGCCAGCGCGTGCGCGATGGTCACGATGCCCACGTCCGTCGTCCCGTAGCGCGCTGCCACCGTCGCGATGCCTTCCGCCACCTGGGCGGGATCGCCGTCGATGTAGCCGTCAACGTGCTCTTGGACGTAGGCCCGCGCTTGTTCGTTCAGCGGTCGGGCCGCGGCTTCTTCCGGTGGCAGCAAGCCCTCGCGCGGCTCCTCGTGACCCTGGGCCACGAGCATGCGCCGGGCACGATTGAAATTACGGCTTGCCGCGATGCGCTGGGCTTCGGCGTTGGTTGGCGCACACAGCACCTGCAACGTCACGTTCAGCTTCGGCTCGGCGTACAGGCCTGATGGGCTGAAGTTACGCCGGTAGACCTCGGCTACCGCCGGTCCGTGCCCCCCGGTCGTTCCGAAGAAGTCCGCGAAAGCGAAGGGCAGGCCCAAGTGCGCGGCCAGCTGCGCCGAGTAGCCGGACGAGCCCAGCAGCCAGACGTCTGGCGCGGTCTCTGGCGCGGGCCCTGGCGCCGCTTTGAGTGACGCGAAGGGGTGATCGGGTTGTAGCGCGTCGTACAGGTACCCGATTACATCCACCACCTGCTGAGGGAACGTCTGCACGTCAACCGGTCGCTTGGGGTAGGCCAGCGCCACCATCGTTCGCTGGTCGCTGCCCGGCGCGCGGCCGATGCCGAGATCCACGCGACCAGGGTAGAACGACTCCAGCACGCGGAACTGCTCAGCGACTTTCAGCGCCGAGTAATGAGCCAACATCACGCCGCCGCTGCCAACGCGGATACGGGTCGTGTTCGCCAGGATCTGGCCGACGAGGATCTCGGGGCTCGTGCCCGCGAACGTGCCCGCGCTGTGGTGCTCAGCCACCCAGTACCGCGCGTAGCCCAGCGCCTCCGTGGCCTTGGCCAGCGCAACTGTGTCGCGCAAGGCGTCGGCGCCGGTCTCGCCTCGACGCATGGGCGATTGATCGACGACGCTCAGGATCAATTGGTCTGGGGCCAGGGCACACCTCGTATGGTGACGATTGCGCGCACATGAAACCATAAACGCTCACAGAAGTTGTAACTCCCGAGACCGCAAGGTCTGGAGTTGTCCCGAAGCGGTCGAGCGGAGAGGACAAAACGGCGCAGTTTCACTCGTAGGAGAATTGACATTTGCGAGTGATGTGCGTAGGGTTTTGCGGTCGCTCGCCTTAGGCTAGTGGCTGGGTTGAATATCCCCGGGGGGCCGCCCTGAGGGACACCAATTGGGAGGAAGAAGATGATTCGATTTAGGAAGAC
>CAZQVD010000204.1:0-859 GCA_964596665.1 uncultured Dehalococcoidia bacterium
AAGACGCAGAGCCTAGCTTCCAGACGCTTCGCGCCGCGCAGTTCGCGGCAACGTACAAGCGCTATATCGAGGAGCATCGAGATCTGGTCAAGCCGGAGATCATAGCGAACACGGAAGCGGGCCTGGCTTTGTCCGCGGATGACGTGAACCGCGCCGAGCTTGCGCGCGGCGCGCTCTACCTGCGGACGGCGCGCTTCTTTGAGCGCTACGATTTGCTGGTGAGCCCCGCGGTTCTGGTGCCGCCCTTCGATGTGGATCAGCGCTACATCACCGAGGCGGGAGGCGTGACCTTCGACACATACGTGGGCTGGTTGGTCATGTCCTTCGCGCTGACGCTGACCACATGCCCCGCCATCTCGATCCCTTGCGGATTCACCGAGGCCGGCCTACCGGTGGGTCTCCAAATCATGGCGCCCCGTGCCGACGAGGCGTCGCTGCTCTCCGCGGCGGCGCTGCTAGAGGGCAGCATGGGTCTTGCCGCGAAGCTCCCTATCGATCCTATCGTCCGCCACTAGACCTCGCAGGGCGTACGGGGCATTGGCAGGGCAGGGATGCGATTGAGCGGCGCACGTCAGGAGCGAGTACGCTCGTCGACCTGCCGGTAGAGCTCGAGCACCTGGTCGATGACGGGACTGAAGCGGTCGATCTGGTGATCCCGCGTGTAGATGGCATCCTGGGCGGTGGGACTGAGCCCGTCGCCTTTGCCGTCGAGGAGCCCTATCCGCACGGTATCCGGGGCCTCGATGGGACGGTTAGCGGCTGGGTCGCGGAATGTGTTGATGGGGTCGCCGCCGTCCTGCGCGATCCGGATTTGCTCGCTGAGCATCTTCCTAAATAGGATGATCCCTTCGTCGGATGT
>CAZQVD010000204.1:869-4127 GCA_964596665.1 uncultured Dehalococcoidia bacterium
GCGCAATTTTCGTTGGCCAGCCGCTCCACAATCGCTGCGCCCACCATGCCGCGAAGTCTTGCGCCACGATGTAGTCGAGGATGGCGTTGCCCTTCTCGTCGAAGAGCGGAGCTTCGTAGTAGGGGATCTCGTCCTGCGCGGGTACGGGGATGTCGTGTCCGGGGGCGAAAACGATGTAGTCGAGGTGCCAGGTGTGGGTGTCGTCGATAGGGATGCGCATCTGGAATTCGTTCCTGATCGGCCCACCCACACGGATCATGTAGGGGAAGATGATAGGGTTGCCGCTCGTCCAGCCTGAGTTGGTCTCGGGGTCGTCCCCCTCGCGCAAGCGTCGTTTCAGCATCCCGTGTTCGATGGTGTCCCAAGCCAGCCGCACGTGGCGCCGCGTGAACGCATCGATGTTCTTGCGCAGCACTTTGTCACTCTGCAGATCGCCTGTGCCGTTGCCCCGGTCGAATACGACGTAGTTCCACAGGTGCCCGTGCAGGTACTCCACGTGGGCCGTGTCCACGGAGTTCTCCATGCACTGCAGCCAGTTCGCGTTCAGCACCACGCCGCCGATGTGCCGGAAGGCGTCGGGCCACACGAACAGGTCCCATCGTGGAAGCAGCGGCGTTGGAGAAGGCCCGAGGTACGCCCACACCAGCCCACCCAGCTCCTCTACGGGGTAGGCCGTCGCGTGTGTCTTGTCCTTGAACGCGCTGCCGGCCGGCTCCAGGGGCTGGTCGAGGCAACGGCCCTCGGCGTCGAAGTGCCAGCCGTGGTACATGCAGCGGAGGCCTTGCTCTGTGGGGATGCCAAATCGCAGGTCGACGCCGCGATGGGGGCATCGCTGCTGGAGCAGGCCAAGGCCGCCCGACTTGTCGCGATAGAGGACGAGGTCTTCACCGAGGATGCGCACGGGCTGGACCGGGTTGGACGTGAGCCACGCGGTGGCGGCTACTGGTTGCCAGTAGCGGCGCATCAGATCGCCGCCTGGCGTCCCCGGTCCCACACAGGCCAGTCGATCATTCTCCGCTTGAGTGAGCATCGGGGCCTCCGCGCGGTATTCCGAGGGGCGGTGTCACCAATCGTGGCGCGATTGTGGCACGTGCGAGCCGCGTGGTCTACGGCGGCTCCGGGAAGCGTTGGAGGGCGGAGCGGAACCGGGAGCGCTTGAGTGAAGCTATAGTGGTGGGAGAAGCCGAGATAAGGCAGCCCTCGTAGGGTGGATGTTCGCGAAGAGGAGCCGACGTGAAGAGCATAGAGATCGACCGGAGCAAATCTCTGATCGAGGAACCGGAGAAGGGCCACAACCGCTTCCACCCAGATATCCCTCCTGTCATCGAAGTGGAGCAGGGAGAGGAGGTCGTGCTTGAAACTCGGTCGGCGGCCGACAATCAGCTGAAGCGAAGCAGCACGGCCCTAGACTTGCTGGCGACGAGTCCCAACCGGGCCCACCCGTTGACCGGCCCTGTGTACGTGAAGGGAGCGGAGGCCGGCGACCTTTTGGAGGTCGAGTTTCTTGACATAGCGCCGGCCGATTGGGCGTTCACGGGCGTCCGTCCCGGTCGCGGTTACTTGAAGGGAGAATTCACCAAACCGTTCCTCGCGATCTGGGACCTCGAGGACGGCTGGGCAACGTCCAAGCAGATGCCTGGAGTTCGTATCCCTGGGGCACCGTTCATGGGTGTCGCAGCAGTGGCGCCGTCCCACGACATGTTCCGCCAGTGGACGCTGCGTGAGGCCAACCTGCTCGCCGAAGGAGGTGCCGTGCGCCCGCCCGAGGCGGACAGCGCAGTGCCCTCCACAGAGCCCATCTCGACGCAAGGCGTGCGGACCGGGCCACCGCGGGAGAACGGCGGCAACATGGACGTGAAGCAGATGACCGCAGGTTCGAAGCTGTTGTTGCCCGTGGGCCTAGATGGTGCCCTCTTTTCGACGGGTGACGCCCATTTCGCGCAGGGCGACGGCGAGGTATGCCTGCAGGCAGTGGAGATGGATGCGACGGCGACGGTACGATTCCGCGTGCTCAAGGGCGAGGCCGAGCGACACCGAATGCGGGGTCCCCATCTGTCCCACACGGAGTTCTTCAGCGATCCGCGATTCGGGATGCCTCAGCGGTTCACCGCGACGATGGGGTTACCGATCCGTGAGGATGGTTCCAACGCCTCGGAGGACCTCAACGTCGCGTGCCGGAACGCGCTGCTTGAGATGATCGATCTGCTCGAGGGTCGGGAGTTCTCTCGGGAGCAAGCGTACGTGATTTGCAGCGTGGCAGTCGACTTGAAAATCAGCCAGGTTGTGGACTCACCCAACTACATCGTGACGGCCTTTCTACCCGAAGACATCTTCAACGTGTAGCCGGCTCGCAAGCACGAAAGAGCTGGGAGAAAGCTCCCCTACCTCCAGGGTGGCCACGGGCGCTAGCGGTCGTAGACCTGAACGCGAGAGGTTGGGCCTCTGCCTCCCGGGCAATTGCTCGTGGCGATTAGACAGTCCATCTCCGCTCGCATCTGGACATAGACGTCCTCGTCGAGGGGTATGGCTTCCCACCACATCCGCCCGGTCTCCCCGTCGATCCGTGTGTTCTGGAAGATGTTGAACGGCGCCGGTATGTCATCCGCCTCGATGCCCCAGTCCTTCAACGCCTCCGTGAGATTCTCCCAGCAGCCGTGGCTTGGCAGGTCCTCCCAACGCTCCTCGACCTGCTGCCCACCACCCCAGCGGTCCCGTGTGGCCTGGCCGTTGAACACCATCTCGATGCGCTTGCGGCTGCACATCCCTCGCTGGAGGTCGTGGCGCCCGGGCCACGTGTCCTCGACGATGGTGAGCAAGTTGTTGTTGCTCTTGGAGACGAGGACGTCGCCCGTACTCATGAACAGCTTGGACTGATTGCTCTTTGTTCTGGCCTGGTCGAACCGCTCGGAGAGGTTGTCCAGATTGAAGGCAACGAAGTCGGCGGTGCTCCTGCCGATGACGCGGACGAACTGCCCGGCGCGCACCGTATGGGCGAGGCCGGAGTTGAACGGGATGAAGTCGTCCACCAACAGCTTCCCAACGGGCGATGCGGTCATGTCAGCCTTCCCTTCCGGGCCGGCGCGTGCCGTTGCCGACCCGGCGCGTAGTGTAGCAGCGGCGCCCGCGCGGTTTTGAGGCGCCGTGCTAGCATCAGTCCTGCCCGGAGGGATGGCAGAGTGGACGATTGCGGCAGTCTTGAAAACTGCTGTACGGGCAACCGTACCGTGGGTTCGAATCCCACTCCCTCCGCCACTTCTA
>CAZQVD010000205.1:0-4062 GCA_964596665.1 uncultured Dehalococcoidia bacterium
GGCGGGACGCCAAAGACGGTGCGGCGCTCGATCGGCGCCGGCCGGTAGGCCAGGTCGGCCTCAAGCACGGCGTAGCGGCCACCCTGCTTCTTCGTAAGTATCTCCACCGCCTCGTCGGAGAATCCCGGCGCCACCACGCCATCCGATACCTCTCGACGCAGCAGGCGGGCGGTCGCCTCGTCGACCGGCTCGCTCATCGCCGCCCAATCGCCGAACGACGAGATGCGGTCGGCTCCACGGGCGCGGGCATAGGCTGTCGCGAGCGGCGACAGGTCGGCATCTGTCACGAAATAGGCCTGTGCCAACACGTCGGACAGCGGCACCGCCACAGCTGCGCCGGCAGGGCTCACATGCTTGAAGGACGCAGCGGCGGGCAGCCCTGTGGCCTCCTTAAGCTCACGCACGAGCTGCCATGAGTTGAGGGCATCGAGCAGGTTGATGTACCCGGGCGAGCCGTTGCGCACCACGAAGGGAAGCTCTCTCCCTTCCACGTAAGCGCGGGCTGGTTTCTGATGCGGGTTCATCCCGTACCGTAGGGCAAGCTCACTCTCGGGCATTCGGCCTCCTCACAGCAGGCTCGCATCGGGCCCGATGGCCTCGAGCCCAGCCTTCACGTCGCGCAGGAACGCGCCCGCCTCGGCGCCATCGCAGACACGATGGTCGAAGGTCAGGCAGACGTTCATCATCGAGCGTACGACGATGGCATCGCCCCCGACGACCACGGGGCGCTTCACGATTGCCTCGGTGGTGACGATGGCCGCCTGCGGATGGTTGATGATGGGCACCGACACTGTCGAACCGAGTGCACCGGTGTTGTTCAGCGTGAACGTGCCGTCGCGCACATCGTCGAGCGTGAGCGACCCGGAGCGCGCCGCCGCGGTCAGCTCGTGGATGCGCTGGGCAAGCTCGGTAACGCTCAGCCCACCGGCGTCTCGCACGACGGGCACCGTCAGACCCGCGTCGGTCGAGACGGCGACACTTAGGTTGACCGTGGTGTTCAGCACGATGTGGTCCCCGGCCCAACGCGCGTTGAGGCGTGGGTTGTCACCCAACGCCTTGGCGACGACGTGCGCCGCGAACGGCAGGTAGGTGAGCGGCACACCGTACTCGCGCTCGAACGACTCGCGGTGGGCGTCACGGTTGGCGACGAGCCCGGTCACGTCGGCCTCCACCATGGACCAAGCTGCGGGTATCTCACTGGCGGCACGGCTGAGGTGCTCGGCGATGGTCCTGCGCAACGGCGTGAGGGCCAGCGTCGTGGTTGCATCCGCATCCGCGATCGCGTCCGCCTCCCCCCGATCGGGAGCACCTGAATCGACGAACCGCAGCACGTCGTTCTTGGTGATGCGTCCGCTCATGCCCGTGCCGGTGACCTGCGCCACATCGACGCCATGCTGAGCGACGAGCTTGCGAACGAGAGGGGACAGGCCGGCGAGCGGGCCTGGCTGCAAGACCGGACGTGCCGGGCGCACCGGCGAAACGGCCGTGGTCTGCAGCACATCGGGGCGCCCATGCCCACCTTCGCCGGAGCCCGTGGGGCCGACGCTGCGAACAGCGTCGTTAAACGCGAAGGTGTGGTAGGTCTCCCCTTCGTTCCCTGGCTCCGACGAAGCGCCGCCCTCGACGTCCATCTCGGCGATGGGCTGGCCCATGGGCACCGTATCGCCCTCCTCGACCAGCGTGCGGAGCAGGATGCCAGTGAATGGCGAGGGGACCTCCATGTTGACCTTGTCGGTCATCACCTCGACCAGCGGATCGTACTTGTCGACGTGCTCGCCGGGCTGCTTCAGCCACTTGCCGATCACTCCTTCGGTCACGGATTCGCCGACCTGCGGTAGCTCGATGATGGTGCTCATTCCGCGTCTCAGTACGCCAGCAGCCGGCGCAAGGCTTCTGCGATCTTGTCTGCTGTAGGCATGAACGCGGCCTCGAGGGTTGGTGCGAATGGCATCGACGGTATGTCGGGGCCGGTGCAGCGCATGATTGGCGCGTCTAGGCTGTCGAAGGCGCCTTCGGCGGCGATGGCGCTGACCTCGGCGCCGAGGCCGCCGGTGCGGTTGTCCTCGTGCACCACCAACAGTCGATTGGTTTTGCGCACCGACGTGAGGATGGCCTCTTCGTCGATGGGGCTTAGCGTGCGCAGGTCGAGCACCTCGACGTCGGCGCCCTCCCCCGCCAGCTCTTCGGCAGCCTGCAGCGCGTAGTGGACGGTCAGCCCGTAGGTCACGATGGTGACCTCGGTCCCCTGGCGCTTCAGGTCCGCCACGCCGATGGGCACGGTGTATTCGTCGTCGGGCACCTCGCCGCGCACGGAGCGGTAAGTCCGCTTGTGCTCGAGGACGATCACGGGGTCGTTGGCACGGATCGCCGCCTTCAGCAAGCCCTTGGCGTCGTAGGGCGTGGAGGGGGCAACCACCTTCAGGCCCGGCGTGTGGGCGAAATAGCTCTCAACGCTCTGCGAGTGGTACAGCCCACCGCGAACGTGTCCGCCGTAGGGGCAGCGCACGACCAGAGGCACGTGGACCTTGTTGTCAGATCCGTAGCGGATCCGCGCAGCCTCGCCGATGAGCTGGTTGACTGTGGGCCAGATGAAGTCGGCGAACTGCACCTCGGCGATGGGGCGATGCCCACGCATGGCGGCGCCCACTGCGATACCGGCGATGGCGGATTCGGCGAGCGGGGTGTCGATGACGCGCGCCTCGCCGAACTCGTCCACGAAGCCCTGCGTGGCCAGGAACACGCCGCCCCGGCTGCCGACGTCCTCACCCAGAACGAAGACGGAGCCGTCGCGCCGCATCTCCTCCAACATCGCGGAGCGCACGGCCTCGATGACGTTCATCGTGGCCATCGTTACTGCTCCTCGTAGACGTGGGCCAGCACGTCGTCGTCCGGGGGGAACGGTGCGGCCTCGGCGGCTTCGGTGGCGGCGTCCACCTCGGCCTTTGCGTTGGCACGAAGCTCGGCATCACGAGCTGCATCAAGGAGCCCTACTCCCAGCAAAAGCTCGCTGAGATGCTTCATCGGGTCGCGCTTACGAGCCTCCTCGATCTCGGCGGGGTCGCGGTACAGCGTGTCGTCGTCATCGCTGGTATGGGGCAGATACCGCTCCACGTCGAGCTCGACCATGCTCGGGCCACCGCCGGATGCGGCACGCTCGGCGGCCTCGGCGATCGCCCGGTAGGATGCCAGCACGTCGGTGCCGTCCACCGTCACGCCGGGCATGCCGTAGGCGGCGGCGCGGTCCGCGATGTGGGCGATGGCCATCTGCTTGTGCAGTGGCGTGGAGGTGGCGTACTTGTTGTTCTCCACCAGGAATATGATCGGCAGCCGCTGCACGGCGGCGAAGTTCATGGCCTCGTGCACCTCGCCCTGGCTCATCGCGCCGTCGCCCATGTAGGTGGCGACGACCGTGGGAGCGCCGCTGAGCTTCACGGAGAGCGCCCAGCCGACGGCCTGCGGTACGTGGGTGCCGACCACGTTGGACGGGTTGATAACCCTGCGCTCGGGCATGGCGCCGTGCTGGGGGAACTGGCGCGCGCCCGATAGCGGCTCTCCGTCCTTCGCCAGGAATCCCAGCAGCGATTCTTTGGGCGTGAGTCCTTGGGCGGTCAGCACGGCCAGGTCCCTGTAATAGGGGAACAGGAAGTAGTCGGGGGCGTACCGGCGGAGCGCCCAGATACTGGCGAGCTGCGCCGCCTCGTGGCCCTGGCAAGACGCGACGATCGCCGCCTTGCCCTGGCGATTCATGGCCCAAACACGCTCGTCCAGCGTGCGCACAAGCACCATGGTGGCATAGATGTCGAGCAGGTCCTCGCCCGTGAGTCCTTCGGGGAGGCCGAGAGTCGCGCCGGTGTCGTTGGCCTGAGTCATGGGAGCCGCATTATAGTCGCGGCTCGGCACCGAATACAGGCTCGCGCATGCGGCTGGCAGGGCCGCCTACCGCGCAAGAGCCGTGGCTTCGGGGGCTGCCACCGCATGGTGCACGACACGCCCGGCCCCACGCCGAAGGCAGGGTTGAATTCACTCCTGAAGCTCTCGAGTGCGCTCCCGACCGCGAGCCCC
>CAZQVD010000206.1:0-4023 GCA_964596665.1 uncultured Dehalococcoidia bacterium
CCGAACCGTCACGCGTAGCCCTGATACCAGATGAAGATTTCCTAAGCCATGCCCCTTGGTGCTACTACGGCATATTTTCGGTTGATTCACAGCCGCTCGCTGATTACCTGCAGACGTCCGCTGGTGTCCTCCGCCTCGTGGTTACCGAGTGGAGCCTGTATGTGTGCGGACGCCGTAGAATGGCTGCGGATGGAGTATGGCGGGCTTGAAAACTGCTGTACGGGCAACCGTACCGTGGGTTCGAATCCCACTCCCTCCGCCAGGTGATGGCTGCCAAGAACGCCAATTCGAAAGAGAGGAGTACGCCATGAAGCGGATCCCAGCAGGTAATGTCGAGCTCCACGTGGAGAACCGAGATTCAGGCAGGGACGGCGGGCCCTCCATACAGGTGAGGGCCTCCGTCGAGGGCCGCGATGTCCAGCTGCTCCGGTTCGATTGCTTCAGGAACAGGCCCCACTACCACTACGCCCCTGGCGCGGACAATGCACAATACGACATCGATCCTACCCTCGTCGGCGACAGCCTCGCTTGGGTTATAGCGCAACTGCGTACAAGCCTGGCGGCCATGGTGACACGCGCAGGTTATTCCGAGGTGGCCGAGGCAATCGATCCGTCCGCCTTGCCGGGTCCGCTAAACGAGGTGGAAGCTCACTTCCAAGTGGCCGTGGCGCGCGCATGAAAGCTCAGAAGTTCGAACTGAAGACCCCGTTTCTCACGGCGGGCCGCAGCACCGCGGCTCTGCCGGAGACATCTCGAACCAGGATCAGCCTGAAGTTCTTGGCGGAGGGTGGTGAGGAGAATCTGCACAGCCACACCTACGAGGACCAGACGTACTTGGTCCTGGACGGCGAGGCCACCTTCTACGACAGCAACGACGTCTCTACCGTGGTCCGCTGCGGCGAAGGCATCCTGATGCCCGCCGGCACGCGGTACCGTTTCGTGACGACGGGTGACGGTCCAGCGGTGGTGCTCCGCATCGGCGGAACGACTGCCGATGGTTGGGCACACTACCTCGATGGCAACGGCGATCCGCTGGTCCTGAATCCTGGGACGCCGCGAGCGGTTCAGGCGGAGGGCCAGTTCTGGACCATCAACGGCGTTTCGAAGGAGTAGGAGCCTCGCTAAAGGAGGAGCCATGACCCGCATCACACCCATCACCGACCGATCGCAGCTATCCCCTGAGCGTCAGGCGGAGTGGGATGCAGTCTTCGCCAGGCTCGGACGGGTCCGCGGCCCCTTAGGTGTCATGCTGAACAGCGCGGGGCTAGCCACCGGGTTCGCTACGATCATGGCGAAGACCCACGCGGACGGCGTGGTGAGCGATGCCATCCACGAGCTGGCGATCCTGGCCGTCGCCCGCGAGGATGACGCGCCGTATCAGTGGACCGCGCACATAGCGCGAGCGCGAGAAACGGGCGTGAGCGATGCGGCCATCGAGATATTGCGCACCGGCGGCGACCACAGCGCCCTCGACGCCGATGAGCGAGACGTCATTGAGGCCGCGCGTCAGCTCTGCAGGACGAACCGCCTCGGTCAGGCGCTGTATGACGCACTCGTGGCACGCCATGGAGACCGGTGGCTGATGCTCGTGATCGCGACGATCGGGCTGTACCGCATGGTGGCCACGTTCAACAACGCCTATGAGGTTGACCCGCTCCCGGGAGACGATCAGCCAGGAGGGCGTGACGCTTATCGGGCTGCTTGACCCTACCAGCTCGGGCCCCGCTGGCAGCGCCCGCTCCAGGCAGCCCCGTGGATCAGGCTTGCTGGCACGATTCTCGGCGCGATAGCCGCTGCCCTGGCCATCACGTACTGAGTGATTCGTCTCGCCAGCAGCTAGCTACCCTAAATGGAAGAAGTCGATGGCGTTGCCGGCAACCATGCGGTGGCGGGCTTCGCTCGGCACGTCCGCGAAGCTCTCCTCGATGACGGCCATGGAGTTCGGCCAGTCCGACTCCAGGTGCGGGAAGTCGTTGGCCCACATCACGCGGTCCGGGCCCATCTCCCGGACGACCGTACGCACGCCCATCGGGTTGTACTGGAAGCCCCAGTAGCAGTGCTCCAGTACGTATTCGCTGGGCTTGCGGTGCAGCGGCTCTAGGCCCAGGTGGCGGTGCACCCAATAGCGTGATCGTGCGTAGGTGCTGTCCATCTGTTCCAGGAAGTTGGGCAGCCAGCCAATCTGCGTCTCGGCGAAGAAGATGTGCAGATCCGGATGCCGGTCGAACACCCCTGCCCAAACCATCTGCACGGCGTGGAACGCGGCGCGGAAGCCGTACTTGGCGAACCGCGGGATCACGTCCATGGGCCCGGCCATGCCCTCCTCCGGCTGCTGCGGGTACGCGAACGACGGCCCGGTGCGCCCGCCGTAGTTGCTCGCCGGGAAACCGAACTCTACGTGGACCGTCACCGGCATGCCCATCTCGACGGCCGCCGACCAGAAGCGGTCGTCTTCGGGCACGGGGTGCGACTTGCCGTGCGGGAAGGCGTTGAGCGTCACGCCGCCCAGGCCCAGCTCCTTGCAGTGCGCCATCTCGGCGATCGCATCCTCTACGCCCGTCTCCGGCAGCACGCCCAGGCCAATCAGACGCTCTGGCGCGACGGCGCAGTATTCGCGGCCGAGATAGTCGTTGTACGCGCGGACCACCGCCTTGTACACGCGGTCCTCGCGGATTCCCCGCCACAGGCCCGGTCCGGCCACGCCGGTGAAGAGGACCTCGGCGTCGATGCCGTCCTGGTCCTGCTCGGCGAGCCGCTGCTCCGGCGGCCCGGTGCCGGCCGAGGCGTCGTACTGCCCGCCGATCGGCGAGATGGTTTCGCGCGGCTTGCCTGCCGACAGGTTCAGACCGTTGATGTGCAGAGGCCGGCCCTCCGCGAGCCATGCATCCGCCCCGTTGGGCAAACGCACGAGCCGCGGTGCGCGGTCGCGGTACTCGACGGGTATGTAGCCGGCCCAGCGCTCCGCCGGTATCTCCAGGTGCGAATCGGCCGAGATGTAGCGATACGTGGTAGCCATGACGCGCCTCCTGAGCGAGCCGAGCATATACCAATCACGACCCGTGCGTGGGCGTGTGATAGCCTCGCTGGCGGCTGGCGCGATGCGTCGGTTCCGGAGGCAGCGGCGATGCAAAGCGAAGCGGTCGAGGCGGTCGTCGACGGGCTGAAGCGCAGCGGCGTCGACTTCATTTCGCTCCTGCCCGACTCAGACTTCTCCACGCTCCAGGCCCAGGTGTCGAAGGACTCCGACTTCGAGTACGTGCCCGTCAGCACGGAGTCCGTCGGCGTCGGCGTGTGCGCGGGCGCGTGGCTCGCCGGCAAGCGCCCCGCGCTGCTGATCCCAACGTCGGGCTTGCTGGTCGCGTCGTGGCCGCTCACGAGCCTGAACCTCGCATGGGACCTGCCGCTACTTCTGCTGATCCCGTTCCGCGGCGACATCGGTGACGCCTTCTGGCTCATGGGCCCCTACAAGGACACCACCGAGCCGCTGCTGGACGTGCTCCACATCCACCACACCGTGGTAAGCAAGATCAGCGAGATCACGCCGGCGATCATCGACGCGCAGGGCTCCACCATCAGCTGGCAGCGCCCTGTGGCTGTGCTGATGACCGGGGAGACGATTAAGTGAAACGCTACGACGCGTTGAGCGCGCTCGCGGGCATGATGGCCGAGGACACCATCGTTGTCGGCAACGTGGGGCCGATCTCCCGCGAGAGGAACGCGCTGCGCCCGTCGGAAGCCAACCTGATGCAGGTAAACCTGGGCCTGTGCGGCGCCGTGGGCCTTGGCATCGCCGTGGCGCTGCCGCACCGCAAGGTCGTGCTGCTCGATGGCGATGGCAACCTGCTGGAGAACCTGGCGAGCCTGGCGGATGCGGCGAACAGACGTCCGGCCAACCTTACGCACATCGTCCTCGACAACGCTGCCTACGAGGGCGGCGGCGGGCTGCCGTCGGCCACCGCGGGCCTTACGGACCTGGCCATCGTCGCGCGCGGGAACCGCCGACGGGGGGAGCGCTCGCGGGGT
>CAZQVD010000207.1:0-780 GCA_964596665.1 uncultured Dehalococcoidia bacterium
CGTTCGAGCGGCTCGATGACGTCGACCGTGGGGCGATGGGGCCACGCGAGCCAGAGGGTGTCGGCCCCAGGGTTGTCAGCGGCGAGCTGGCGGCCGACGGCGGCGGTCGCTTCGGCGTCCATGCGGGTCGAGGCGACCATGGGCTCACTGCCGGCGCCACGGCGCTCGACGATGCGGTACGTGGACTCGGCGAGGCCGACGCCGGGCGAGTGGGGCACGTCGACGCAGATGACCTCAGTGGCACCGGCCTGCGCGAAGGCGGCCTCGTAGGCCGCGGGCGCTGTGGTCACGGGAACGCCCAAGTCCGCCTCCAGTTCGGCAACGAATGTGGCCACATTCGCGTAGCCCTTCGAGGCAAGCACGGGCACGCCACCGAGAACGATGAGGTCGAGTCCCGCGTCGGCCATGGCCCTGGCGGCGAGCATGGTGCGCTCGTAGCTGCGGTCGAGCTCGTCGCCGGTGTGCTCCCAAACGTTGAGGCTCGTCAACGCGAGGGTGACACCGGCGGGGACGACGCGGTAGAACTCGTAGGCGAATATCTCGGAGACGAGCAGGGGCGAGGTGTAGCCAATGCGGGCGCGGGATCCGTACATGGGTAAACTCCTGGCGTAACGATACTGCACCAGCGGAGGTCCGGGCCATGAAGGTGGCCGTCGTGATGCCAACCGCGGGCGTTTGGCGGGGGCACCGCCAGCCGGGCTCGCTCCCGGTATAATCAATCGCACATCATGCCCCAGGAGGCGAACCATGCCGCTCCATCTGGACCACACCATCGTTCCC
>CAZQVD010000207.1:790-3399 GCA_964596665.1 uncultured Dehalococcoidia bacterium
GGACGTTATGGCGCTCAGTCTCGATCACACGATCGTGCCCGCCCACGACAAAGAAGCGTCGGCGCGATTCATCGCCCGCATGTTCGGGCTCACCTACGACGGGCCGTGGGGTCCCTTCGCGCCGGTCAAGGTCGACGAGCACCTATCACTCGACTTCGACGAGCGACGGGAGGTCGTACGCCATCATTACGCGTTCTTGGCCTCAGACGACGAGTTTGACGCGATCCTCGGCCGCGTGAAGGCGGAGGAGGTCGCTTTCGGCAGCGCGCCAGGGGCGATGGACGACGGGAAGATCAACCACTTGTACACGGGCAGGGGCTTCTATTTCCGCGACGCCAATGGGCATAGCTGGGAAGTGATCACGCACACGTACATCTAGGCGCGGATCGGCCGCAGGAGGCTCAACGATGCGGAAGGCGCTATTTCCGTGGCTGAGCAACGGTTTCGTTGCGCTATCCGCTGAGGCCCAGGTCGGCGGGACCGCAGGCGAGCAGACGCGCGACGTATTCGACCGCTTCGTGCTCGAGCTGCACAGTGAGGGGTTGAGTCTCGCCGACACCGTGCGCACCCGCCTGTGGGCGCGCGACCGCGAGAGCCGTGACGGCGGCAGCCGCGAGCGCGTGGCCGCGCTGGCCGGCGCTGCGCGCTCGGCGAGCTCGAGCTACATCGCGCCGGCGCACTTCGAGTCGAGCGCAAGCGTGGCGGTGGATCTGCTGGCGATGCGCCCACAGGGCGCGGGAACAACCAAGGTAGTGAAGGAGTACGAGCCGCCGATCGCGCCGCTGCGCCATCTGACCTCCGGCTCGTTCGTGTTCCTGTCGGGCGTGACGTCGGAGGTGGGCACACTGGCTGACCAGGTGGCGGACATACTGCCGCGCATCGAGGGGTCGCTGGTGGATGCGGGCGCCTCGTGGGCGCAGGCAGTGCACGTCTCGTTCCACCTGCACACGTCCTGCAAGGTGGCGGACGTTCGTGCGCTGTTCCAGGACGCGGTGAGTGCGAGGGTGCCGTCGGTGGAGTATGCGTTCGTCGAGGGGTACTCGCTGCCGGGCAAGCTGATTGAGATCGAGGTTACAGCGAACAAGGGTTGACCCCGAACAAAGCGGGCAACTTGGGGAGGCACGCACATGACGACCGATTCCGACCGGGACATCCTTCGGGCGAAGGAGCCGACACAGGCGCTCGAGGACTTCACGATCGAGGACCCCTACCTCCGGTGGCAGGTGCACGACTTCGCCTTCGACGATCTGAACGACGTGGAACTAGGCGCGTGGGAGCGCAAGGGCGGCAACGGGGCGATCATCAACATACCGTACCCGGTACTGACTAACGACTCACAGCTGATTGAGATCAAGCCGGGTGGGCGCTCGGAGCCGGAGCACCACATGTACGAGGAATACGTGTACGTGTTGTCCGGCCGGGGTGCGACGACGATATGGGCGCCGGGCAGCTCCGATAGGCGGACTTTCGAGTGGAAAAAAGGCAGCCTTTTCTCGATCCCGCTGAATTGTTGGTACGAGCACTTCAACGGCTCGGGCGACGAGCCAGCGCGCTATCTGGCGGTCACCAACGCTCCATTGGTGATGCGTCTGTTCAACGACCACGATTTCATCTTCGACTCGGACGTGGCGGTGAAGAGCCGGTACGGGAGCACGGACGATTTCTTCAGCGGCAACGGGAAGCTGTACAGCGGACGCGTGTGGGCGTCGAACTTCATCCCGAACGCGCCCGACATGCCGCTGTATGCGTGGGAGGCGCGGGGCGCGGGCGGCGTCAACGCCTTCTTCCAGATGGCAGGCAACTCGTCGAAGGCGCACGTGTCTGAGTTTCCGGTGGGCACGTACAAGAAGGCGCACCGCCACGGGCCCGGCGCGAATCTGGTGCTCCTTAGCGGCGACGCGGGCTACTCGCTGATCTGGACGAAGGAGGACATGTCTGACATGCGCAAGGCGGACTGGAAGGTGGGCTCGCTGGTGATCGTGCCAAGCGAAGGGTGCGTGCAC
Source organism: uncultured Dehalococcoidia bacterium (assembly GCA_964596665.1). Taxonomy (GTDB): domain Bacteria; phylum Chloroflexota; class Dehalococcoidia; order Lucifugimonadales; family Australimonadaceae; genus CAZQVD01. The sequence continues at coordinate 2,794 of CAZQVD010000207.1, forward strand.
CAACACTTCAACTCCGGGTCGCGCCGGGCGCGCTACCTCGCGCTGACGCCGGGACTTATGGGCCAGCGCGCGCCGCGGGCCGGGCAGGGCGAGGGCGCCGACGTGAGCATGAAGGACGGCGGCTACCAGATCGAGTACGAGGACGAGAACCCGCTTGTACTGGATCTGTTCGAGGAGGAGTGCCTGAAGCACAACGCCATGCCGGACATGCGCCGATTCTTCCCCGGGCGGGTGGCGTTCAAGGCGAAGCTGCCGGGATAGGCAGGGTGCGACGCTGCTCCCTCCAACTGACGCGAAGTGCAAACGCAACGCCCTCGTTGTTCAAGGCGTTGCGTTTGCACTTTGCAGTATATTCAGCTCTCACGAAGCAGGCCGTTGCCTCGTCCGGTCGGAGGCCTGCTAGAAGCCGCGGGCGGCTTGGGCGGCCAGGCTGTCGATGATCTTGCCGGTGCCGTGCTCTATCTTGACCGTCTTTTCGGAAGAGCCGGAGCGGTTGCCGAGCATGACTAGGGGACCCTCGCCGGTGTTACGGAGCTGGTAGAAGGCGCCACCGGTTATGGTGGCGAGCATGCCAGGGCCTAGGACCGCCTGGCCGCCGTCGGGGGA
>CAZQVD010000207.1:3409-3993 GCA_964596665.1 uncultured Dehalococcoidia bacterium
TGCCCCACTTGGTAGTAGTGCACCCACGACTGGAAGCGGTTCGTGTTGAGGACGACGGTGCGCTTCTTGGTACGGTGGGCGACTTCGAGCGTATCGATGATATCGATGGGCATATCGGTTGCTCCTTAGGACGCATCTTGACGGCAGTTTACTCTTCGTCGTCCCAGCCGTAGAAGCGCTTAGCATTCCCGCCGAGGAGCTTGCGCTTCGCTCCGTCTGAGATGTCGGTGCGCTCGCGGATCGTGGAGACGACGTTGGGGAAGTGGCCGTCCCAATGCGGGTAGTCGGATGCGAACAGCAGCTTGTCCTCGCCGAGGCGCTCGATGGCATAGGGCATCATGCCTTCGTCGGGCTCGGTGGCGAAGAACCAGTTGCCGTTGACCACGTAGTCGCTGGGCTTGTCCTTGCAGAGCGGCGCCTCTATGGCACCGCGCTTCTCCCACTCCTCGTCCATGCGCTCCATCCAGTACGGTACCCAGCCGGCGCCGCATTCTAGGAACCCGATGCGCAGGTTGGGGAATTTCTCCGCGACGCCGCCGTAGAGGAGGCCTGCGAACTGGATCGCGGTCTCCACGGGGCGACCG
>CAZQVD010000208.1:0-3975 GCA_964596665.1 uncultured Dehalococcoidia bacterium
TCGTTCGAGGAGCGGCGGCATGACTTCGGCGAGAAGACGTTCCTGGGCACCACCGGGAACCTAGACGGCGACGACGTTGTGGACATCATCATGGCGGAGCCGGCTTCGGCCGAGTTCATCTGCCGCAAGCTGTTCGAGTTCTTCGCCTACGACGACCCGGAGCCGCAGATCGTACGCGATCTGGCCAAGATTTTCCGCGCCAAAGACTCGGTGGTGCGGCCGGTGGTGGGAGCGATCCTTGCCTCCGATGCGTTCTATTCACCGCAGGCGGTACGCGCCAAGGTGAAGAGCCCCGCGGAGATCGTGGCGTCGACCGTGCGCGCGCTTGGCATCCGCACCGACGCGGCGGTGTTGCCTCGCACCATGGGGGCGATGGGCCAGGAGCTGTTCGTTCCGCCCAACGTGGCGGGGTGGACGGGTGGAGCGACGTGGATCAACAGCTCGTCGCTGTTGGAGCGTATCAACTTCGCGAACCAGGTGGCGACGGGCAGGCGAGCGAAGCTCAGCTACGATCCAGCCGCGTTCTTCGGCCCCGAGGCGGCGACGCCGGAGCGCGCGGTTAGGCATGCGATGCGGGCTCTGCTGGGCGGCGAGGTGTCAAAGGGCATGACCGAGGCGCTCGTCGGGTTCACCACGGGCGCGAGCAGTGGGCGCACCGTCTCGGAGGAGGCGCTCCGCGGCCTCACCTACCTTGTGCTGGCATCCCCCGAATATCAGATTGCGTAGCCTGAGTATCAGCTGGCATAGAAGGAGAGCGCGTTGTCGGTGAGCAGGCGTCAGTTCATCAAGGGAAGTGCCGCCATCGCCGGAGCTGCGGCGTTCGGGCCGACAGCGCTGCAGCACGCGCTTGCGTCGTCCGTGGCCGGCCGGCCCGCTGCTCAGGTGCCCGCGGGCGAGCGTACGTTGGTGGTGGTGCAGATGGCGGGCGGCAACGATGGGCTGAACACGATAATCCCAGCCAACGACGACCGCTACTACGAGCTGCGCCCGCTGCTAGCCCAACCCGCAGGCGACGTGCTGCCGTTGGACGCTAGCGTGGGACTGCATCGCGTGCTGGCCCCGTTCAAGGAGCTGTGGGACGAGGGCGCACTCGCCGCGGTCGAGGGCGTGGGCTACCCCGACCCTAGCTTCTCCCACTTCCAGTCGATGGACACCTGGCAGACCGCCGATCCCAGCGGGCACGCGTTCGAAGGTTGGCTAGGGCGGTATCTGGAGGGGATAGCGGCGGAGCAGAGCGGGCGTGTTCAGTCGCTGTCGGTCGGGCGGAAGCTGCCGCGGGCGCTCTGGTCGCACCGCGTGTCGGTGCCCATGGTGCGGAAAATCGAGTCGTACCGGCTGCAACCGGACCCAAAAGATCGCATCGATGCGCAGGGAAGAGATTCGGCGCTGGCGGGGTTGTACACGTCATCGCCCAATACGTTGCCCTACGGCGCGCTGCTGGCGAGCACGTTGGAGGCGGCGCAGAGCAGCTCGGTCGCACTCCAGGAGGCGCACGCGGCCTATACGCCGTTGGCCGCGTATCCTGACTCGCGGCTGGGCAACGAGCTTCGGCTCCTGGCAGAGGCGATCACGGGCGATATCGGCGTTCGCGTCGGACACGTGAGAATCGGCGGCTTCGACACGCATGCGTCGCAGGTGGGTGACCACGAGCGTTTGCTGACCGAGGTGGCGGCGGCGATCCATGCCTTCTATCGCGATCTACAGGCACACGGGCGGGACCGCAACGTGGTGATCATAACCTGGTCGGAGTTCGGTAGGCGGGTCACCGAGAACGCCAGCAGCGGCACGGACCATGGGTCGGCCGGACCTATGTTCGTGGTCGGGACTCCGGTCAAAAGAGGGTTCTACGGAGAGCGCCCCAGCCTCGTCGACCTCGAGCGCAACAACCTGAAGTTCACCACCGACTTCCGGTCGGTGTATGCAACGGTGCTCGAAGACTGGCTCGGCGCGGCATCGGAGCTGGTACTAGGCGGGCGGCACGAGCGGCTGCCGTTCCTGCATCCCGAGGCCGTGGCGGGCTAGATCGCTAGGCGCGGGTGGGCGGTTGGGGCGTAGTCCTCTATCAGCAGACGCACGCGTGACTGGCCGTTCCAGTGGTCCACGCCGATGGTGTAGACGATGTCAGCGAGGGCGGTGCCCTGGAGCCACCGCTGCCTGAAGGCAACGGCATCCCAGGTTGCAGAGCCGGCGCGCAAACGCATGCGGAAGTGCTGGCTATCAGCGCCCATGGTGTTGACCTGCTGCACCTCGACGCCACGGGTCATGAACACTGGCGCCGGGTTGCCGATGCCGAAAGGTTCCATCCGTTGCAGCATCTGGAACGTGGGGCCCATGAGGTCGGCGAGCTCCACCTCGGCGTCGGCTATGCCATCGGCCGCCGGTTTGGCCTCACCGAGTTGCTCACTGGCTATCGCCTGAAGGCGCCCCGTCAGCTCCGGCAAATCAGCTAGCTCACAGGCGAACCCGGCCGCCTGCGCATGGCCTCCGTGACGCATCAGCAGGTCGTCGCAGGCCGCGAGCGCGTCGGCCCAGTGGAATCCGGGCGCAGTGCGGCAGCTTCCCATGACGGTGCCATTCTCGATGGCGTAGCAGACGGCAGGAGCACCGAACTCCTCGGAGAGCTTTCCTGCAACGAGCCCGACCACACCGGGGTTAAAGCCCTCGCCACCGACGGCGATCAGCGGCGGGATGACGGCCGGAAGCAACTCCTTGCTCCGGGCCAGTGTTTCCTCGGTGAGTGAGCGGCGCTCGTCGTTGAAGCCGTCAAGCTGGCGCACGAGATCGTCGGCACGGGCGCGGTCCTGAGAGATGAGCAACTCGAGCGCCAGATCGGCGTGGTCGAGCCTGCCCGCGGCGTTCAGGCGCGGCCCGATAGCGAATCCGATGGTCTCGGCGCTGGCGTGGGCGGGGTCCACGCGCGCAGCGTCCATGAGCGCGCGGAGCCCGATCGACGGGCTGCGCCGGAGCTCCGCGATGCCCCGAGCGACGATGTAGCGGTTCTCGCCAAGCAGCGGGGCCATGTCTGTGATGGTGCCTATGGCGGCGAGCTCCATCAGCCCGTCCGACCAGGTGTCGCCGTGCGCAGGCCGGAGGATGGCCTGGGCCAGCTTCAGCGTCATGCCGACGCCCGTGAGGTGCTCGAAGGCGTAGGTGGAGTGCGGCGCTTGGGGGTTGATGATGGCTACCGCCTGGGGCAGGGTCGCTCCTAGAAGGTGGTGGTCGGTGACGATGGTGTCCATGCCACGCGACGCCGCATGCGCGATGGCGCCGACATCGGTGACGCCGCAGTCGACGGTGACGATGAGCGAGACGCCTCGCTCGCACAGACGGTCGACGGCGCCCACGTTCAGGCCGTGGCCCTCGCTAACGCGGTGGGGGATATATGACGTGACGCTGACGCTGTGACGCCGCAGCGCCTCCACGAGCAATGCGGTGCCGGTGACACCGTCGGCGTCGAAGTCCCCGTAGACAGCGACCGTTTCCCCCTGCGCCTGGGCCTTCGCGATGCGCTCGACGGCCAAGTCCACGTCCGGCAGCGTGCCGGGGTCCTCGAAGAGCGAGTCGGCGATATCGAGGAACTCGCCGGTCTCTCGGCGATCCTTCAGGCCGCGGCGAGCGAGCAGCTGAGCGACGATGGGAGGCAGATCACCGAGGGTGCCGGCGTCGGGCGAGGATGGTGCCACGCGCCACCGGCGCCGTTGGCCGTTCAGGATCGAGGGGGTGGCGATTTCCAAGGCTGGCTCACGCTCCAGGCGGAGTATGAGCTGCAATCTATGGCCTCGGCGGGCTGAACGGCAAGGGGCGGGTAGTCCCGCCACGCAGCATATTGCACGCTAGGCAATGGCGCGGGGGCGGCCGGAGCGGTAGGCCCAGGCAAAGCGTGCCACGAGCACAGCGAGTCCTGCGAGCAGCAGGCCCGCGAGCAGCAACGGCCGGCTGTTGGGTTGCTCCGCGACGAAGACCACTTCGAGGAAG
>CAZQVD010000209.1:0-3910 GCA_964596665.1 uncultured Dehalococcoidia bacterium
GGTGGAAGCGCTCATGTCCAGGAGGAAGACGACCGCCACGTCGCGCTCGTCCTTGTTCCGACGCCAGTAGATCCGCTCGTCCGGTGACACTAGGCTCCGGATGTCGATGAGCGCCTCGATGCCGGCGTCCAGGTCGATGTCCTCGCCCTCGGGCAGCCGCTTCACCTTCCGGTACATCTCGGGACGAACCGACTCGAACTGCCGGCGGATCTGCTCCATGAGCCCGGAATATTGTTGGAGCGTCTCGGTGAAGAATTGCGTCTCGCCGGCCACGCCCACGCGCTCCTGCCCAATGCACCAGCGGGGGCGGTAATCGTCGGCGCGGAAGTCCCACTCGTCGTAGACGTAGCTCCGCGGCTCGCTGGGCTCCAATGGGCCGCCGTCCTCGTCCTGATGAGGGATCTCGTTGTACCCGGCTCCGGCTGGGTTCTGGGGGGCGTCCGCGCCGGCCTCCTTCATCATGTTCGCGGCGACCGTGGTCACCTCGGAATCGTCGCCGACGTCGACCTCCGAGGAGTCGCGCAGCATCTGCTCGATCTCCTCCTGGCTGATGCCCTGGGCGCCCTCTTCCGTGCCCTCTTCACCCTCGCTGCTCTGGCCCCGCATCTTGGCCAGCATCTGGACCATCTCAGGCTTGAAGTCGCCCCGGTACTCGACGTCCTCCGGCGATTCGTATTCCTCGCCGGATTGCTCATCAGCCTGTTGGTCGAACTGCTCTTGAAGGTTCTCGACGATGTCGTCGACGTCCGGCTCGGAGAACTCCGTATCCGTGAGGTCTTCCACCTGCCAGTCGTCGGGCGGGATCAGCTCATTCTCGATACGCGAGATTAGGTGATACATGCGCAGCGTCGCCTCTGCGGTGTCCTCCACCGTCGCGTTGGGGTCCTGCACCTGGCGCAGCAGCGCCGCCAGCTCGCGAGCCTGGCCCACGTACTGCGACGGCACGGGTACGCCGGTGGTCTGATGCAGACTCATGCGGACCAGCAACTCGACCATGGCCTGCTGTGCAGGCATTGCCTCGATAGGACTCCGGTGCTCCAGAGCGTCGGACTGCACCTTGAGGTAATCGGCTTTCAGGCCCCGATAGCGCTCCGTCAAGTTGCGATCGACGCGGGCGTCCTCCACCACGGAGAAGACGTCGGCGGCGAGCGGCCGGATGGGGAACATGTCGAAGAACGAACCCACATCCGTGGAGCCCGGCGTCGCGCCCAGGCCCTCGGCTACTTTCTGGCGGAGGTCGTCGAAACGGGAGGCCTCGGCCCCGAAGTCGAAGTCGAAGCTGCGGAACTCGAGGTGGCCGACCTGGTGGGTGGCCACCACTTTCAGCCAGGAGAAGTTCTCCTGCTTCGTGTCGTGCAGGTCGGCTGCTGCAGGCAGGAACACGCTGTGACCGTCGGTCGTCGCCAGCTCGCCCGAAACCCAGCCGATGTTCTTATGGGTGATGTCCGCGGTGGGTTGCAGCTCCACCTCCATCCCTGCAAGTGCGTTGGCATACATGGTCATCAGGCCACGCACCTTCTCCAGCTCGATACTGGAGGAAAGCGACTCCAGCAGCCGCTCGGCACGCGCCGACTCCATCTTGAAATAGGCCACCCCGCCGTCGGGGTTCTCGTGCAGGTATTCCATGCCTTGTGCGAACCAGGTGTCGAGCTGGACCGGGCTGATGCGCGCGAGCACGTCCGGGGCCGTGCGCAGGAACGCGCCGACCGCTTCCGCAGACACGTCGGCCAGATCTTCCGCCCGCTCTAGCACGGTGGTCTGTTCTTCCTGGGGGAGCCGCGCCAGCGAATGGGCGGTCTCGATCATGAATGTGGACACGTTGCCCATGCCCATGCGGGCCAAGCGCTCCGTGAGCGCGAAGTAGCGCCGCCGCAGCCTGCGGTCCACGCTGAGTCCGACGCGCGCGGCTGCTTCGAACGATCCGCGTACCTCGCGCCAGCTCGTGTCGGCCAGGACCGTCGCAAGGGAGATCAGTTCCTCGCGCTCGCCAACGGCGGGCAGCACCCGCTGCCCCAGCACCAGCGCCTCGGCGGCAAGATCATAGGACCGGTTCGACAGCGCCTGGACCAGCGAGACGAAGAGCTGCAGCTCGTGGAAGTTAACGTTCTGAACCAAGTCGTCGCTCACGTCGAAGAAGCGCGCGGCCAAGCTCGACGACTTCCATGTTCCCTTCGACAGCGAGCGCCCCAACGCGGCCCAGCCGGCGATGTGGCGCGGAGCTATGGTCGGCAGCACCGAAGGACTCGCGCGGAAGTACGACGCGGCGACGACGGGGGAGTCCTGCACCAGCTCGATGCCACTCTCCACCCACCGCTCGAATTGGGGGAAGCCGATGACCTGAACCACCTTCGGCGATGCGCGGAAGTACTCGGTCGCGGCTTCCCATGCACGTGGTCCCTGAGCGGCGATCCGAGCACCCTCCTCGGCCCAGCGTATGGCAGGAGCCGGGCCGACGATTCTCTCCACGTCGGCGTGGGCTTCCTCGTAGGCCACGAGGAGCGCTGCCGGATGCTTCTGGAGCTCTGCTAGGACGTGGCTGCGATCAGGCGTGCGTTCTACCACGGTTTCTCCTTACGTCGGCGGATCCGCTCACTCGTTGGCGATGCTGTCCGGGAGGGCGCGCACCACGTCGAGAAGCTGTTCGAGTATCCACGCGGTCGCACCGTATACCACGTAGTCGTCATGCACATAGGACGGGCGATACATCACCGTGCCGTCCGGCTGCAAGCGGCCCTCGTGGCGCACGGCCGTGTCGCCCAGAAGGTGACTGAGCGGTATCTCGATCACCTCGGCTACTTCTCGCTCATCCGTCACGAAGTCATAGGGATGCGGGACCGTGCCGACCGTCGGCCAGACAAGGTACCCGGTTCTCGTATGGACAGCGCTCAGGTCTCCCAGGATGTCGACGTGCTTCGAGCGGACGCCCATCTCCTCCCACGTCTCGCGCAATGCACAGGCGCGCATGTCAATGTCCTCTGGCTCGAGCCTGCCGCCGGGGAACGCAACCTCTCCTTTGTGCTCTCCGACATGCTGCGATCGCAGGTTGAGGATCACGTGCCAATTGTCGGCGTGGAACCGCAAGGGAACCAGAACAGCGGCGGGTTTCGCATTGTCCGGCTTGTCGGCCGTAGGCCGGCGGTGCGCAAGCGCTTCGCGCAGCCTGCTCGGTAGGGCGTCCGGGCGCGCAAGGGCGACGGTCAGATCCTGCTCAGTTGGCAAAGCGTCTCCGGGGACTACGGGAAGATGGAGGTGACCACTTCCAGCAGGCTCTTCTGCGTGTCGCGGTCATCTGTTAGGCCCCAGACCACCGAGATCTCACATGCACGGCGGGGCGCGATGCCTTCGACTATCAGCTTGCCGGCATAAATCAGCAGCCGGGTGCTCGCACCCTCCTGGACGCCGTGGCCGATGAGATTACGAATCTTCTCCCCAAGCAGCGCCAACTGCATAGCCGTCTCTCGATCGCAGCCGGCTTCATGCTCGATGATCGGCCCCTCGAGGTCGCGGGGCGGGAAGTCGAACTCGATGGCGACGAACCGCTGGCGCGTGCTGTGCTTCAGGTCCTTGAGCGCGCTCTGGTAGCCCGGGTTGTACGAGATCACCAACAAGAAGTTGGGATGCGCTTCGAGCACCTCGCCCAGCTTCTCGATGTGCAGCAGACGGCGATGGTCCGCCAATGGGTGAATCAGCACCGTGGTGTCCTTGCGTGCCTCGATCACCTCGTCCAGGTAGCACATGCCGCCGTACTTCACCGCGCGGGTGAGCGGGCCGTCGATCCACCGGGTCCCTTCCGGCTCCAGCAGGTAGCGGCCCACCAGGTCGCTGGCGGTGAGGTCCTCGTGACAAGCGACGGTGACCAGTGGCGAGACATCGTCGCGGCGGTTCGCCTTCACGCGGTCCTGGTTGATCC
>CAZQVD010000210.1:0-3905 GCA_964596665.1 uncultured Dehalococcoidia bacterium
ACCGAGGTCGCTGCGACGCGCACCAGCACCTGGGAGGGGCCAATCCGTGGCACCGGGATATCTGCCGCTTCGAAGACGGACGGTTCGCCGCTTTCGCGGATGATCATCGCTTTCATCTTTGCTCGTCTCGTTGAATAGCCGGATGAGATCCATACTCGGGTGAACCTACTCGCCTGGTACTATTTTCAGGCGCTTCATCCATTTGCATTCGTTGTTCGGGAGGGTCGCATGCGCGGGTCGGAGTTGGACATCAGAGGCGAGACCCTGGCGGCGGAGGAGCGCATAGGTCCGCACATTCGGGAGACGCCGGTGGAGCGCTCCGTGTGGCTCAGCGGGGTCGGGAAGTGCGACGCCTACCTCAAGCTGGAGAACCTGCAAACGACCGGTTCCTTCAAGCTTCGGGGTGCCGCGAACAAGCTCCTGTCCATGAGCGAGGCAGAACGCCAGAGGGGAATCGTGACCGCCTCCTCGGGGAACCATGCCGGAGCCATCGCCCATCTGCTGCACGGCTCCGGCTGGCCCGGCACGATCTTTGTGCCCGAGGACGCATCGGGCAGCAAGGTGGAGATGCTGCGGCAGCTCGGTGCAGACCTGCGCTTCCACGGCCTGGACTGCCTCCAGACCGAGCGATTCGCGAAGCGGAACGCCGAGCAGAGCGGGCGGCTGTTCGTCTCCGCCTGCGACGACCCGCAGATTATCGGCGGGCAGGGCACGATCGGGCTGGAGCTTGAACGTCAGATCGACGGGATCGACGCCGTCTTCGTACCGGTGGGCGGCGGCGGTCTGATCGCGGGAATCGCGGGATGTCTGAAGTCGGAAAACCCAGGGATCGAGATCGTGGGCTGCCAGCCGGAGGCTTCAGCCGTGATGTACGAGTCGGTCAAGGCGGGGAGGATCGTGGAGATGGACTCGTTGCCCACGCTCGCGGACGGTACTGCGGGCGGAATCGAGGAGGGCGCGATCACGCTGCCCATCTGCCGAAACCTCGTCGATCGTTTCGTGCTGGTGAGTGAGGACGAGATCAAAGCGGCGATCCGACTCGTGCTGCTGAGGCACCACACGCTGGTGGAGGGCGCTGCGGCTCTTTCGGTCGCTTCGTTCTTGAAGACGGCGGACCGCTACGAGGGCAAGACGGTGGTGCTCATTATGAGCGGCGCCAAGATCAGCTTGGAGACGTTGCGGCAAGTGCTGGCTTGACTCGTCACGCCTGCAGGCGATTCCGCCGCGACTTGCCGTTGGCATAGATGCCCAAGCCGCCGATCGTCAGCAGCCCCACAGTCCCGAACACGGTGATGTAGAAGAACGTCGGGTCGTCGACGCTTTCACTCGGTATGAGCGCGAACACCAATGACGCTCCGGTTACCAGCAGGCCCGTAGCGCCGGCCAAATAGGCGCCGTAGGGCGCAAACGGCGCCCTCTGCACGCCTTCCGCTGTGGGGCGCCACTGCATTACGAGCAGCGCCGCGAACATGTACAGGTAGGGAATGAAGTAGGTGATGATCTCGAGGCTGACGAAGGTGCGATAGACCTCCTGCGCGGTGCCCCCCATGCTACCGAGGATGATCAATCCGGCCGTCACGATGCCGAGCGTGATCACCGCCACGTGGGGGGTAGCGTACCTCGGGTGTAGAGTTGCGAAGGCGGCTGGCAGGTAGCCGTCGAGCCCGGCGGCGAACGGCATCCGCGCGCCGATCGCCATCCAGGCGCTCACCGTTCCGAACGACGCCACGCAGAGTGAGAGAGCGACCAGCGAGCCCAGTACGCCACCCGCCGTTGCGCCCATCAGCTTCGTTCCGGCCACTCGAGCGGTGTCGGGCAGCCCGGTCAGGCCCGACACCTGATCCGCCGGGAGCACCGTGAGAATGGTCCAGGAGATGAGCATGTACGTGCCGAGCACCATTACACCCGAGATCGCGAGCGCTCGGGGGACGTTGCGCCTGGGGTCTTGCACCTCTTCGCTCAGGACGGATGCGGACTCGAGGCCGGCGAACGCGTAGGCGATCGCGGCGAGCAGGATGACGTCGGAGAATCCGCCGAAGGTGGGTGTCACGGTGCTCGCCGAGAATTCGGTTGTCGAGCCGTAGTTGACCCACGTGAGTAGGCCCAACCCGACGACCATCAACGCGGGCACTACCAGGTTCAAATAGCCACTGGCATTGTGAAGACGCTTGGCGACCTTGAGACCGAGTACGTTGACCACGACCGCGATGGTGATTCCGACGAGCGAGAACGCCATCAGGTACCCTGGACGGTCGGCGAGATGCGACCACTGGGGGATGATGAACGCCGCGTTGCTGGCCGAGAAGACCAGCGCCGCGGGAAAGTAGACGATCAGGGTGGCCCAGTAGAACCACGCCGTAATGAAGGCGTGGAAGTCGCCGAAGGCGCGTTGCACCCAGATGTAGATGCCGCCCTCCTCCGGGTACCGGGAGGTGAGTTCGACGGTCGTAAACGCCTGCGGCACATAGAAGAGCAGGAAGCCCAGCACCCAGAGCACCAGCACGCTCGGGCCGTTCTCGGTCGATAGGGTGGCCACGCGCATGGAAGCGACGCACGCGACATAGAAGAGCATCAAGTCGCGGGGGCCCATGACCTTCTTGAGCTTGCTCTTCTCGGCGCGCGCATGAGCGGAGATCGTTGGTCCGGTCACCTACTCTCCATTCGCCTCACACCTTCGGGGAGAAGAAAAACGAGGTCACTGCGGATATTGCCGGGGCTCTGGCATGCACGATACTGTCTCCGGTCTTCGTCGAGCGCCAACCGTCCGCTCGAAAAAATGGACACGAGTGTGGGAAGAAAAGTCCGATTGTGACAAAGAGCCGATTCCAGGTTCCGCACACGCTGGTGATCCTCTTCGGGATGGTGATCCTGGCCCAGGTCTTCGCGTACCTGGTACCCGCGGGGTCGTTCGAACGGGTGGCGAATGCAGCCGGGCGTCTGCAGGTCGTTCCCGGCAGCTTCCAATTCACCCCGGACGCTCCTGCGTTGTCGCCCTGGGCCAGCCTGACCGCTGTTCCCAAGGGGTTCAGCGGAGCACACGAGATCATCTTCTTCGTCCTGATCATCGGGGGTGCATTCGCCGTTCTGCGGGCTACGGGGGCGGTGGACGCCACGATGGGCGCTCTCCTGAGTCGCTGGGGGAATCGCCCCTTCTGGTTGGTGGCCGGCGGGACCTTTCTGTTCGCGATCGGTTCGAGCACCATCGGGTTCGGCGAAGAGTATTTCCCCTTCGTACCCGTCCTCATCGCCTTGGCTCTTGCCCTCGGATACGACAGGGTCACGGGGGTGGGCATCATCATGATTGGGTACGGGGTGGGGTACGGGGCTGCCACCATCAACCCCTTCAACGTTCTCATCGCCCAGAACATTGCCGGAGTCCAACCCCTATCGGGGCTCGCGTTCCGCATCGTGCTCATGGTCGTCTTTCTGCCCATCGGCATCCACCACGTCTGGTCGTATTCCAAGAAGGTGGCGCGGGATCCTACGGCCAGCCTGGTGGCCGACGTGAGGCCGCCCGAAGGGCTGTCGATCTCCAGCGGACACGTGGAGGGCGAGGCCGACTATCCTGCCATGGACACGTCGCACAAGCTGGTCCTGGCCGCCGTTGGCATCGCTATGGCCGTCATTGTCTACGGGTTGAGCCAGTGGAACTGGTATCTGGTGGAGATGCAGGGCGTCTTTGTGGCTCTCACGCTGATCATGGCCGCGATCGCCCGCATGAGCCCAGACCGCACCGCGGTCGAGTTCGGCGTGGGCGCGGCGAGCCTCACGAGCACTGCGCTGTTGATCGGCGTGGCCCGGGGCATCCAGGTGGTGTTGAACGACGGCGGTGTAGTGGACACACTGGTCTACGGAATCAGCCTTCCCCTCGAGAATCTTCCCGCTGCCCTTTCCGCAGTGGGGAT
>CAZQVD010000211.1:0-3892 GCA_964596665.1 uncultured Dehalococcoidia bacterium
GATGAAGCTCGCATCACGCATGTCCCGCCTGGGCACGGAGACCGCATTCGAGGCCCTCGCCCGCGCCAAAACTCTAGAGGCGCAGGGCCGCAGCATCATCTTCCTCGGCATCGGCGAGCCCGACTTCGACACGCCCGAGCACATCGTCGGCGCCGCCAAACAGGCCCTCGAGGACGGCTACACCCACTACACGCCATCGGCCGGCATCGCCGAGGTCCGCGAGGCCATCGCGGCCGACATGGGCGGCAGGCTCGGCCACGAGGTCTCCGGCGCCAACGTCATCGTCACGCCGGGGGGCAAGCCGGTGATGTTCTTCACCATTCTCGCGCTGGCCGAAGAGGGCGACGAGGTAATCTACCCCAATCCTGGATTCCCCATCTATGAATCCATGAGTCGGTTCGCCGGCGCGACGCCCGTGCCCATGCAGCTCCATGAGGAACGCGGCTACAACCCGGACGTCGACGAGCTCCGCGCGCTGGTGAGCCCGCGCACCAAGCTAATCATCGTCAATTCACCCAACAACCCGTGCGGCAGCGTCATCCCCGAGCAGGACCTGGTCGCCATCGCGGAGATCGCCAACGAGGCAGATACAGTGGTGCTCAGCGACGAGATCTACAAGGATTTCTACTACGAAGGCTCCCACGTCTCAATCACCCGCTACCCCGGCATGTGGGAGCGCACCGTCGTCCTCGACGGCCTCTCCAAGAGCTACGCCATGACCGGCTGGCGCGTCGGCTACGGCCTCTTCCCCGACGAGCTCGTGGAGCCGGTCACGCGGCTGATGACCAACAGTGTCTCCTGCACGTCAGCGTTCAGCCAGGTGACCGCCATGGCCGCCCTCGCCTCGTCTCAGGAGTCGGTCACGTCGATGGTGGCCGAGTTCAAGACCCGCCGCGACCTCTTGGTCAACGGGCTGAACGAGCTCCCCGGGATCTCGTGCCCCATGCCCAAAGGCGCCTTCTACGCCTTCCCGAACATCAGCCGCACTGGACGGACCAGCCAGGAGTTCGAGCAAAGCCTCCTCAAGGACACAGGTGTGTCCGTGCTCGCGGGAACGTCGTTCGGCACCTTCGGGGAGGGCTACGTTCGCATCTCGTTCGCTAATTCGCAGGAGAACATACGCGAGGCGTTGCGCCGCATGGGGGGTTGGTTGGTCGACTGCTAGCGCCCGTCGGCGAAGGGCTGAGCGAACTCCATCACCGCGCGCTCGACACGCTCCCACGCACCGTCGTCTTGATCCACGATCCGGTGCGTGCTGTCCAGCAGCTCATACCCCGCCACACACGGAAGTCGCCGGATCAGGCGATCGGTGTCTCTCGGCCTGACCATCCCATCGCGCCTCCCCTGCACCACCAACGTGGGCGCGTCCGATCGCGGAGCCATCCGGTTGGTCGCATCGCCAAGGCGCCGCAACTCGTCGAGCAACTCCGTGGGCACCACGAGATCGCGGAGGCGCTCTCGGGTCAGCGCGTCGTCGAGGTCGATCTCCGGACCGAAGTGCCTGATGCCGTCTCTGATGCGCTTCTCGTCGAAATCGACCGCATGCAGCGGCCTCCAACGGCGGGCGACCCATCGCAGCACAGGCCAGAGCATCGTCTGCGCGGGACCGCCGAAGCGCCAATAGGGGGCGAGCAGCACCTGGGCGCTCACCTGCTCGGCCGCCGTCGCCAGCACGGTGAACGCCGCCCCCATCGAATGGCCCACCACGACGACCACCTCGTGATCGCGGCGGAGCTGCGCCGCCTCCTCCCGCACCACGTCCACCCACTCGGTGAAACGGCGCTCCGGAAGGGTGGCGATGGCCGGTCCGAAGCCTGGCAGCAGTGGCGCATGCGTTGCCCATCCTGCAGCGAGGAACGAGTGGGCCATCGGGCGCATGTCGGCCGGAGTGCCGGGGAACCCGTGGATCAACAACGCAGCCGGTGTCCCCCCAACGAGAGATTCCGGCTCCCAATGGAATGGCTTGTGCGTCTCGTCCGCGAACAGATCAAGCTCGCGGAGGAACGCGTATCGGTCTGCGGCCACGTACAGTCGCCTCGCATGCTGGGTGGAGCGCTCGTCTGCCCCTACCCTACGACGGGACCGGCTGTCGTGTCACCGCGCGTTAGGCACCTTCTTCATGTGTTGGTCAATCAGATCTCTCCCATTTGACCGCTCCTCAATGCGCTAAGCTAAGGCCGTGCAAACAGCGTCAAATACAACGCTTAGCCCGAGCGCCGAATTCCGCGCGACAGTATTGATCTATCTCGCAGGGTTCACCTACCACCTCGGACTAGGTGCGACGTTGATCCTAGTGCCGCTATACGCGTTGCACTTGGGATTCGACCTTGCGGAACTCGGCGCCATTATCGCTTCCCATGCCGTGTTCGGCTTGTTTTTGCGCCTCTTCGCGGGTGCTATATCCGACAGGTTCGGAGAACGTTGGGTGCTTTTGAGCAGCTTTGGAACAATGGTTGCTGGAGCAGCAATCATTGGCGTGTCAGATACCTTTTGGGCGTTGATTCTGGGCCAGACTTTCTTAGGGATTTCGCGAGCCACTTATTGGACCGCTACACAGTCCTACTGCAGCAGAATCAACCCTGCGAAAGCAGGAACACTGCTAGGTCGCATGAGCAGTTCGAGAACTTCCGGCGACATGGTAGGCGCTTTCAGTGCAGGGCTTATCGCTGAAACCATGGGCTACGGTTCAGCATGGGCCATCCTCGCAGGTCTAGGTGGGGTCGGCTTGGTCGGTTCATCCGTGCTACCAATACTTCCGCGTACGAACCAGTTCCGAGGATTCAAGCAAGCACTGACCTCGATTCCCACAATGGCGCGGAGCCCTAGCATGGCGATGGCAGGGTTCACTGCTTTTGTCGCTTCGGCGGGATTGGCCATGGCCGTGATTCTTTTGGTGCCATACCTCCGCGAATTGGGGAACGGCGAGACCACCGTCGGTCTCGCTAGGACTGTTGGATTGGTTGGCAGCGTGGCAACCGGCGTTATCTTCGGGAAGATTGTCGCGCGTACAGGACAGCAAAATCTCTATGCATTGGTGCTCTCCGCGATGGGTGTCACCATGCTTGCAGTCCCAATCATGGGTACTTCGCTGACTCCTATGATCGTATTGATGTTCTTCTATGGAACGTTTTTTGGACTACTTGCTCCGCTTTACCCCCTGACGGCATCAACTTACAGTTCCCAAGAGCAGCGCGGAGTGGCGATGGCGTACGTGGGCTTGTACTGGGGCGCCGCCCAGATAGTCGTACCTGCAAGCTTTGGGGTTATTGCCGCAAACTTAGGACTCGAAAATTCCTTTTGGCTCGCTGGCCTCATGTTCATCTGCTTCGCGGCAGCCGTGCCGATCCTGTTTCGCTTTCTCACGAAAGGCCACGCGCCTAATCCAAATTCTTAGGCGAACCCCGCTCAAGTGGCTGTGGCCTGGAGGGATTGGGCTGGATGTCGGGACCGCTGTCGCCGTTGACGTTGTTGCGCACGAAGCCATGCATCCACCCATCCCAGCGAATCAGTAACCTAACGTACCGATACCCCCCGCGACATCGTGTATCGCAGTAACCACGAGCCTCCGCCACTAACCGGCAGGGTATGAACCTAGCGGGTACCTCATTTTCATGGGCTGTCGGACAACATGCCCTTGACCTGCCCTCCGAACTGGCGGGGGCAGGTCATTGCTAGTGGCGGTGGCGGCGGTCTATGGCACGAAGCGGCGAACTTCTGGCTTGTCGTCCAACTCGATGGTCATCAGGTCCTCGCCCACCTCGAATGGGCCATCATACCCCCGTCTTGTGGAGTCGATCATGTCGTCCAGCGTGACCCCGCCGAACTGCAAGATGTGCGTATAGACAGCCAGCTTTGGGCTTGTCCGTCGGAATACCTCGGCTGCTTCCTCGGG
>CAZQVD010000212.1:0-3784 GCA_964596665.1 uncultured Dehalococcoidia bacterium
GAGCGGGCGCGAAAACCAAGGCAAAGCCCCCGACCGAAGAACAAGAAGGGCTTCCCGAGTTGCACAATGTGCTCGCCCGGGTATCCGGCACTGTGCAGGCTGTCGAAGGCGGCCTAGAGATCCACTCAGCCGAAGTAGAGGTGCGGGACCATGCGGTCGACGCCACCGACCAGCGTCTGGTACGGACCGGCGACTCCGTGTACGCAGGTCAGAAGCTTACCAACGGCGTCAAGGACCCGCGCGACATACTCCGCATCGAAGGTGTGGAATCCACCCAGCGTCACTTGACCGAGCAGGTCCAAACCGTGTACCGCAACCAGGGTGTGTCCATCAACGACAAGCATATCGAAACGATCGTCCGGCAGATGCTCCGATGGGTGCGCGTCGATACCTCCGGCGACACCGACCTCCTGCCCAACCAGCTCGTAGATCGCATCCAGTTCCAGCATGCCAACGCCAAGGTGATGGCCGAAGGCGGCGAGCCGGCCATCAGCAGGCCGGAAATCCTGGGTGTGACCAGGGCATCGCTAAACACCGACAGCTTCCTTGCCAAGGCCTCCTTCCAGGAGACCGCCCGCGTGCTCACCGAAGCCGCCATCCTCGGCGAGGTCGACCACCTTCGGGGCCTCAAGGAGAACGTGATTATCGGACGCCTCATCCCCGCTCGGCTTGACGTGTCGGAGGAGGGCAGGGAGTTGCTGGGCATCCCACACCCTGAGCCCGCGGTGCTGATCGAGGAAGGAGCGGATGCCGAGCTTCTCGACCTCATGAGCACCTTTCCTGGAGCCGAGCCCGGCGATCCTGACGGGCAAGGAAACCCCCTCCTGGACCTCAACCTCAATGACGATGACGACGACGAGCTCGACGAGCTCGACGACGACGACGACGATGTGCTCCTCGCCGATTCCGCAGATCCGCCCTCCGCGAGCGCCGAGGAGGCCCGGAAGGAAGGCACAGACGATGCGGATGACGCTGGCTCCTCGGGCGACGACGATGAGCCCTCGGACGCCAACGTCGCCGAGGTGGAAGATGTCTCTCTGGAAGAGGTGGTCCCTGAGGCGGAGGCCGAGGAGCCAGCCGGAGAAGAAGACTAGCTCTCGGATCGCATGCAGACGGCGTCAGGAAGGACTCAAGATCCTTCCTCGCATGAGGCCGTCGACCGCCTGGTACACAATGGCGCTCGCCTCGATGCCGCGAGCCGCCAGCGGCATCCCCTGACGGAGCGGCCTGGCTCTGCGCCGCGTTCTCCTGGTGCGGAGCTCACGCTACCCCATCCCCTTGCCGTTCCTTGCCGTGCCGCTGTATCCCGCCGGTTTACCGCCGGGTCCCTCAATACCATGGCAACGACGGCTCCACGGCCAGCACCAGGAAGACCACTGCGAGATAGAGCAGTGAATACTTGTAGGCAGCCAGCGTCTCGATGCGGCTGGGCCCCCGCGAAAGCGGGCGCAGCTTCCAGAGCCAATAGAGGCCTACTGCCGTCGCGACCGCGCCGAAAGTGACTCCGCCGTAGCCCGACGCGAACGGCAGCCATCCCATCGCCACCAGCAGCACAACGTACAGCAATATCTGCAGATACGTCGCCCGCTCGCTAGCCACCGTCGACAGCATCGGCACCTTTGCTGAGGCGTAGTCGTCCTTCAGCAAGATGGACAACGTCCAGAAATGCGGGGGCGTCCAGAAGAAGACGAAGGCAAACATGTATACGCCGACTGCCTCTACCGTTCCGGTGACCGCAGCGGCACCGATTAGAGGCGGGAACGCGCCCGCCGCGCCGCCGATCACGATGTTGTTCCACGACCGCCGCTTAAGCGCGACTGTGTAGACGAACACGTACACCAGCGCAGCCGCCAGCGTCAGCCAGGCGGCTATCGGATTGGCGGCCACCCACATCAACGCAACCGCTACCACCACCAGCACCGCACCGGCCACCACAGCGATCCCTGCCCGCATCTGCTTGCTCGGCACCGGCCGACCCCGTGTGCGGCTCATCACCGCGTCGATGTCGGCATCCAACCCTTGGTTGATCGCGTTGGCACCGGCCGCCGCCAGCGCTCCAGCGCCGGCGACCGCCGCCAACACTGCACCCTCCGGTGCGCCCTCCGCCGCCTTCCACACGCCACACACCGCGGTGAACACCAGCATCGCCACAATGCGCGGCTTCGAGAGCATTACCAGCTGTCGCGCCAGCGCCGCCATCAGCGGCTCCTGGCCTTCATCGCCAACGACCATTGCGCCACGACGACCCACCAGATGAGCGCCGCGAGCGCCAGATGCAGCACACGAAGGCCCTGAGGCAAGGTCTGCACTACCGCGGCGATACCCACCAACCCCTGGAGACCTGTGAGCAGCGCGGCGCTATGGCTCAGGCTTTTCGCCAAGCGTGTCCCACCAAGCCTGCTCACCCGATAGCTCGCGTGCACGAACCCCAAGAACAACACCAGCGCCGCCACGCGATGAAGGTCGTGCAAGATCGCCGTCCCGCCAGCGCTGCGCCCATCACACAGCGGCAACCCCGGGCAGCCTGCACCAACGGCGCTTCCCACGATGGATCCTCCGGCGAGCACCACCAACACTGCTCCTACAAGCAGCACGCCCGAGACGGGCATGCCCGGATGCTCGCTCCCCGGGACGCGCAGCGCGACCAAGGCCCCACTAACGAGGAGTCCCAGCGTGAAGAACGCCACGCCGAGGTGCGCGAGACGCACCATGCCATGCAGCTCCGTCAGCACGGTCGCGCCGCCTAGCGCCGCCTGCAGCAAGATCGCCCCCAGCGCCCCAGTGATGAGCCACGCAGCCGCCCAGTTCTCGGCACGGCTGCGCCACGCCAGCAGCGCAGCAGCCGCGGCGACCAGCATGGTGATCCCAGCGAAGAGGCGATGGCCGAACTCGATCGCGGTGTCTCCTTCGAGGACCGGAACAACCGATCCCTTACAGAGCGGCCAGTCTGGACACCCCAGGCCCGATCCCGAAGCGCGAACCCACGCTCCGTAGGCCACAAGACCGACCGTCAGTAGCGAAGCACCGAGGGCGACCCATCCCGCGAGCCGCATTCGGTCGCCGACGACGGGGTTACGCATCCTGCAACGCCTGGTAGGAAAGGACCGCCATCGCGGTGATCAACAGCGCGGGGAGCAGCGTCCAGACCACCTCAGCCGCACGCGCGCCCAAGAATCCGCGGCCGGGGTCCATCTCCACGCGCATCCGCAGCGCGGCCACGACGATGGCCAATTCAGCAACCGCGATCGCGGGTATGACCACCCAAAAAACCGTGCTGGACACTGCTACTCGTAACTCGCTTCAAGGCGCTTGCGTAGAGGATGAGACAGCCGAACCGCTCTCAGCACCACCGAGAAGGGTGCGCTTCGTATGGTACCCGAACCACCGTGCCTTCGCCATGGCAGCGGGAGCGTTGTCGGCCCGCGCCTCGTGGCACCAGAGGCCGAGGAGATTCGAAACGCACTGCCGGCATTACTGCGCGGCGAATCGCGCTGACTCCCCACCTGTGCGAGAATCCGTAGGCAGCAACCACGCAGGACGTTCCCAGATGAGCATCGAGCGCGAGATCGTTGATTTGCCCGGCCCGGAGGGCGACTTCGCCGTCGTCACCTTCAGGCACCTTGAGCACGGAACCACGGAGGCTCCACCGCGGCCAGCGGTCATCTTCCTCCATGACGTCACCGGGCTCACCGAGGGCAATCTCGTCATGGCCGAGGCCATCGCCGAGGAGGGCGACGTCGTCGCCGCGCCCGACCTGTTCCATCGCTACGGCCGAATGGAGATC
>CAZQVD010000213.1:0-2910 GCA_964596665.1 uncultured Dehalococcoidia bacterium
TGAAGGTCGTGGGCGGCGTGCCCGAGCGGTACGCGGCCGACGTGCGGCGCGGCGACAACATCCGGCCGCTGGGTTCCGAGGTGGCGGACGGCGCGCTGTTGCTCTCCCGCGGAACCCGGCTGCGCTCGGCGGAGATCGGCGCGCTGGCGGTGCTCGGACAGGATTCGGTCCCGGTCTACCGGCGCACCCGCGTCGCGATCCTGTCGACGGGTGACGAGGTGGTGGCGATCGACGCTGAACCTGCTCCGCACCAGGTGCGGGACAGCAACAGCCACGCGCTCGCTGCGCAGGTCCGCGAGAGCGGCGGCGAGCCGATCCAGCTGGGCGTGGGGCGCGACGACCGCGAGGACTTGCACGGTTTGTTGGCGGCGGGGCTCGAACAGGCCGACGTGTTGCTGACCATTGGCGGCGTCTCCAAGGGTACCCACGACCTGGTGCACGGCTTGCTGGCAGAGCTCGGCGTCGAAGAGGTGTTCCACGGCATCGCGCTCAAGCCCGGCAAGCCGACGTTCTTCGGCGAGCACGAGGCAATGCGGAGCCTCGTCTTCGGACTGCCAGGCAACCCGGCGTCGTGCTACACGGTGTTCGATCTGCTGGTGAGGCCGTTGATCGAAGGCAGGTCTGGCGAGCCGGAGAAGCAGGGACAGGGAGAGGTTCGGCTCGGTGGCGCGCCGTTCCGCAGCAATCGGCGGATGCAGGCGGTGCCGTCGCGTCTCGGGTTGACGGCGGAGGGTGCCTTGACCGCTGAGCTCGGGAAGTTTGCTCCCAGCGGGAACCCGTTCGGGTTGCTGGACGCCGATGGCTACGCGCTGCTGCCGGAGAAGGCCGACCCCGAGCTGTCGCTCGCGCCGTTCTGGCACTACGGAGGAGGCTGGTCCGGCTCATGAGTGGACGCCGCTGGCCAGCCCGGAGCGTCGTGATCCTGGCGGCAGCACACGAAGGGCTGCGATGAGGCCGGTAGTTCTGGCCCTCGCTGCGCTCGCCTTGGCTGCGGCGACGCCGCCCGGGTGGTTCGTCGGTGCCGGCCTGCTGATCGTCCCTGCGCTGGCGGCGTTCTACGCCCTGGTGACGACCTCCAGTCGCCCGTACCTGGCGGCGTACCTGGTCGGCCTGGTGCACGTCGCGTTGTTTTCGTGGTCGCTCCATCACGTCCTGTGGTTCGGCTACCTCGCCATCGTCGTTCTGGGGGCGGCCTACTACACGCTGGTGGTGCTCTGGACGCGAGCGCTCGGCTCGTGGTTGTCGGCCCCATTGGCCTTCGGGCTCGGGGTGGCGGTCAGCCTGGCGCTGCGGGCCGCGATGCCCGAGTTGGAATATCCGCACGGCCAGCCGGTGCACTGCCTGTATCGGTTCCCGTGGTTGCTCGGCCCGGTTGCATGGGGTGGCGAGATCCTCGCCAACACGCTGATCGCGGCGTTCGCCGCGGCAGCGGTGGACCTGTACCGGTCGTGGCACGGCGCGCGTCCGGCGTGGCGAGGCGCCCGTATCCGCGTGATCGTCTTCACTGTCGTGCCCTCGCTGCTGTGTTTGGTGCCGCCCCCTGCGCCGATGGCGAACGGTGCGCCTGGAGTCGTCGACGTGGTGGCGCTGCAGCCGAACCTGACGCCTGCTTTTCAACACGACGCCGCTGGCCGCGCCGAGTTCGAGCGGGCTCTGGTGCAGCCGACGCTCGCCGTCGCGGGCGAGGCCGTTGCCTCGCCGCCGGATCTCGTGCTCTGGCCGGAGACGGCATACCCGCTCATGCTCGATGCCAGCGGTGATCAGCCACGCCTCGCCGGACCGAATTGGTTCGTACCGCTGGCGGAGCGGACTCGACTGCTCGCGGGTACCCTGGGGCAATTTGGTTCCGGTCGACGCACGCCGGCGTGTGTGCTGCTCGACGCGCGTGGCAGGCTCCTCGAGCACTACCAGAAGCAGCGGCTGGTCGCCGCCGGCGAGTACATCCCGCTGATCTCCGTGTTGCCCGACAGCTGGCGCGATGGCCTGATGAACTTGGTCGAGCAGCAGATGGGAGCGGGCGCGCCCGATTTCTTGCCTGGCGATCGTCGGCCGCTCCTGAAGACGGCGGCCGACATCGCGTTCGGAGCCCTGCTCTGCTACGACAGCGCGTTCCCGGAGGTCGCCCGCGACCACGTCGCCCGCGGTGCGCGATTCCTGGTCGTGCTCAGCAACGAGTCGTGGTACCGGGGTGGCGCGGAGCTGGATCAGCTCGAGGCGATCACCGTCTGCCGGGCGCTGGAGACGGGCACGCCGGTGGTCCGCTGCACCATGGATGGGGCCACGCTGGTGCTCGACGCCGGCGGCCATGTCATGGCCCGGATCCCCCGTGGAGCCGACCAGAGTCCCGATGTGGGGGTGTTACGCGCCGAGATCACACTTGGGCCGGGTTCTCTGCCGCCCTTGTCATGGCTGCACTCGCTGGCCGGCTGGCTGCTGCTCATCTCCGCCGCAGCCGTCGCGTGGCGGGTTCTTGGGATCCCGGCTACACTGGTCCCTGGCCGTCCGGATCGGGCCGAAAACCGGGTCCGGGAGTGAGCCAGATCAGTCCCTTGACCGTAACCCACAAGCAGTTAGGATGCCCCGCCCACAGACTGCTGTGGACGATTCCCCTCACCGCCCGTGGTGAGCCGAGTGCGCTGGCCGAGCTTTTCGCAAACTCGTTCCGTGCAAAGCGGCGCGCCAGAGCCCAGGCTTCTCTCGCCATCAACCATCTTTGGAGTGAGCTGTCACGATGAGCCCAATTGGTCGCGTCTTCATCGTTCTTAATCTGATCCTCGCTGCCGGCTTCGTCGTGATGTCCGGCACGTTCCTTCAGCATCACACGGACTACAAGTCCAAGTATGACGCTGAAGTGACGAAGCTCGCCGCCAAGGAGAAGGAGGTCCAGGCTACGCGCACCAAGCACGCTGC
>CAZQVD010000213.1:2920-3758 GCA_964596665.1 uncultured Dehalococcoidia bacterium
ACGAGCACTCCGCCACGCTGAGTACCATGGATCGGAACCTGCGTGGCATCACCGCCTCGCTGGAAACCGCGGAGACGGGCAACAAGGCGCTCACCGACGAGAATGGTCGGTTGAAGAGTCAGCTCGCCGACCTCGCCGGTGACATCAAGAGCCTGAACGCTCGGGCGACGACGATGTCCGATGCCATCGAGCGGGCGACCAAGGATGCCCGCAACGCGTACGACATGGCCATGGCGGCCACGACGGAGCGCGACCAGGCAAACCGCGAGAAGGAAGCAGCCGAGACGGAGCTGGCCAACGCCGTGCGCAACGGCGAGACACTGGCGGCGACGATCGCCAGCCAGAATGGCCAGATTGCATCGCTCGCCCAGACGGCCAAGGAGCAGGAGGTGATCTTCGATGTCATCAAGCGCAAGGCGCCGGGCATCTTCGATAGCGTCCAGCCCGACCTCAGAGGCGTGGTCGAACAGGCCGAGGCGGGGATTTGCACCGTCCGCCTGACCGAGAACCCGGGCGCCGTCGAGGTTCGCCCGGGCTGGAGATTCGCGATCTACAGCGGTGGCCCCTACAAGGGTGAGGCGATGATCACCAGCGTTTCCGGCGAGTTCGCGTTCTGCAAGGTTACGCGGTCCGTCGCAGGCCTGACCGTGAGCGCCGGTGACGACGCCGCGACCAACGTGGGGTCCTGATCATGGCAGGCCGCAAGAAGCAACAGCCCCGCGCCCGCAAGGCGAACGACTCGGCCCCCGCGGTCGAGGTCGTCGAAGTCGAGGGTGGCGGAATGGGCATCGACGACGGCATCGTCTTGACCACCACTTTGCTGCTCGCGGGAGCGGTG
>CAZQVD010000214.1:0-1964 GCA_964596665.1 uncultured Dehalococcoidia bacterium
CTTTGGGAGCTTCCTCAACGGGCCTGCGGAACAATCGGTCCTTGCGCCGCTCGTACTGGACCTTCAGCTCTGCCTCGGAGAACTCGACGCCTTCCAGCTCGGCTCCGAACTGCGTGCGATCGAATTCGTCGACGACGATGCCGACAGCCTGGAGGGCAACGCGGTTGGGATCTTCGAACGCCCGACGTTCGGCCTCGGGCAGATCATTGACCCACGTCTTCAGGTCCTTGTCCGTAACGCCCTTCGCCTTCAGGCTCTCCTCTTCTGCCGACTTGTCGAAGGAAGCGACCGTCAGCACGACCTTCTCGCGGCCGTCCAGGAGGTCCTTGACCACCGCCGCATCGAGCGTGTCGACCGAGGCCACCTGCAAGCGCAAGAACATGCCGATCCGCAGCGCCTCGCGCACCCGGACCCGGTATGCCTCGAGAGAGCTGTAGCCGAGGTTCCGCGCGATCTGGGCCTTGGTGTCGATCTGCGGGAAGATCTTCACGGCCTGCTCGATCGCACGCTCGACCTCGACGTCCGACACCTCGATCCCGGACTCGATCGCCAACCGCCGCAGCGCTGCGAACCGGTCACTCAGATCGTCGCGATCGTCGCCGGTTGCGATATCCGGAAGCACGACCGACGGATCGCCATAGCGGCGGACGATCATCCGCCCGACCATCCAGTCTTCTTCCGTCACGTGGATCGTACGCGCACCCATCTGCATCGTCGGCCCTTTGAACTCCGGCGTCGGGTCAAAGAAGCTCGTCAGCGCGACAGGGATGGAAAACGTCAGGAGGGCGAAGAGAACCGCGGTGTAGAGGATGTGCTTCTGGTACTTGCGGAAGAACGAGAAGCCACCGGTATCGGTATTGGCCGCCCCCTTGTCGGGGCTGGTCGCGACGTCTGCTGCCATGGTCGTGCGGGCCTCAGCCCCGCGCTTCGTCTGAAGGTCCGGAGTCGAACGGAATTGCCTCGTGCGTGAGCAGGATCGGGATGTCGTCGCGGATCGGGTAGACCACGGCCTCTCCCTCGGGCACCAACCCCTCGTCCAGCGCATCGGCCACCGGATCACCCGCGCGGTTTCGCGCTTGCCCGGAACTGATGAGCTGATTCACTCTCTCCAGCTCCGCCTGCTCCGCACGGCGCAGCGGTTTGTGGGTGTCGGGACTTCGGAGAATCTGGATGAACTCGGGATCGATGGGCATGACGGCCTGTCCCCTCGGGTCAACACCTGAACGCTGGTGCGAAAACGGGGCGCTCTCCACGCACTGGATTGGCTTGAATCCCCGGTATCGCGGTCGATTCCGAGGTTTGGGGGGCAGGGATTCTAGCAGCCTGTCCCAGACAGAGTCCACCATGAGACCTTTGCTGGGTTGACGGGCCGCACAGACACCGTTCTGCTCGTGGAACGCGCGCATATCCGCGAACCAAGACGTTCGTGGACGCCTCCGCGTTCGGCTCTTTTTTGCCACAGGTGTGCTCGCCCATGTCACGAATCCGCCCCCTGCTGCTTCTCGCCTCGCTGGCCTTCGGCGCCACCCTGACCCCGGTCGCCGGAGGGCAAACGCCGCTTCGCACCGAGAGAATCGCCGCCGGCCTGTCCAGCGCCCTCTGGTTGGGTAGCCCGCCCAAGGACGAAGACCGCCTGTTCGTCGCCGAGCAGAACAGTGGGCTGATCAAGATCATCCGGAACGGCGCCGTGATGCCGACCCCGTTCCTCAACATCAAATCCAAGATCCGAACCAGCAGCGAGCGCGGCCTTCTGGGCGTGGCTTTCCACCCCAACTACGAGGCAAACGGCTACTTCTTCGTCAACTACACCCGGGCAGGCGACGGCGCCACCATGGTGGAGCGCTACACCGTCTCGGCGACCAACCCGAACGTCGCCAATCCTGCCAGCGCGAAGCTGATTCTCGGCCCCATCAGCCAGCCATCTTCCAACCACAACGGCGGCTGCCTGCAGTTCAGCCCGGTCG
>CAZQVD010000214.1:1974-2735 GCA_964596665.1 uncultured Dehalococcoidia bacterium
CGGTCGACGGTCTGCTCTACATCGCTACCGGTGATGGCGGCGGCTCCGGTGACCCGCAGTGCCGGGCACAGAGCGGTCAGGAGCTGCGCGGCAAGATACTGCGGATCGACGTTGATTCGCCGGGCACCGAGTACATCCCGCCCAGCAATCCATTCGTCGGCAACGGCGCTTTCCGAAACCAGATCTGGGCGTATGGGCTGCGCAACCCGTGGCGCTTCGGGTTCGATCGCCTGACCGGCGACCTGTACATCGGCGACGTCGGCCAGAACCGCCGTGAGGAGGTCAACTTCCAGCCGGCCTCGAGTGCGGGCGGCGAGAACTACGGGTGGAAGATCATGGAAGGGTTGCTGTGCTTCAGTACGAGCAACTGCTCCAACCCTCCGCAGTGCAACGCAGCCAGCCTGGTAAAGCCGGTCTACGACTACCAAACCTGCTCCAACTGCACCGTGATCGGCGGCTACGTGTATCGCGGCTGCGCCATCCCCGTTCTCGCAGGCACGTATTTCTTCGCCGACTACTGTTCGGCTCGGATCTGGTCGTTCGAGTACGATGGCCAGAACCGCACCAACTTCCAGGAGCGGACGGCCGAACTGCGCCCGAGCACGGGGGCAACCGGTAGGATCACGTCGTTCGGTGAAGACGGCAGGGGCGAGATCTACATCGTCGCGCGGAACGGGATCTTCAAGATCATGGCCGGCGGCACCCCATCGGCTGTGAACCTCGGGTTCGGGACGATCGGCGGCAACGGTGAAGAACCGCTG
>CAZQVD010000214.1:2745-3672 GCA_964596665.1 uncultured Dehalococcoidia bacterium
GCGGGTTGTTGAGCGTCGGGCTGTCGGCAGAGTTCATCCTGCGCCGTGCGGCCGCCACAGCTGCTGCGTCCCTGCTCCTGTCGACGAGCAACAATCCGACCCTGTTTCCGCCAATCGGCACGCTGGTTCCTCTCCCGGCTCAGCTCATCTTGCCCGTGCTCACCAGCAGCGAGGGGCGAGTGCAGTTCACCGTCAACGGCGTCTCGGGGCCGGCGACGGCGTTCGGCCAGTGGGTCGTGCTGGACCCGCTAGCACCGAGCGGGCTGGCGTTCTCGAACGCAGTGCAGCTGAACTTCCCCTAGCCCACCGCCGCTACCCCGGCGGCGAGAGCGAGAGGCGGTCTACTCCGAACCGCGTATCCGCAGGCTGCGGTACCAGACCGTGTTCCCGTGGTCCTGCAGCGCGATGTGCCCGCGCTCCAGCCTGCCGAACTTCGGCATCTTGCTGAACTTGCTCCCCGCGACCAACTCCGCCCATCGCGCCCCGCCACCAATCTCACACCCCAGGACCTTCACTCCGTTCAGCCAGTGCTCGAGCTGCCCATCCTTCACCACGATCCTCCCCGTGTTGAACTGCCCGACCGGCTTCAACACGACACCTTTCGGTGCCACCAACCCATACAGCGACGCCGCCGAATTCAGCCCTTCGCGCGCATTCTCACCGCCGTCCAGCACCTGATACTCCGGCCCGGTCCGCCAGCTCGTCCGTTCGGACTCGTCGCATCGGTAGATCACACCGCTATTCGCCCTCTCACTGACCGCCCACTCGAACCGCAACTCGAAATCCCCGAACTGCTTCACGGTCAGAACATCACCGCCGCCTTCGTTGGCCACGTGCTTCAGGCACCCCCGCTCGACCACCCAGCCCTTCTCGGGAAACCCCTCCTTGCGAAAACCGCGCCACCCCTCGGTCGTCTTCCCGTCGAAC
>CAZQVD010000215.1:0-3664 GCA_964596665.1 uncultured Dehalococcoidia bacterium
CGCCACCGCGGATTTGCCGCCCACCGCGCACGTCGTCGGCGAAAGCACTGATGGCTTCGAGCGATATCTTCGCCACGTCGGCGTAGCGCTCGTTGCTGTCGTCGAGCGAAGCGGCCATGTAGCCGATCGCCGCGAAGGCGACACGGATGCGGCCGTCGAGCCACGGCCCGCCCCCCAGGCCGCCGATCACCGGGATCGCCACCGACGCCGTCGCCTCGGCTCCCACCTCCGGGCCGGAGTTCGTGAAGTCCAGGATCGAGGCCCCAGCCTCCTCCATGATTTTGGCCTCCCCCATGAGCTGGTCCTTGATTTGCAGCGCCAAATCGGTTCCCGCCGCGATCCCGCCGAACCGCTGAGCGGTCTGCGGCGTGATACCGAACTGCCCGAAAACGGGGATACCGGCGCGGTCGATGGCCCGGATGGCGTCGGGGTAGTCCGCGGCTCCGTCGAGCTTCACCAGGTCAGCGCCACCCTCTTTCACCAGTCGTATGGACGCCCGCACGGCCTCGTCGTTACCCTGCTGGAGCGGGCCATAGGGCAGGTCGCAGCTCACCAACGCGTGCTTCACACCCCGGCGGACCCCCTGGCACGCCAGCACCATTTGGTCCATCGTGACTTCGAGTACGTTGGTCTGCCCCCACATGTTGGAGCCGACCGAGTCCCCTATCGAGACGATATCCACGCCGGCGCGGTCCACGATCTGCGCCATCTGGTAGTCGTAGGCGACGACCGCGACGATCTTCTTGCCGTCGCGTTTCATCTGTTGGAGCGTGGGGATCGTGATCTTGCTGCTGACCATGGGGTACCTCGCTGGCTTCGATGAGAGCCTGAGCTTGCCACAAATGCCGTGCGAGGGAAAGCCTTGGCCGCGCTGGGGAGCCGGGAGTAGAGTACGGCCCGATGTAGCCGAGGGAGGACGCGACCATGACCGCATACCTGGGGATGAGTACGAAGACGGTTCAGCTCGCGGGCCACGGCGGGGACGCCGTGGACGCTTATGTCGCGACGCCCGATACGCAAGCGTCCGTCCCGGGCGTCGTCGTGATCCACCACATGCCCGGGTGGGACGAGTGGAATATGGAGGTCACGCGCCGCCTCGCGCACCATGGCATCCAGGCGATCTGTCCCAACCTCTTCCATCGCATGGGCGATGGAGAGCTTCCGGACGTCGTGCAGCGCTACCGCGACGCCGGTGCCATCAACGACGCCGAGGTGCTGGGCGACCTGCAAGCCGCGGTCGATTACCTGCTCGCCTCGCCCGTGAGCAACGGCAAGGTCGGCGTGATCGGCTTCTGCTCTGGGGGGCGCATCGCCTACATGGCCGCGGCAAAGCTCGACGTCCAAGCGGCCGTGGACTGCTGGGGCGCCGGCGTCACGGTCCCGCCGGGCGACATCACCGACTTCCGCCCCGAGGCCGTCATCAACATGACCGCGCAGATCAGATGCCCGGTGCTGGGTGTGTTCGGCAACGACGACCAGAACCCCAGCCCCGAGCAGGTCGACGCGATCGAGGCCGAGCTGAACAAGCACGGGAAGAGCTATGAGTTCCTGCGCTATGACGGCGCGGGGCACGGTTTCTGGGGTTGGCAGCGCCCGGGCTACCGACAGGAGCAGGCGGTCGATAGCTGGGCCAAGGTGTTCGCTTTCTACGAGAAGCATCTCGGGCCCGCCGCGCAGGCTGATTGATGACCGACCGGGTGCTGGCCGCGACGCTGGTCGAGCCTCGGCGATTCGAGCTCCGCGAGTACGGCGTGCCCGAGCTCACGGTGAGCGACGGACTGCTCCGGATCGAGCGCTGCGGGGTGTGCGGCAGCGACGTGCGCGACTGGGGCTCCATGGACCGCGGCGTGCGTATCCTGGGCCACGAGAACCTCGGCCACGTTGCGGGGCTGGGAGCCGAGGCGCAAGCGCGCTGGGGCGTGAAGGAGGGCGACCGCGTGGCCCTCGAGGAGTATCTTCCGTGCGGCGTGTGTGACGTCTGCCGGGCCGGTGACTACCGCTTCTGCCCGCAGACGGACATCGGCCTCGCAGGAGAGCGCCTATGGTACGGCTCAGTTGCCGCATCGAGGTCCCCCGCGCTGTGGGGCGGCTACAGCCAATACTTCTACCTGCATCCCAATGCCGTCATGCACCGGGTTCCCGACCAGGTCCCCGCATCGGAGGCCGCGTTCTTCCTCCCACTCGCTAACGGATTCGAGTGGGTGAGCGGCTACGGCGGCGCCGAGACTGGCGATTGCGTCGTGATCCAGGGTCCTGGCCAGCAGGGTCTTGCTTGCGTGCTCGCGGCGAAAGAGGCGGGTGCCGCGCAGATCATCGTGAGCGGGCTGCACCGCGACGCGGAGCGGCTCGTTGTTGCCCGCAAACTCGGCGCGAATCACACCGTCGACATCGAGAGCGCATCGCTCACCGACGTCGTGATGGACGTGACCGGAGGCCACGGTGCCGACGTCACGGTCAACGTAGCGGGAGCCGAGGGCACCATTGCGGAGAGCATCGCCTTCGCAGCGCGCAACGGCGTAATCGTGCTTGGCGGCGCGGGTGATGAGCTGATTCGCACCACGGGCACCGGCCGCAAGAACCTGACGATCAAGTGGGCCCACGGCCACTCATACCGCTCCGTGGAGCGGGCCATCCAAACGATCGCCTCAAGGCAGCACCCTATTGCCCTGGTCACGACCCACCACTTTGGGCTGGGTGAGACCGCGATGGCGATTCAGTCGGTGGCCGGACATGGTGCGCCCGGCGCCATCCACGTGAGCATCGCCCCGTGGGGCTGAGGATGAGCGGACATCAAGGGCTGACCACCAGCGTTTGACGCTCCGTTGGTGCGGGCGTATGTTCACCCGGCGGCTCAATTGTCGGAATGGCACTGTGCCGCGAAGACAACCCCAATGGACATGAGGTAGATGATGGCCGGTAAGTCTGTGGCGGCAACGCTTGTAGCACCAAGGCAGTTCGAGTTCAGGGAGTATGACCTGCCGGAGCTTTCAGACGACGACGCGCTGCTCAAAGTAGAGGCCGTCGGGATCTGTGGCGCCGACGTGGGGACCTACCGGCGTGACGTGCCCAAGCCACGCATCATTGGTCACGAGAACGTAGGTACGATTGCCAGCATAGGGAAGAACGCTGCTAAGCGCTGGGGTGTGAAAGAAGGAGATCTTGTCATACCCGAGGAATACATCCCCTGCTTCCACTGTAAGTATTGTTACTCCGGCCGCTTTCGCTTTTGTAATCAGACCGACCGTGGCTATGGCCAAATCTACCGCCACGGACAGACCACCGTCGATGTGTGGCCTTCGCTCTGGGGCGGCCTTGGGGAGTATATGTATTTGCCGGCCAACACGGTCATGCACAAGATAGAACGTCCTGTGCCCGCCCACGTTCTGGCGCTCTATCTGCCGCTGGCCGATGGCATCGAGTGGGCCTACCGATATGGCGGTGCACAGAGCGGCAAGACCGTGTTGATTCAAGGACCAGGGCAAATGGGGCTGTGTTCTGCCTTCGCAGCCAGACAGGCGGGAGCAGATTGCATCATCGTCACGGGTATGTCAGGCGATAGCGCACGCCTCGAGCTCGCACACAAGTTAGGGGCGGACTACACGATAGACATCGAGGCTGAAGACTTCCGGGAGCGGGTCCACGAAATCACTGGTGGGGAAGGCGT
>CAZQVD010000216.1:0-2522 GCA_964596665.1 uncultured Dehalococcoidia bacterium
ACATCACCTCTCGGATGTTCGAGGTGCACAGCTACGGGGTGGGTTCCGACGGACTGGTCGACTACGACGCGCTGGCCGAGCAGGCGCGGACCCTGAAGCCGCTCATTCTGCTGGCCGGCTACAGCTCGTACCCGCGCCGTCTCGACTTTGCGCGGCTCCGCCAGATTGCCGATGACGTCGGCGCCGTGCTGTTCGTCGACATGGCTCATTTTGCGGGGCTGGTCGCTGGCAAGCAGTTCGTCGGCGACGAGAACCCCGTCCCGTTCGGTGACATCGTGACCTTCACGACGCACAAGACTCTGCGTGGTCCGCGCGGTGGCACGATCCTGGCCCGGCAGGAATTTCGCGCGTCCGTTGACCGGGGTTGTCCGATGTTCCACGGCGGCCCGATGCCGCACGTGATGGCGGCCAAGGCCGTGTGCTTTCGGGAAGCCTTGCAGCCCGCGTTCGAGGACTACGCGCGGCGCGTGATCGAAAACGCCCGCCACCTCGCAGACCGGCTCCTGGCTCGCGGCCTTGGCGTGGTGTCTGGCGGGACCGACAATCATCTGGTCCTGGTCGATCTACGCGACAAGGGTGTCACGGGTTTCCAGGCGGAGGAGGCGCTGCGCGCGTGCGGACTCACGTTGAATCGCAACATGGTGCCCGACGACCCGCAGGTCCCGTTGGTGACCAGTGGGTTGCGGCTCGGTACGCCGGCGGTGACGACGACGGGGATGGGTGTGGGGGAGATGGACGCGGTCGCCGATCTGCTCGCTGATGTGGTGGAGGCGGTGCGCCCCGATGACGACGGTCGTTCGTTTGAACTCGACGATGCGGTTCGAGCCTCGGCGCGAGCGCGCGTGGCCGAGCTGACCGGCAGCTTTGCGCCCTATCCCGAGCCGGCGGGCGAGCCGTCCTGACGCGCACAGCGACTGTTCACCCCACGCTACCGACCGTGTGAACCTTGCGCGGCGACGAGCCGTGCGTCGGGTTACGCGTTTGCTTTCGCCTGGGCGGAAGTGCGCTCGCGCGGTCTTCTGGACAGCGTGGCACTGGCAACTTACGTTGGTGCTTTGCGCCCGGCAATCCGTTCCCTTCCCCTCTGCTAAGGAGTCTCCCCACCATGCTGTCCCAATTGCGCAAGAGCGCGATCTTCGGCGGCGCCGCCCTGCTCTCGCTCGGCACGCTTTCCGCCCAGGTAGTGATCAACGAGGTCTACTACGATGCCCCTGGTTCCGACAACGGCCAGGTCTTTGTCGAACTCTACGGTCCGTCCGGCACCGACATCAGTGGCTGGATCATCCAGGCCATCGAGGGATCGGGTTCCAGTGCCAGCAACTGCAACAACGAGAGCTTCACGTTCCCGGCCGGCACGACGATCGGCGCTTCGGGCTGCGTCGTGGTCGCGGACGGAAACAGTGGAGTCACGTCGGTCGCCAACGCCAACTTCATCGTCTCCGACATGGATCTGGAGAATTCCAATGAAGGGCTGCAGCTGATCGACATGAGTGGTGCCACCCCGGTGCTTGCGGACGCGATGGCCTACGGCACCATCGACCCGACCAACGTAGCGTCGGGCTGCAACGGCCTCGGCTGGTACGAGGGCAACGCGGCGCGCGACGTCTTTGCGCCGCTGTCGCTCGAGCGCTGCCCCGCCGGCAACGACACCGGTGACAACGACGCCGACTTCACGCCCACCGCGCCGACGCCTGGTGTGGCCAGCGCCTGCTGCAACGCCATGGAATACGTGAGCATGGGCGTCAGGAACAACCTCAGCCTCGCGGCCGGCGATGCGGTGGGAATCGACCTGTGGACCTCGTGCGCTGGTGGTGGTCTCTACCTGATCGTCGGTTCGTTCGTTGACCCGGCGGTCACGCCTCCGCCGGCTGGCCTCCCCGTCTGGGGCCCGGCGACGCCCACGCTCTCGACCCTGGCGAACATCCCGCCGTTCGTGGCGTGGGGTGGCACGCTGCCGGCCAACGGCAGGATGCTCGGCACGGCCGCGCTGGACTTCTCTTCGTTCGCGGGCCTGCCCGCGCTTCCGGCTCCGGTCCCGGTGTACGTCGGTGCGGTTGGGTTCAACACGGCCACGGGCCAGTTGACGCAGACCAACTACATCACCATCACGTTGAACTAGAACTCCGGAGTCTCTCCGGTTCTTGACGAGCAGGGTCGCACGTGCGGCCCTGCTGTCGTTTGGGGTGCGATGGCCCCACTCGCTCAAAGCGCCGCGAGACGGTGGCGTCAGCGCTCTTGAGCCAGCACGTATTTCACGATCTGTTCGCCGAGCTTGCCAGGGCTCGGTCCCGGTCCACCGTGTTGTCGGTTGCGGAGTACGACCACTGCCATCTGTCGTTTCGGGTTGAACCCGGCGTAGCTGGTATAGCCGCCCGTGGCGCCGTCGTGCCACCACCAGCGCCCATCGCCTGCGCCCTCGACGTGCCAACCCAGACCGACCGAGATGTCCTTGGCGATCTCATGGCGCGGTTTCATCGTCAGCTCGAGCGCCGCAGCGAACGTCTTGTCAGGCGGGGAGAGGC
>CAZQVD010000216.1:2532-3622 GCA_964596665.1 uncultured Dehalococcoidia bacterium
CATGGGCTCAGTGGGCCCGCGCAGGTCCGGGTCGGGAGGTACCCGTCCATCGTGGCGATGCCGTGGCGCAGGGGTGCCCGGGCCAGGCGCGGGCGTAGTTCCTCGTTCAGTTCGATCCCGGTGGCGCGCATGCCCAGCGGCTGCAGGAGGCGCCTGGAGATCAGCGTTTCGTAGTCCGTCCCTGCCCGACGCGCCAGGACATGTCCGAGCAGCCCCATCGCGAGGTTGGAGTACTCGTACTCTTCTCCAACGTCTCGGCGCAGCTCGTGGTCGCCCAGGGACTCGTACATCTTGTCCACCGTGTAGCTGGCGAACGGGTTGAGCCCGTTCTTGGGGTGGAAGTTGCTCGGCATGCGCGGAAGGCCCGAGTGATGTGGCGCCATGTCGACCAGCCGGATCTCGCGCTCCTCGGTGCGCGGCATTGCGACGGTGTCGGGCAGCAAGCCCTGCACGGTGTCCTCGAGGCGAACGGAGCCGTCGAGCGTCATCTGGGCGAGCGCGATGCAGGTGAACACCTTGGTGATCGAGCCGATCTCGAAAAGGGTGTCGCCGTCGATCGCCCGCTCGCTCTTCATCGACGGCCTGCCGAAGGCAAAGACGCGCTGCTTGCCGTCCGCGATCAACCCGATCGCCACGCCGGGGCAGCCGCGTTTACCCACGACCTCGCTGGCGAGCTTGGCGACGTGCTCGTGCAGGGGGTCGGCGACCTGCGAGGTCTGGGCGGCTGGGTCCGTCGCGAGGATGGTGGCGCAAGCGAGCGTCAGGAGCATCCGCATGCGCCGGATTCTACTCCTCTCGTGCCGCGCCGCTCCATCCGAGAGGACCTGCTCGAAGTGGACGTACGGAGGCCGTCTCCGTACGTTCATCGAGATGAACAAGCTGGTCCTGATCCGCCACGGCCAGAGCACGTGGAACGAGGAGAATCGCTTCACCGGCTGGCACGACGTCGGTCTGACCGACCGCGGCGTCGCCGAGGCCGCCGAGGGAGGCCGCGTGTTGCGCGAGGCAGGCTTCACCTTCGACGTCGCATACACCTCGGTGCTACGCCGGGCGATCAAGACGCTGTGGATCGTGCTCGAGCAGATGGACC
>CAZQVD010000217.1:0-3618 GCA_964596665.1 uncultured Dehalococcoidia bacterium
CCGTTCCACCTTTGGGCCCCCGACGTCTACGAGGGCTCGCCCACGCCGATCACGGCCCTGATAGCGGTGCTGTCCAAGGCGGCGGCCTTCGCGCTGCTGCTGCGCTTCCTCGCGGAAGCGGCGCCCAATGCCGTCGGCGAGTGGCAGCTGCCCCTGGCGATCCTGGCGGCGCTCACCATGACGGTGGGCACCTTGACCGCGCTGGCGCAGACGAACATCAAGCGGCTGCTCGCCTACAGCTCCATCGCGCAGGTTGGGTTCGTGCTCGTGGGCATCGTGGCGTTGAGCGAGGCGGCGGCGAACGCCGTACTCCTGCACCTGGTCGGCTACGCGTTCACGAACATGGCGGCGTTCATGGTCGTGATCGCGGTCGAGGCTCGCACCGGCAAGGAGGAGGTCGCCGGCTACGCGGGGCTCGCCTCGCGCAACCCGTTCCTCGCCATGGTCATGACCGCCTCGCTCTTCTCGCTGGCGGGCCTGCCGATATTCGCGGGCTTCATCACGAAGTTCTATCTGTTCACTGCGGCCTCAGATGCCGGCCTGTTGTGGCTTGCCGCCATCGCCATCGTGAACAGTGTCATATCGCTCTACTACTACTTGCGGGTCGTGCGCGAGATGTACATCGGCGAGCCCGGCGAAAGCGGCCGAGTGCCGGTGCCACTGCTCGGCATGACGGTGCTGTGGCTGCTGTTCGCCGGTACGGTCGCGGTGGGGGTCTACCCCGGCCCACTCGTCGACGCCGTCGACGCTGCCACCGACGTTCTCACCCCATTCATCTAGTCCGGGTGCGACCCCGGACGCACTCGCTGCCGCGCTGCGATGGCAAGTGGCAAACCGACCCGCCGCCAGTTAAGCCGCTGGCGGCAAGTCAGTGCACCCGCGCGTGCTCGCGTGTGTCACGTTCGTGGGCGGCCGCGATGGCCTTTTCGACTGCGTCTGTGGGCGTGTCGGAGTGGACCACGTGCAGCGGTAGGTCGTCGCGCTGCGGCAGATCCCACGTCTCTAGCCCGATCACGGGTATACCGTCGCCCAGCGCATGCCCGATCTCGGACAGCGTGCCGTAGGCGCCGTCGACCGCGATGGCGGCGCGGCCTGTCTTCACGACGATGACGTTCCGGGCATATCCCATGCCGGTCATGATGGGGTAGTCGATGTAGTGGTTGGCGGTGTCGATGGCGTTCCCGGGCAGGATGCCGATCGTCGTGCCGCCCGCGGACTTGGCGCCGCGGCACACGGCCTCCATGACACCGCTGAGGCCGCCGCAGACCACCGTGGCTCCCCGTAGCGCAAGCTCGCGGCCCACCTCCTCCGCCAACTCAATCGCACGCGGCGGTGGGTTCCCACCACCGATCACGGCGATGATGAGTGGTCGGTCGGCGGGTGGGTTTGCGGGTGGTGGCGTGGGGGTTGGATCGTTGGTCATGCCGCGATTCTAGCAGGTGCTCGACGGCCGCCCGTGTCGTGCGCAGCCGTCGCTAAGCCGGTAGAATCCGGGCGCCGGAAGGACGCTCAGGAGTGCCCCATGCCCCGCATCGCAGCCGTCTACGCTCGCGAGATACTCGACTCCCGCGGCCAGCCCACCGTCGAGGCCGTCGTGACCCTGGACGGCGGTGCGTCCGGCTGGGCGGCGGTGCCGTCCGGTGCCAGCACCGGGACTTACGAGGCGGTCGAACTGCGCGACGGTGACCCTGCACGCTACGACAAGAAAGGTACGCTCACGGCGGTGCGGAACGTCAACGAGCGCATCGCCCCGAAGGTCGTCGGTCGGGACGCCGAGGACCAGGACGGGCTCGACCAGGTCATGCTGGAGCTCGACGGCACGCCGGACAAGTCAGAGTTGGGTGCGAACGCGGTGCTCGCCGTCTCGCTTGCCACGGCCCACGCTGCTGCTGCTGCTGCTGGCACGCCGCTCTACCGGTCGCTGGCCACGCGCGACCCCGTGCTGCCGACGCCCATGCTGAACGTGCTGAACGGCGGAAAGCACGCCATGGGCTCGACGGACTTCCAGGAGTTCATGATCATGCCGCTGGGGTTCGAGCGCTTCGACGAAGCGTTGCGCTGCGGGGTCGAGTGCTACCAAGCGTTGCGCCGGATCGTGGCCGGGCGCGGCATGTCCACCAACGTGGGCGACGAGGGCGGCGTTGCGCCGTCCCTGCCCACTAACGAGGCAGCCATGGAGTTGCTGGTGGAAGCGATCGAGTCAGCGGGCTACAAGCCTGGGACCGACGCCATGATCGCGCTCGATCCGGCCTCCTCGGAGTTCTACGAGAACGGCAAGTACGTGCTCGCCCGGGAGGGCGTCAGCCTCACATCGCATGAGATGGTCGACTACTACGCGCGCTGGGTCGACCGCTACCCCATCGTGAGCATCGAGGATGGGCTGGCCGAGGACGATTGGGAGGGCTGGGCGCTCCTCACGGCGCGGCTTGGGGACCGGATCCAGATTGTCGGCGACGATCTGTTCACCACCAACACGACGAGGATTGAGCGCGGCATCCGCGAGGCGTCCGCCAACTCGGTGCTGATCAAGGTTAACCAGATCGGCTCGCTGACTGAGGCCATGGCCTCCATCCGCATGACGCAGGAGGCCGGATGGAACGCCGTCATCAGCCATCGCTCCGGCGAAACGGAGGACACGACGATCGCCGATCTAGCCGTCGCCACGGGCGCGGGGCAGATTAAGACGGGCGCCCCCGCCCGCAGCGAGCGGGTCGCCAAGTACAACCGGCTGCTGCGCATCGCCGATGAGCTCGGCCCAACGGCGCGCTACGCGGGGCGCGAGCCCTTCTCGAAGCTCAGGAAATAGGAGACCAGATGACTGAAAACGTGCATCACATCCAACGTGTGGACCACATCGAAATGCTCGTTCGCGATGTGGAAGAGACACTCGTGTTCTACAAGGACGTGCTCGGCTTCGAGCGCCAGCGCCACACGATTGCCGAGCGGCCCGACGGCTCGCGATCCGAGCAGGCGACCATCACGCTCGACGACTTCATGGTGGAGGTCATCCAGGCCAGCCCAGAGGCTGTCGCCAAGGAGATCGACCAGCGTGGCGTCGGTGTGCAGCGCTTCGCGCTTCGCGTCGACGACATGGACGCTGCGGCGAAGCGGCTGAAGGCGCTGGGGGTGCGATTCGCCCAGGAGCCGCGCCCGGGCTCGACGTTCAAGGGCAAGCGCGCCGAGATCGTCGACCCGAACGGCATGTCCATCGAACTGCGGGAGTGGCGCGACGACGACTATCGCAATGGCGATTGGCAGCCGGTGAAACCCGGCGTGCGCCTCGTTTCCTGATCCCGGCTCACGCTTGTTTTGGGAGCGGCGCGAAGCGTAGCATTGACGCGGCGCCGGACCGGCTCGCCTCGGGCGTAGCGGCGGCCTCTCGACCACGCACAGGAGGACGACATGACCACACGCATAGGCATAAACGGGTTCGGGCGCATAGGCCGGCAGGTGCTGCGTGCAACCATGGAGCGACACCCCGATGAGCTCGAGGTGGTGGCGGTCAACGACCTGGCGGACCCCAAATCCAACGCCCATCTCTTCAAATACGACACCAACTTCGGCCGCTATCCCGGCACCGTCGAGGCCACAGAGGGCGCCATCGTCGTCGACGGCCAG
>CAZQVD010000218.1:0-3560 GCA_964596665.1 uncultured Dehalococcoidia bacterium
CGGCCAGCGCCGCTCCGTAGTCGGCGAAGGGTCCCGTGACGTGGTAGCGGAGCATCTTGCCAGTCTCGACGATGACGACACCGGGGCCGTTCACGCCCACGTCGTTGACGAAGCGGCGGTCGAACACCGCGAGAATACGCCCCATGGCCAGCACGAAGCGGTCGATGACGAACTGGTAAATCGGGTCCAGGTAGTAGCGCTCCGCGAGCAGCCGGTGGAGGCCCCCTGCCCGCTCGCGGATACGGTCAACTCGCTCTCGCGGACCGGCATAGAGAGCCCATCCTGCCACCAGGCCACCACCCACAAGAACGATCCCGACCAGCGACCACAGCACGCTGAATTCGAACTCGTGGGGGCCGTGGGACGCCTCGAACAGGAAGCTGCCTATGCCCTCGAAACCGCCCCCTAGCGGCAGCGCAATGAAGCCGATCGCCAGGCTCAGCGCGCCAAGCACGATCAGCGGCCAGCTCATGATCGCGGGCGACTCGTGCACGCGGGCGTTGTCTCGGTCGAGCGGCCCGAAGAACACGACGAGGATCGCGCGTGCCATGTACAGCGCGCTCAGCACGATGGCCACGAGGAACAGCACCAGGAAGATGGGATTGAGGCCGCCCTGCACCGCGAGAAGCATCTCGTCCTTGCTCCAGAACGCACTCAGCGGCGGGATGCCCGCCAGCGCCAGCGCGCCGATGATGAAGGCGCCCGCGGTAACGGGCATGCGCTTGCGCAGGCCGCCCATCTTCCGGATGTCGGTCTCGTCGTTCATGGAGTGCATGATGGAGCCGGCGCTGAGGAACAGCATCGCCTTCGCGACCCCGTGCATGAGCAGGTGGAAGATGGCCGCGGTGAAGCCTCCGGCGCCGAGCGCCAGCATCATGAAGCCCAGGTGGCTCATGGTCGAGAAGGCGAGGATGCGCTTCAGGTCGGTGGCCACCAGCGCCATGCTGGCACCCATCAGCGCCGTGACGATGCCCACGATGGCGATCGCAAGCTGGGCGCTCTGGACCGCTTCGTAGAGCGGGAACAGCCGCGCCACGAGGAATACGCCAGCCGTGACCATCGTTGCCGCATGAATCAGCGCGCTCACCGGCGTCGGGCCCTCCATCGCATCGGGGAGCCAGACGTGCAGCGGGAACTGGGCCGACTTGCCCATGGCACCGAGAAAGATGAGGAAGGCACTCGCCGTCACGATAGTGGAGTCGAGCGCCCCGGCGGTCACCAGCTCCAAGATGGTGCCGATGTCGAAGGTGGCGGCCCCCGTGGCGTTGCCGGTCTCGGCAACGAGCAGCAGGATGCCGATCAGAAGCCCCACATCGCCCAAGCGGGTCGTAATGAACGCTTTCTTCGCCGCCTCGGCAGCGGACCGGCGCTCGTACCAGTACCCGATCAGCAGGTAGGAGCAGAGGCCCACCAGCTCCCACGCCACGTAGAGCACCAGCAGGTTGTCGGCGAGCACGATGGTGAGCATGCTCGCGGTGAACAGCGAATGCGCCGCGAAGTACCAGCCTATGCGCGGGTCGTCGCGGTGTCGCCGCCCGTCGGCATGACGCATGTAGCCAAGCGAGTAGACCTGGACCGCGACGGAGACGAAGGTTACGAGGGCCAGCATCACGATGGACAGCGGGTCGACGATGGTCCCCCAACCAACGCTGAGCTCGCCCGCGGTGAACCACTCGCGGGCGATGTGGTACTCGCCCACGCCGCGGTCGAGGAAGTCGAACAGGACGGGCCAGAACGTGACGAAGCCTGCCACCACGGCAAGCACGGCGAGGAGCTTCCCCTGGCCGGGTAGGAACGTGCGGAACAGCGCCAGCACGCCGAAGGCAGCGAAGCCATAGAACGGAATAAGCCAGGCCTGCTCGATACCCATCTAACCCTTCAGCAAATCGATGTCGTCGACGTTCACCGAACCCTTGCCCCTGTACAGCCGCATGATGATCGCCAGCGCCAAGCCAACCTCAGCGGCCGCAACGGTGATCACGAACACCACGATGACCTG
The DNA here is from genome assembly GCA_964596665.1 of uncultured Dehalococcoidia bacterium. GTDB lineage: Bacteria > Chloroflexota > Dehalococcoidia > Lucifugimonadales > Australimonadaceae > CAZQVD01. The sequence goes on from CAZQVD010000218.1 coordinate 2,000, forward strand.
GCCCACCACCGTCGCCTCACCCCGGAACGCGCCGAAAGCAACCAGGTTCAGGTTCACGGCGTTGAGCATCAGCTCCACCGACATCAGGATCATGACCACGCTACGCCGCGCCAACACCCCATAGAGGCCCAGGCAGAACAGCGCAGCCGCCAGCACCTGGAAATGGACCAGCCCCAGCTCGGGCGTCATGGGCCGTCCTCTGGCTCGCCGTCACCGCCGACGCTGCGGCCCACCACCACGGCCCCTACAAGAGCAATCAGCAGGACGACCGAAGCGATCTCGAAAGGGATGGCCCACAGCTCGAACAGGGTCCTGCCGAGCGTCTCGAACTCCACCCCCGTGCGGACCTGCGAGTTGTAGAGGCCCGAGTCGCCGACTGATGCGGCCACCAACAGGGCGAACAGTCCTGCCGACACGACTGCAGCCACTGGCCACCGGCGATGCTCTGTGACCGCATCGAACTCGCCGGAGCGCGTGAGCATCAGCGCGAACAGGATGACGATGACGATGGCGCCCCCGTAGATCAGGAGCTGCACCAGCGCGAGGAACTCGGCGTAGAGGAGGATGAACAGACCCGCCACCCCGAGCAGCGCCACCAGGAGGAAGAGCGCGGCATAGACGCTGTTGCGGGTGGTGATGAGGCCGACGGCTGCAACGAGCGTCACCGCGGCGGCGATGTAGAAGAGGGCGAGACTCACGTTAGGATTCACCCTCCGCTTCGGCGGTCCCGCCCGCATCCGCGCCCGCAGCTGGCGAGGAAGCGCCCTCGGCCGCAGCAGCCTTGGCCGCATCCGCGGCCGCCTTCTTGGCCAGCGCGACGGCGGCGACGTTCTTCTCCGGGTTCTTCGGGGTCCAGGCGCTTTGCTCCATGTACCTGCGGCCCAGGGTCAGCAAGATCTCGAGATCGGCCCGGGCGCCGGCGCGGCCGAAGCTCGCCAGCTCATGCTCGTACGACATCTCGATGGCATCGAGCGCGCACACGTCCACACAGATGCCGCAGAGGATGCACCGGTTCAGGTTGATCTCAAACGTTTCGATGATCTTGCGCCGATGACTCGTGCCCTCGGCGACGTTCGGGTTGTCGTGCATGACCGCGGTCATGCATTGCGTGGGGCACTCGCGGACGCAGACCATGCATCCGGTGCAGAACGGCTCATCCGCCGTATCGTCGGTGAGCAGGGCGGGAAAGCCCATATAGCGCTCTTGCACCGGCAGGTGCTGCTCCGGATAGTGCGCCGTGAGCGGCCTCTTCCCGAGCCAGCGCAACGTGGTGAGCAATCCTTTGACTCCTGCGATCATGCGTCGTCCTCCGTGCCCGGCGCTGCGTGGGCCTCGGTCACGGCGGCGACCGGCACAGGCCTGGGCTGAGCGTGCACGGCCACCGCTATCTCGGCATAGTGCTTCGCCAGCGCCATGGCCGGCGTGCGCTGCCACCGGAGCTGGATGTAAATCGGCGGCACGAGGATGACCAGGGAGAGGAGGGTCAGCATCCAGATCGGCCACCCGTAGAACATCTGGAAAGCCGTGACCACGAAGGCAGCGAAGGAGAGTGGGATCAGCA
>CAZQVD010000219.1:0-3504 GCA_964596665.1 uncultured Dehalococcoidia bacterium
TCGATGCCCGAACCGGCCAGCGCGTCTGGCATTTCCAGGCGGTGCACCACGGCCTGTGGGACTACGACTTCAATTCTCCCCCGAATCTGGTGACGATCACCGTTGACGGGCAGACGATCGACGCGGTCGCCGAGGGCGAGGCGGACTGCATCGTAGTGGGCGGCGGGCCAGTGGTGGCGGCGATGGGCTCGGACGAGAAGGTGTTGGACCGCACTCGCGCGATCGCGCCGGTGCCGTCAATCTCGACGACGGGGGCGATTCTCCAGGGAATCGATCATTTCGGTGCCAAGAAGCTGGCTGTGGCCACGCCGTACACCGACGAGCGCAACGTACTGCTGAAGCGCTACCTGGAGAGCCAGAACTATAGGGTTGAGGGTATCAAGGGCCTGGGCATCGAGAAGGCGGCCGATATTGCGCGACTGCCATGGGAGACTCCCTACGAGTTGGCGACGGAGGTAGCGCGCGAGGCGCCCGAAGCCGAGGCACTCTACATACCGTGCGCCCGTTTCCCGTCGGTGGGCTCGATCGCCGCCATCGAGCGCGACACGGGTTTGCCGGTGGTGACCTCGACGCAGGCGATGGTGTGGTGGGGGCTGCGCACGATCGGGATCGATGACCACATCGAGGGCTACGGGGCGCTGCTCAACTAGGCGCTACGGGGAGGGTGAAGTGGACCACTTCGATCCCGCGGCACTGGCCGCGGAGTTCCTCGCGCAGCGCGCTCTGGGCGTTTTCTTCCCGCCGGAGTGGGTGGGCCGGCTGAGTTCCGATGAGGCGTACCGCATCCAGATCGCGATCGCTGCGAGCCGGGTTGCTGGTGGCGAGCGCCAGGTCGGCTGGAAGGTGGGCCTCACGGCCAAGCCGATCCAGGATCAATTCGGGGTGCACGAACCATGGTTCGGGTTCCTGATGGACGATGCTCCCCATGAGTCGGGTGCGGCCTGGCCGTTCGATTTGCTATTCAAGCCTGGGCTGGAGAACGAGATTTGCATGCGCATGGGTAGTGCGCTCATGGGCCCCGGCGTCACCCAGGAAGCAGCCCGCAGTGCGATCGCCACGGTGATGCCGGCGTTCGAGATCATAGAGACGCGAGGCGACTTCAGCGGCGAGATCCAGAAGGGAGTGGTGGACAATCTCCAGCAAAAGGGGATCGTGATGGGGGCGGAGGTCCCCTACGACGGCTCCCTGGATCTGAGCGGCGTCAGCTTGGCGGTTCGCATCAATGGCAGTGTGGTGGCGGAGGCCACCGGCGAAGCGGTGCTGGGCGATCCGGTAAACTCGATCGTGTTCCTCGCCAATCGGCTCGCCGACTTCGGGCTTGGCCTCCGGCTGGGCGACCTGGTGATGACGGGGTCGTTCACGCGCCAGTTCGCCATCTCCAATGGCGACGCCATAGATGCCTCGTTCGACGGCATCGGCGATGTGTCCATGCGCTTCTCGTAGACTTCCAGACCTTCAGAATTTCTTTGACAACTTCCGCGTAGCTCGGCGCTAGGGTCGGCTGTGGGCCGTCACAGCTTCGGCCATGGCGGCCATGGGTCCGGCGGACGGATTCCAGCATTGGTGAGGGAGCGAGCCTCTAACGACGGTTGCGGCGCAGGGCGCTTGAGCCCTTGCTGCACGGCCCTCCTGGGAGCATCATGGATTGAGACGCTCCAGGAGGGACGACATGGTTGTCACGGCCAAGGGAGTCACGCAGGCGTTTACAGGCCACGCGCTGTCGCTGGCCTTCGACGACATCCCGCCGGAGGTGGTGGAGCGCACCAAGCTGCTGTTCCTCGACTACCTCGGTGTTGCCTTCGGGGGCGCCCAGGTAGCCGAGTCCTCCGGGCCCATCATCGACGGTGTGCGAGAGCTCGCTGCAGGCGCTCCTGGTGACGCGAGCGTGCTGGGCGGATGCGCGCCGCTTCCGGCCCACTACGCGGCGTTGATCAACGCGACGCTTGCGCACAGCATGGACTTCGACGATACGCACCGTGAAGGCATCCTCCACATCGGCACGCCGCTGCTTTCGACGCTGCTGGCGCTGGCCGAGGGATCAGGGGCGTCGGGGCGAAAGCTGCTGACGGCGGCGGTGGCCGGATACGACGTGATCGGCAAGCTGGCCCGGGCGCACGGGGGCGCCGTGCACGCGCGTGGATTCCACCCTACGGCGACCACGGGCATATTTGGTGCGACGGCTGCGGGCGCCCGCCTGCTAGGCTACACGCCCGAGCAGACTGCGAACGCGTTGGGCCTCAACGTGAGCCAGTCGGCGGGCTCGCTCCAATTCTTGGCCAACGGCTCGTGGAACAAGCGCTTCCACACGGGCCTGACGGCCCACAACGCGATCGTCAGCCTGGTGATGGCACGGCACGGCTACGTTGGCGCCACGGAGCCCATCGAGGGCGAGGCGGGCTATCTAGCGCTGTACGCAGGAGGCGAGGCCGACCTTGCGGTTGCACTGGACGGCCTCGGAAGCAGCTTCGAGGTGATGAAGACGGCGGTGAAGCCGTATCCGTGCTGCCGCTACAGCCACGCTACGATCGACGCTTTGGTTGAGATGGCGAGGGCGGGCGGAATCACTTCGGGCGATGTGGACACGATCCGGATCGGCATGGGGACCACGGCTTTTGGCTTGGTGGCGGACCCTCCCGATCGCAAGCGAACGCCGTCGAACGTCGTGGAGGGGCAGTTCAGCGTGTACTTCGCCGCCGCGGCCGCGTTGGCGGGCACGTACAACTGGAGGAGCTACGACCACCTGGACGATGCTGCGGTCCGCGGCGTGATGGCACGCACTGAAGTGACACTCGTTCCGCAGATGGGCGCCGAGATCGGCTCGACGGTGACCCTGACTACGACGGACGGACGAGTGCTGAGCCAGGACGTGCCGTTTCCCAAGGGGGAGCCCGAGAACCCTATGTCATGGGACGAGATGCACGCCAAGTTCCTGGAGTGGAGCGTCGGCTCGGTCGGCGAGGCCAACGCCCACGCGCTCGCAGGCATGGTGGGCAGACTAGAGTTGGTGGGGTCGGTTCGGGAGCTATCGCCGCACTTGGTCAGCATCAAGGAACGCTGATGCAGGAGTTCCTCGCCCAGGATCTGGTGCATGCGCATCCGCGGATGATAGACGACCGGAACAAGCGCACGGGTTTCGAGACGAGTGCCCCAAGGACTAGTGTGTTCTCGAATACAGGCTGTGGGATGCCATACCCTTGCCCAGAGGCGCCGGGGTTGACCTGCAAGGGCGCTCAGCAGCGTGTCGGCCGGCGTGGTTTTTTCCGACTACGTCCGCTTCGAGCTTCTTCCGCACGCTGTCGAATGGCAGGTCAACTTTGCAGACCCGATCTTGTTCGGTGCGTGCGGCACCGCGTTTTTCGCGCAGGACAGGATACAGGTTGCAAAGCATCCATCTTTGGTGGCACTTCAAGAGGCGTTGGCAGCCCGTGACCGTCTCGTCCTGACCGTCGAGGACGGCTCGCCAACTCCCGTCTTGGTAGCTGGAGTGGAGCACAGCCACAGCGG
>CAZQVD010000220.1:0-3491 GCA_964596665.1 uncultured Dehalococcoidia bacterium
GTCGGCCTGGCGCTGTCTCTCGTGGTGCTCGAATCGAGAACCAGGGGCCGTGCTGTGCACTACCGGGTAACCCCCGGGATGGTGCGGCGCAGGATCCCAATCGCGCTGGGAAGATGGCGGTGGCCGGCGTTGCTGTACGTGGCGACCGTTTGCGGAGTGGCCTTGCTCGCGCCGCTGGGCATCCTGCTGTTCTGGGTGGTACGAGGCGTTTCCGCGGGCGAGCCGCTGGCGCTTCTGTGGTCCAACACGCTGAGCTCGGTGACGGTCTCGCTGGGAGCTGCGGCATTGGCGGCTCTGGCCGGTATGCCGATCGCAGTGCTGGTCGTGCGTTTCCCAAGCCAGGTGGCGAGCGCCCTGAGCCGGCTTACCTTCGTGGGGTTCGCGCTCCCGGGGGTCGCGGTGGCGCTCGCTTTCGTGTTCTTCGCCACGGCGGTGCTCCCCATCGTGTACCAGACTGCGCTGTTGTTGCTGCTGGCCTACCTCGTGCTGTTCCTTCCCGCTTCCGTTGGCGCGATCGAGTCGTCGCTGCGGCAACTCAGCCCTCGCCTGGAAGAGGCGGCTCGCGGACTCGGCCGGACGCCCGCACAAGCCTTCCGCAGTGTCACGGCGCCGTTGCTGATGCGTGGGACCCTGGCAGGAGCGGCCCTGGTCTTCCTCCTTGTGATGAAAGAGCTGCCCGCCACGTTGATCCTCAGTCCCCTGGGATTCCAAACGCTGGCAACGTCCGTGTGGGGTGCGGCATCCGAGGCGTTTTTCGCCAGGGCCGCCATGCCTGCCCTGATGCTGGTACTGACCGCATCAGTTCCCATGGCGTTCCTCGTTACGCGAGAGGGCCGGTAGCGGAGAGGAATCTCAAGAATGCTGCATCGTTCTCACAGAGGCACACTAGTGCACTAGGAAAACCTGCACGGTGTGGGTGTGCGTGGACCAAGGAGAGCTCTGGTGCAGCTTGGGTGCCGGTGCTGGGCGAGGCCCCACCGAGTGCGGTCGCGCCGTTCCACGCGATGCAGCGGGATCAGGAGCGCGTAACCGCCTAGCCGGCCTCCTGCTCCGCCTCGCGCTTCGCCAGCTGCAGAGCCAGCATGGACGTTATGGCGAGTATCCCGTGGGCTCCCTCGGCGACGACGGCGTCGGTGGTAAGCGTCTTCAGCGCATCGGCTTGCTTATTTCCTAGGCGATATTCCCGGCAGACGGCGTCCATGTCGCGCACGAAGCGATGGCGAAGCGCGTCGTCGACCCGTAAGTGATGCAGCGCCTTGTTCAGCGGGAACGATTCCGGATCTGGGTATTTGTAGAACTCGTAGCCCTGCCCTTTGAACTCGAAACCGCCATGCAGCGGGAGCTCTTGGTGCTCCCGCGATCGGCCTCCCCGATCCGGCAAGAAGCGAAAGACGCCGTGTCCGTGGTGCGGTGTGGGCTGGTACGAAAGCAGCTCGCCGCGCTTGCGGCCGATGGCTCCCCACATGACGAACCAGGTGAGCAACTCGGTGTTGCCCACCTCGTCTAGCTGCTCACCGCTTAGCTCCAACAGGCTCTCCGGCCGCCCCTCCTCGATCTCTTGGATCGCCCAGGCGTCGAAATCGTACTCAGGGTAGTAGTACTTCCAAGTGCCGGGGTAGTGGGACATGCCTCCGCTGGCGAGGATGCCGACGCGCTCGGGACGGGCCTCGACAATCTTGGCGATCTCCGCACCGAGGGCGAGGCAGCGCTGTGGTGACGGCAGCGGCGGAAGGTAGACGTTGACGAACATGGGCACCACCGGAATGGCGCGGTCCTCGATGATGTACTCGAACGGGACTGCGAAGGCATGCCCCAGGATCGCTTCAGGTGTGTAGGTCAGGTCCATGCCAGCGGCGACGAGGCCGTCGAGCAGCGCTTTGGCCATGGGTTGATGGATGAGCAGGTCGTAGTGGTGGCCGGCGTAAGAGGCGGTGGCCCGCTCACCGGTGACCATGGCGAAGGTCGGCACGGAGTTGGGGAAGAAGGTTTCGACATGATCGATACCGAGAAACAGGAGCACATCGGGCTTGGTCTCGTCGAGCAGCTTGCCGAGATCCCGCATGGCCGCGATGCCCGCGTCCAGTTGAGCGGGATCCTCTTGCGGAGGCCGCGTGAGCATTTGAGGGGCGTGGACGGTGGCTGCGCCGAAAACGAACTCACCCATGGGGTATCTCCTTGTGTGGGCACCGGAGGAGGTGGCGCCATGCCCACGGGCAAAATCTGCCTAGTGCATCACCGCGCCGCCGTCCACCGCCATGGTCTGGCCCGACATGAAATCGCTCTCCGAGGACATGAGGAATACGGCCGCGCCAACGAGGTCCTCCGGCTGCTCGACGCGTTTGATCGCTCGATGCGGGACGCGCACCTCGTAGCGCTCCATGGGCGTTTTCTCGGTCTCGCTGGCGGTGAGGCCTGGGGCTATGGAGTTGACGGTGATGTTCCAGTCGCCGACCTCCCGAGCGAGGACCCGAGTGAACGCGATGACGCCGCCCTTCGAGGCGACGTAGTGGGCGTTCGTCCTGCCGGAGAAGAAGGTGGAGGAGCTGATGTTGATGATCTTCCCGTACTCTCGCTCTTTCATGTGGCCGATGACTGCGCGGCAGCAGAGGAACGTTCCCCTGAGGTTGACTCCCATGACCCGGTCCCAGTCTTCGACGGTGATCTCTTCGATCGGGCCTTCGATCTTGGGCACGCGGATGGCAATGGCGGCGTTGTTCACGAGCCCATCGATGCGGCCGAACCGCTCGAGGGTGGCCCGCGCCATATTTTCGGTGGACGCTTGATCGGCTACGTCTGTGGTGACGGCGAGGGCGTCCGCGCCACCTTCTGCGAGCTCTGCCGCTGCACGCACCCCGGCTGGGCCGTCGATGTCGGCGATGACCACCTTCGCACCCTCACGGGCGAAGCCGTCGCAGTAGGCCCGGCCGATACCCAGTGCACCGCCGGTCACGATGATCACACGGCCGTCCAGTCGTCCCATATCAGATCTCCTTGCGAGAAGCTAGCGCGGAGCTCCGTAGCCTTCCGGCGCCTGCCACTCATGCATCCATGCCTGCACGTCGGCAAGCGGGAGGACGTCCGCGTATTTCTGGTGCATGTCGAACAGGTTCATGGCGTGTGCGGACTCGTGCCGGTCGAAGACGCATTCCTCCACGACCACGGTGCGGTAGCGGTAGGTACACGCGTCGACGACGGAGGCTCGCACGCAACCGCTGGTGCTTTCGCCTGCGACGATCAGGGTGTCGACGCCGAGCGCGTTAAGGTGGCCGACGATAGGTGTGCCGAAGAAGGCGCTGGGAGAGGCCTTGCGCATGAAGGCTTCACCGTCGACGGGAGCGAGGTCGTCGATGATGTCGTACATGCTGGGCGATCGTTCGACTCGGTCGTTGCTGCCCATGTAACCGCCCCTGCCGGCCCAGCCGATGACATTGGACTCCTGGTCGGGCAGGCCAGTGACGTGCACCACGGGGATACCCGTCTCTCTGGCGGAC
>CAZQVD010000221.1:0-3487 GCA_964596665.1 uncultured Dehalococcoidia bacterium
ACCGCGGCTACTACTACCCGCTCAAGGAAAACACGCGGCGCTTCGACATCTTGAAGGAGAAGCTCAAAAGCAAGGCTTAGGCGCCGGCACGCCGCGTACACAATGACCGCTAACGGTACCCTGAGGGCGGAACATACCCTAGGCGAAGGAAGGAGTGCACCATGTCAACGTTGATTGACTGGCACAGCCATCACACGGCGGCGGAGGTGATGGAGGAGTTCACTAAAGCGGGTGCTGAGGCAGCGCGCCCGGACCCGAACGATTCGGCCGATTTCGCGGGGCGCGTGGAAGAGATGGACCGCGCGGGGATCGATATCCAGCTAGTGAGCCAGGGCGCGGGGCTGAGCGCAGATCGGTTCCCGCCCGAGCAGGCTCTCGCGATGGTGCGCCGGTCGAATGATGTCATTGCGGACCGAATCAGCCCGCACCTCGGCCGTCTGGCCGGAACGATCGCGATCACGCTGACGGATCCAGTCGGCTCCGCGGCTGAGATCGACCGTATGGCCGGACGTGGGTTCAAGGCGGTGCTGATGTACGCCCAGCCTGACAAGATCGGCCTAGAAGAGACGGAGCCAGCGTTCGAAGCAACCTCGCGGAACGGGCTGCCGATCTTCCTGCACGGAGGAGGTGCTGGTGTGGGCTCCAAAGCGGGGATGGAGCACCTCGAAGATGGCGGGCGCGGCGTGATGGTGAGTGCGCACACGGACGCGGCGGTGGCGGACACGGTGGTGCGCATGATCGCCGCGGGGTTGTTCGATCGTTACCCAGGCCTTCGCGTGGTGATCCGGAGCGCCGGTGGCGGCATTCCGATGCTGCTGAACAAGCTGTATTGGCCGCATGAGGGTCCACAGGGCAACCGGCCCTACCGCGATATCCTGCTGGACCATTTCCTGGTTGACACGGCCAGCGCCGACGCGAACACCCTGCAGTTCCTGCTGAATCACCTCGGGCCGGAGCGCGTGGTGTTCGGGTCCGACTACGGCGGGGGAGCCGGGGCGCTGCAATTTACGGTTCAGGCGCTCAACGAACTCTCCGACGCAGAGGGCGTTCGCGCGCAGACGGCTCGGAACTCCGAGGCACTGCTGAGCGTCTAGATTCGCTCCACAGCTCCCAGTCGAGCGGACCGCGATGGTAGCAATATGTAGCGGGCCGAACGGCTTGTGCACGCACGTTGCGATTCCGGCGTCGGCTATGGCCTGGGCATCCGGCAATATCCCGCCGGTGAACAGCAGCACGGAGATCGCTCTCGTCTTGGAGCGGCTTTCAGATGGTCGACATCGCCATGCCGGCAGGATCGCATCGGGTTGCTCCAACCCAGCGAACTCCGCACAACCGTCGCCACAGCCGCCTCGATTACTTCTCATCCGTTCGTGGCAAGAAGAAAACGGTGGGAGAGCGACCTGATGTCGGGGTCGTCGTCGACAATCAGCAATAGCTCCTGTTCGCCACTCAGCCCCATACCTGTGCCGCTGCCTCCAGCACGGCCTCGAGCTTGCGCCACTGCGCGTCGTTCGGCAACGCGTCGGATACGCCACTCCCGAATCCACATTGGGGGCTGAGCGCCAACTGGTCGATTGAAATGAACTTGGCGGCTTGCTCGATCCGCCGCTTCAGATCATCCACGGTTTCGATGTCGGTGCTTTTGGTGGTGACGAGGCCGAGCACCACGATCTTGTGCTTCGGCACGAAGCGAAGCGGCTCAAAGGAGCCTGCGCGCTCGGTGTCGTACTCGAGCAGCAGACGCTTGTGGTGCAGGCCGGCGAATAGGCGCTCGGCGATCGCATCGTAGGAGCCTTCGCGATGCCACTGCGCGACGAGCTTTCCCGTAGCCGGGTCGACGGCCCGAGAGTTTCCACGGCAGAGGTGTATGCCGAAGGTCACGCCGGGAAACCCTTCGAGCAGGGCGTTGTCCGCGCGGATGGAGCGGTCGAGGTTCTCATCGGTGTCCTCACCCCGTGCCCGCATAGCCTCGAGGGAGGGGCCATCTAGATACGCGGTGTAACCGGGGGCGTCTATGTGCACGTAGGTGCAGCCAGCATCCACAAGCCCCTTGATCATCTCTCTCTCTATGGCAACGACGTCGTTGGTGAAATCGTCGAGGCCCTCGTAGACCCCTCCGGAGCGCTGGTAGTCGAAGCGCTGTGCGATGCGGTCGGGCCCGATTAAAGTTACCTTGGTGGGAACGTTGGCAATCTCGTTGGCGAAGCGCCACTCGTCAAGCGGCAGGTTGTGCACGAGCTTGAGCCGCTCCACCGCGGCGCGGCGCGTGACCACGGGAGGACCGGCCACGGCGGGTCCAGACATGACACGCTCCTGCTTCTGGGACTTGGAGGACTCGCGCCATTCGTAATAGGCATTGGGATTCTCGGCGGTTTCGTAGCCGGATACGGCCGCACCGAAGCTGTCCTGGAAGTTGCGTCGCCTGAACTCACCGTCGGTGACCACCGGGAAACCGATGGCCTCCTGGCGCGCCACCACCTCCCGTATCGCTTCGTCCTCCGCCGTGCGCAACGCCGCCGCGTCGCCTCCGGCAGCGTCGAAAGCAGCCTGCGCGTCGAGCAATGCGCGAGGCCTACCGAAGCTGCCGATGTGGTCCGCTCGCAATAGATCCTGTGGCCCGCCCGCCGTGGTAGTCATCTGCGCCTCTCATTCCCTATGGTTCCGGCGATGTTACTCCTTTGGCGAGCGCCTGGCGGAGCCCTTGACCCGCGCCCCGAGATTTCGGGGTATAGTGGGCGTGCATCGACACCCGCGCGCCTCAGGGTTTGGTGACCCATGGTCCTAGAGAAAGAGATAGACGCCCCGGCGCCGGCCACCACGGCCGCGCCGCTCCCGTACCTCGGCCGCAGCGCGCGCATCGTCGGCGACTGGCAGTCCGTTGACGCCACGAGCACGCCCCACGAGAAGAACAAGCGTGGGGAGCTGGGCAAGCCACTACTGAATTGGTGGTACAACCGGACGGCTCACGATCCGATTGGCCGCATCACGTTCTCGGATTCGGCCGCGGATCGCCGCAATGCGATGCAGACGGTGATCTCGGGCGCACCCCGTGGGCCCCGCAATCCGGAGCGTACACCCGTGGACGACGCGGAGGAAATGACCCGCCACATCAAGCGCGTCGCCCACTACCTGGGCGCCTCGGACGTTGGCATCATGCGGGTGCATCCATCGTTCCTTTACAAAGAGGGGCACTACCCCGACGACGGTACCGGCAGCGGCGGGGCGCAGGGAACGACCTGGTCGGCCAAGGAGACGGCGGAGCGATTTCCGTTCGCGATCGTATGCGTCTACGCGTGGGACTATGAGATGGGACGCGCACACCGCCACCGCATCGGCGATTCGGCCTATCACTTCGGGGGCGAGGTGCTGCGGGCCACGTATGCGAACCTGGCGGGCCACATCCGCGAGCTTGGCTACTCGGCGATCAACCGCGTGGCGACGCCCATGCCGACGGCGCTCGCCGCGGGCCTGGGCGAGGTGGGCCGCC
>CAZQVD010000222.1:0-3408 GCA_964596665.1 uncultured Dehalococcoidia bacterium
TGATCCAGGAGGACCCTGACGGCATCGGGGCTCCCCGAGACCGCCGCCAACATGAGAGGGGTCGTTCCCATGGTCGTCGTGGAGTTGGCTTCGGCCGACGCCTTCAAGAGCATCTCGACCATCAAGGCGTTTCCGCTCTTGCTGGCCAACAACAGTGGCGTGTAGGCGCCAAGACGCGTTGCGGCTTTGACGTTGGCCCCGGCGTAAAGCAGCATCTCGGCCATTTCTACGTCTTCGTTCATTGCCGTCCCGTGAAGCGCCGTCATACCGTCACCTTGGGCGTCATTCACATCGACGCCCTGCTTCAGAAGTGTTCGTACCGCGTCTCGCTCACCCCGCGCGGCCGCAGAGGCAATTGGAGAGTCATCGATACCTGGGGCGCCTTTCGAGTCATGGGGCGCTGCCGCGAGCACTGCCGTCAGGCATGCAACACCCATCACTCTCGCACCAGGGCCGTTTCTTGTTTTCTTTCCCAACATGAGCCGCTCCATCGACCTTTGTGTCAAATCGCCATCTCCCCCGTGCTGTCACCAAAGCTCTCGAGCTCGTCGAGCCCGAGTCGGCGCAGCACGGTCAACATCGTGTTCGCCATCGGCGTACCATCCGCGCCTTTGACGTGGAGGTTGCCCTTGAACTGGCCATTGCCGTGGCCTGCCAAAAACAGGGGACAGCGCTTGTGGTTGTGAACGTGCGGATTGCCCATGGGAGAGCCGTAGAGGATCAGCGCCTTTTCCAAGAGATTCGAGTCACCCTCGGGTGTGTCGCGGAGCCTTTCGAGGAAGTACGGGATGGTGCTGACATGGTACCGGTTGATCTTCGCGAACTCCTCGATCCGCTCCTCTCGCTCGCCGTGATGCGAGGCCGGGTGAAACCCGGTATTGACGCCGGTCTCCGGATAGACGCGGCCCGAAACGTCACGCCCCATCTTGAACGCGAACACCCGAGTAATGTCCGACGCGAAGGCTGCCGCTTGCAGGTCGAACATCAACTTGACGTGCTCGTCGAACGAGTCCGGCACGCCGACGGGCGCATCGGGCAGCTCTCTCTCGTCCCCGCTCGCGTTTTGTGCCTCGACCCTCTGGATCCGCCGCTCGATCTCGCGAATGTTCTCCAGATAATCGTCGAGCCGGTTGCGGTCAGCCGGCTCCAAGTCCCTCTTCAAACTAGCCACCTGGTTGGTGATCCAGTCGAGAATGCTACGATCGCTTCGGCGCCTGGCTGCCCGCTCTTCCGGCGTTCCGCCGGAGCCGAACATCTGGTCGAAAACGACCCGGGGGTTCCTGATCATCGGGAGCGGATCGGTCGGCGACGCCCAGCTGATCGCATCCGTGTAAGTACAGGAATAACCGTATTGGCATCCGCCCGCCTGGTTCACGTTCTCGATCGCGAGCTGCATCGACGGAATGGGCGTGTCCTGACCGAACCGCCGGGCGTAGAGCTGATCCATCGATATCCCCACGTGGACGTCCGAGCCTTCCGTCTGCTTCGGGTGGGACTGGGTCAGGTACACCGCACTCGAGCGGAAATGGTCGCCGCCTATCTCGGGCAGCGTGAAGGCCTCGGCGTTGCGAACGTCCGTGTTGCTGACGATCGTTACATAATCCCGAAACGGCTCGAGCGGACTCAAGCTGCTCGGGGTGAGGTCGAACTCACTGCCTTCGGCCGCCGGCGCCCACAGGTTCTTTTCTATCCCGTATTTGGTGCTGCCGGCCGAACCGTGGACCATTTCGATGCACACCAGGCGAGCCGGGTCAGCCGTCGGCTTGCCAAACGCGCTCCGGGCCGGCACCATGGCTTCGAGCAACGGCAGTGACACTGCCGTGCCCATCCCTCGAAGTACCGTGCGGCGAGAAATATGCTTGTTAGTGAAGTGCATTCTTTTTTTACCTTCTGGAGCCGGCTCGTATCTAAGGCAGACCCGATTCACCCACTTCCGTGATCTCTTCGGTGTTTTCCGACTTCCTCATCTGGAACGCCGCGCTGTTCACGACGCCAAAAATGAAAGAGGACATGCGGTTGCCGTTGTGCGCGGCCTCCCTGGTAATCGCACGCAACGCGGGCATGTCGTAATACTCGACTCTCCGGCCCAGACCATAGGTCATCAGGCTTTCGGTGAAGCTCGTAATAAAAGTGTCGGTACGGTTCACGAGCGCCTGCCGCAAGCCCGCAGGACCGTCCATCTGCGTTCCATCATAAAGCGCGCCGGTAGCATCGATGGCAACCCCGTTGTCCTTGATACGCCACGCGCCGGTCACGTCGAAGTTCTCGAGCGCCAAGCCGAGCGGGTCGATCACGTCGTGACAGGATTGGCAGGCGGGATTCGACCGATGCTCCTCCATCCGCTCGCGCACCGAGAGCAGCTTGCCAGCCGCAGCGGCGTTGGTTTCGTCGAACTCCGGCACGTTGGGCGGCGGCGGCGGCGGCGGGCTTCCGAGGAGGACTTCCAGGACCCACTTGCCTCGCTGCACCGGAGAGGTCCTGTTGGCGACAGACGTCAGCGTCAAAATGCTGCCGTGGCCCAGCAAGCCTCTCCGATTCTCGCCTTCGAGCGTCACGCGCCGGAATCGATATCCGGTGACATTCGGAATCCGGTAGTGCTTGGCCACACGCTCGTTGACAAACGTGTAGTCGGCAGTCAGCAGCTCGAGCACGCTCCGGTCTTCTCGAATGAGATTGCCGAAGAACAACTCCGTTTCACGCCGCAAGGCCTCGGCGAGCTTCTGGTCGTATTGCGGATATAGCAACGCGTCCGGGTGCAACCCCTCGAGGTCGTGCAAACGCAGCCACTGCGCGGCGAATCTCGTGGCCAGTGCCTCCGAGCGCGGGTCGGCTAGCATCCGCTTCACCTGACTCTTGAGCACCGCCGGATCCTGCAGCTCCCCCCTACTGGCGAGAATCGTAAGCTCCGCGTCCGGAGCGCTGGCCCATAGGAAATAGGACAGCCGGGACGAAAGCTCCAGGTCCCCGACGCGATAGATCCCGCTTCCGTCTACAACGTCCGGCCTCTGCTCTATGCGGAACACGAAGTTCGGGCTTGCCAGAGTCGCCTGCAAAGCCATCCTGATTCCACTCTCGAAGTCTCCGTCCTTTACACCAGCCTGGTAGAACGACATCAAGCCTTCGAGATCGAGCTCGCTCACCGGTCCCCGGAACGCTTGGCTCGCCAGTCGAGAAACGATTTCTGTGGCGCAGAGCCGCTCGTCGGCGGCGGAAGTCGGCCGGCAAGTGAAAATCTGGCGGCGGCTAGGCGTATCCGACACCCCAGTCACGTTGTATGGGCCGTTGACGCTCAAGAACGCCAAGTGGGGCAGGGACGTAATACCAAACGCTCTACCGATCGTGCCGTCGGCAAGGGTGTGCTCGATCGGAGCGACCAGATCGTCGCCCCGTCCCTCGAATTTTTGAAGG
>CAZQVD010000223.1:0-3388 GCA_964596665.1 uncultured Dehalococcoidia bacterium
TCAGTCCTGCGGGGGCGACGAGCACCATCTTCTTGAAGATGGCAGCGTTGGCCGCCGCGATCTCTGCGGCGAGCCACCCGCCCAGAGAGTGCGCGACGACGTTCACCGGTGCTGGAAGCCCGTAGTCGCGAACGAACCAGCTTACCCAGGCCGCCATGTCGCGTACGCCCATCATCCAGCTGGCCTCAGACGAGGCGCCGAAGCCCGGAAGCGTGGGCACGTGGACGGCGTAATGCTGCGCCAGAGCCTCGTGTGCGCGCAGCCAGCCGGGCACACCGAGCTCGCCGTGGAGGATAAGCAGCGGCTCTCCGCTCCCTCCACGGCGGACGTGAACGCTCGCTCCTGCGACTTCCACTGTCTCTTCGGTGACGGTGCCAGGGGTGGTGGTCATGGCGGCGGCGTCCTTTTGTGTGGGGCGAGAGTTCGATCAGGACGTATAAGACGGGTCTTTGGCGTCCAGTAGGCGCAGCAGTGCAGGCCATTCGTTCTGATTGTTCTTCCGGCCGTTGAGCTGCTGCGCGGTGCGCTCGCAGACCTCGGCGGGTGGCATGTGCAGCTCGTGGCCAGTGGCCATGGCCTGGACCTGGGTGACGCACGCCTTCTCGAAATTGTACATGCGCATGAACGCGCGGTCGATTGTCGATCCGACCGCGAGCAGCCCGTGGTTGCGCAGGACCATGACGTTGAGGTCGCCGAGGTCGGCCACGAGCCGCTCGCGCTCGCCGGTGTCCAGGGCGAGGCCCTCGAACTCGTGATAGGCCACGCGGTCGTAGAACTCGAACGCATCTTGGGTCATGGGGATGAACCCGGCCTCCAAAGCAGAGACGGCCAACCCACCGGGCGTATGCGTGTGCATGACGCAATGGACGTCGCGCCGTGCCGAGTGCACCGCGCTGTGGATCACGTAGCCAGGTTGGTTGATCTCGTCGGGGCCGTCGATCACGTTGCCTTCGAGGTCGATCTTGACCAGGCTCGAAGCAGTGATCTCACCGTAGTGCCAGCCGAACCGGTTGATCAGGAAGTGCTCGTCCGCGCCGGGAACGCGGGCGGTGATGTGATTGTAGATCACCTGGGAGAACCCGAAATGGTCGGCCAGACGGTAGGCCGCGGCCAAATCGACCCTGGTCTGCCACTCCGCCTCGGCGTATCTAGCGACACCGGTTGTTTTCGTCTTGGTCGCCATGGCCGCCTATCCCTGGTTCATCTTGCGGCGGGTTTCTGCGTCCTCGCCGCCGGCGACGCCGCGTGCGGTGAGGATGGGGCTGTACTTCGCTGCCATCCCTTGCCTCTGGTAGCCGAGGCCCCCGGTGCCAGTACCGCCGAGATCGCCTCCAGCCCGCGCCTTGGCCAGCTCCGGAGGGAGCTCGGTGGTCATTCCGTGATAAACGTTGGTCGCGGGGTCTCGGAAGGTATTCATCGGGTCGCCTCCGTCCTCGACGATACGTATGTTCTCCTCGAGCATCTGGCGGAACATGATGACGCCCTTGTCGGAGCGGCCAAGGTTCTCCCCCGTGCGGTCGGCGATCGCGCCCTGTGTGATCCAAGCCGCCACGTCCTGGGAGCTGTTGCTGTCGAGGATGGAGTATTGGGGCTGGCCGTTGGCGTCGAGCTGGATCACGGGTGGCTGGAAGTAGGGAACGTCCTCGGGGCGCTGGTCCGCTTCGCCCTCGAGCTTGAGATGGCACATCACCCACCAATGCCCCGTGGTGTAGTCGTCGAGAGGCACGCGTATCTGGAATGCCGGGCCGGTCATGTTCCAGTGCTCGCGGTGCGTGCCGCTGCCACCCTGGCGGAGGAAATAAGGGAAAACGATGGGATGGCCCTCGCGCCAGGAGGTGTCCTCTTCGGAGCCCTCCCGCATGACGCGCTTCTTGTAGATGCCCCACTCGAAGCGGTCGAACTGAATCTTCTCGTGTTTGCGATGGGGACGAGTATGCTCGGGCTCCTCGCGCATCTCAGCGATGAAGTTGGTCCAGTACGCGTGCAGCCACTCGAGGTGGACGGGGTCGAGTGAGTTCTCCTGACACTGGAGCCAGTTGCAGGGAAGCTCTGCGTATCCGATGTCGCGCACGACGGCTTCCGCCGAGAAGACATCCCAGTTTGGAACCAGCGGCGCGGGCTGCGGTCCCAGGTAGGCGAAGAGTAGGCCCGCCTTCTCCTCAATCGGGTAGGCCTTCATCTTGATCTTGTCCTTGAAGCGGGCGTCGGGGTCCTCGGTCTCTTCGTAAGGCTGCTCGATGCACTGGCCCGTCTCGTCATAGCGCCAGCCGTGGTAGGGGCATCGGATGCCGTGCTCCTCCGGTATGCCGTAGATGAGATTCATGCGGCGGTGCGCGCAGTGCGGCTCGATCAGCCCGAAGGTCCCAGAGCGGTCCCGGTACAGGATTAGATCCTCGCCGAGCAGCCGAACCTTCTTGGTGAACTTGTCCTTCATCTGCGAGACAGCGGCGATGGGGTACCAATAGCGCCGGAGCGTTTCACCCATCGGAGTGCCGGGGCCGACCTGTGTCAACCGGTCGTTCTCTTCGATGGTAAGCATGGTTGCTCCTTGGGGCTCTGGCGTGCCGGAAACCACCAGTGGTCGTCGCGTTGGGCCTAGCGAGCCCCAGCGGCCGCGCGCTCGGAACGCTGGTCATCCCACGTGCTCATGGTTGCTTCGATCAGGTCGACGTCCAGTGGCTCACCCGCCTCAACCAGGCTGTAGCCGCTGCGGGCCCGGTTCAAGAATTTCACATGCTCGAGTGGGAGTCCGATCGATCGGTTCTTCGTGGGATCCCTCAACGTGCACATCGGGTCGCCGCCACCCGCCACGATATCCATCTGCTCGCGGAGCATCTTGCGGAACAGGATGATGCCTTTGTCAGACTCGCCGAGCTTCTCCAAATCGCGCCGTGCGATGTCGCCCTGCGTCACCCACGCCATGTAGTCCTGATTGAAGAGTATGTCACGAATGTAGTAGCCCTCTTCATCCTTGAGCGGCACGTACCGGTAAGGGACGGCCTCCTGGCGAGGGGCGCTTGCCCCTGGGGCCGCCCCCCAGACGTAATAAGACACATGGTAGGTATGCTCGTCGTCCACGGGAACGCGGAACTGCAGCGTGGACTTCACCTCGTCGCCGACCAGGAGGATGTTCGGGAACAGGATCGGGTGCCCCTCCTTCCAGTCGTCGTCCTCCTCCGGATAGCCCTCTTCGACACGGCGTTTGATGATGCCGTACTCGAAGCGATCGAATCCGATCTTCAGGTGCGTGCCGCGGTTGGCCGGCAGCGCATGCACGCCGTTGCGCACCACATTGGTCATGTAGGCGTGGAGCCATTCGTTGTGCAATGGGTCCAGTGAGTTTTCCTGACACTGCAGCCAGTTGCACGGCAGCTCAGCAATGCAGATC
>CAZQVD010000224.1:0-3365 GCA_964596665.1 uncultured Dehalococcoidia bacterium
TACTCCTCATCCGCTAGCTCCAGCATCGGCTGGCGGTCCGATATCGCGGCGCAGTTCACCAGGATGTCCACCTTGCCGTAGGTATCAACGGCCTTCTGGATCATCGATTTCACGTCGTTCACGCGATTCACCTGGCCGACCGTGTAGATCGCCGAACCGCCAAGCTCGACAACCTCCTCCACCACGCCCTTGGCACGCCCCTCGTCCATGTCGAAGATGGCGACCTCCGCACCCTCCGACGCGAACAGCTTCGATATGGCGCGTCCGATGTTGCGGCCGCCGCCGGTCACTATCGCTGTCTTGCCTTCCAGCCTCATGGGAGCCTCCTGCTATCGGCCTATGCGTCCGTCCATTCCGTATACCTCGCGGGCCGCCTCCGTTGTGATGTACCCGTCCAGCATATCCTCCGCAACCCGCTCCGGGTCGCGCTGGTGTGGCGGATTCACGCCGCCGCCGCCCGCCGTCTCGATTCGGTACACGTCACCGGGGCGCAGACCCACGTTCGAAACGATACCTGGGTATCGCTGCTCACGATCCGTGCCCGGGTGCACGATCACGTAGGCGTTGCTACCGTGCTCTCCGCCGCCCGCGCCCTGCGACTCGCGCTTCGCCGCGCCGCCCGACAGGCGGGCCTCCGACAACACGCGATACTGACGCGAGAAGCCAAGGCCACCACGGAACGCACCGGCGCCACCCGTATCGGGTATCAATGCGAACTCCTCCATCTCCACGGCGAATTCCGACTCGATGATCTCGATGCTCGTGTACTTCGCACTGCCCGAGAATCCGTGGTTCGTGCCGGTATAGCCGTCTCCCCCCTCGTAGGCACCGCTCCCCGACATCAGGAGCTCGTACTGCACGTACTGGCGGCTGCCCTCGCCCGCGCTGCCCACCACGATTGAGCTCTGCGTGGAGCCGTGGGCGAGGGCGGGCCTGCCGGATGCCTTGGATAGCGCGCTCATGATGACACTCTCCACGATGGCGACCGTCTTCGAATAGAAGCCCACCGGCCCAGGGAAAACAGGATTGATCAGGCTGCCGGGCCGGAAGCGGCACTCCACCGCCCGCATCAGCCCGTGGTTGTTGGGCATGTGCGGGTCGGTCATCGCGATCAGGCCGTTGAGCACCATGCCGATCAGCAGAGGTGGGCGCACATTGATCGGAGCGGCAACCTGGTCGCCGGTCCCCGTGAAGTCCATCACCAGCCGATCCCCTTCCTTAATCGCGGCCACGTGCAGACGCACCGGATGGTCAGGATCGGACGGATCGTCGACCCACGCTTCTGCCTCGTAGGCATCGTCCTGCCATTTCTCGATCTCGCTCCGCGCCAGCTCCTCCGCCCTGTCACCTAGGGCCTCGAACGTCTCCAGCACCACTGGCACCGAATATACGTCCATCGTCTCCTGGAGCCGCGCGACGCCGATGCTGAAGCACACTCCTGCCTTCGCCGAAAGATCGCCGATCATCATGTCCGGCACCCGGCTGTTGGCCCGCACGATGCTCGCCGCATCTTGGAGGAGACGGTGCTCTCGCATGAAGCGCATGGGGAAGAGCTGCAGACCCTCGCCGAATAGATCGCGGGCGGTGGCATTCCTGCTGCCCGCTGCCACGCCGCCGATATCCGGCGTATGCCCCATGCTTGAAGCGAACGCGACCACGCGCCCCTCGTCTATCACCGGCGTCAGCACCACCATGTCATTCGCATGCGGGCAACCGCTGTAGTACGGATGGTTGATCAGGAACGCGTCCCCATCGGCCATGTCGTCGAGGCTGAAGAACTGCAGCAACCCTCGAACGGACTCGGGATACGCTCCCATGTGCGAAGGGTGGCCTCCCTGGCCCACCACTTGCCCTTCGTGGTCTGTGAGGCAGCAACTGAAGTCGCGGGACTCGCGCACGATGGTGGAGAACCCGGTCCGCATGACCGCGACCTCCATCTCTCGCACGATTCCGTCCAGCCTCGCCCGCAACACCTCGTAGGTGATCACGTCCACACCAGCCATGATTCGCCTCCTATGCCGTGGTGATGACGATGTTCAGGTAGTCGTCGACGACAGCCGATTGTCCCGGGTACACGACGGTGGTCGAGTCGAGTTGCTCCACGATGGCCGGTCCGTCGATCGCATGCCCCGGCTTGAGGAGCGCGCGGTCGTAGATGGGACACGGCGATGACCCGGCCGCGGCGTCGAAGCACACGGGCCGCTCGCCGGTGCGCGCTTCGCTCACCGGGCCGGTGGCGCGTTCGGCCCGCTTCAGCGTCACCTTCGGTACGGTAACCGTCGCACGGGCGCGGTAGTTCACCGCCTCGGCCTCCTCGCCGGGCGCGTTGTGTCCGAAGAGCTGTTCGTGGTGTTCGTCGAAATGCCGGCGGGCCGCGGCGACCGACTCTGGCCCAGCGGCGCTCTCGCTGCCGATGGGGATCGTCAGCTCGTAGCCTTGGCCGAGGTAGCGGATGTCGATGAAGAATTCGAGGATGACATCTTCTGTGCCGAAGCCCTCATGCTCGAACTCCCTTTCAGCCTGCCCTCGGAGATCCGCAAGGACGGCCGAGAGCTCGTCCTCCGTCAGCTCCGACATCAGCCGCAGGCGCGATCGCACATAATCACGGCGCACGTCGGCCATGACCAAACCCATCGCCGACGTGACACCAGGCGAAGGCGGCACCACGACCTTGGTCATCTTCAGGTCGGATGCGAGCATGCCAGCGGGGATGGGCCCCGCGCCGCCAAACGCCACCAGAGCGAAGTCGCGCAGGTCATAGCCCACCTCGGTGGATACGGCGCGGATCCCCTCCTCCATCTTGGCGTTGGTGATGCGCACGATGCCCTCAGCGGTCTGCAGCAC
The DNA here is from genome assembly GCA_964596665.1 of uncultured Dehalococcoidia bacterium. Classification (GTDB taxonomy): domain Bacteria; phylum Chloroflexota; class Dehalococcoidia; order Lucifugimonadales; family Australimonadaceae; genus CAZQVD01. Next base: position 2,845 of record CAZQVD010000224.1, read on the forward strand.
GTCGAGGCCGAGCTCGTCGCCGACCGCCGCGATGGCCCGCTCCGCCGCTTGTCTGTTGAGCGCCACCCGGCCACCGAGCTTGCGCCCGTGGTCGAGGAAACCTAGCACGAGTGTGGCGTCGGTCACTGTCGGCTCCGTGCCGCCCTTCTCGTAGCAGGCCGGGCCGGGGTCGGCACCGGCGCTCTCGGGACCGACACGCATCCCACCTCCCCCGTCGACGCGCGCGATCGTGCCGCCGCCGGCGCCGATGGTGTTGATGGTGAGCATGGGCACCGCGAGCTCCCAATCGCCCACGCGTCCTGTGGTGGTTTCCAGAACCCGGCCATCCTGACCAAGGGCGATGTCGGTACTGGTGCCGCCCATATCCAACGAAACCACGTTGGCGAAACCGGCAGCCTGGCCGACCTGCATGCCCGCCTGTGCGCCCGCGCACGGACCGGACAGCACCGTGGTGATCGGGACCACCGTGCTCAGCCTGCCGATGCCGCCGTTGCTCTGCATCACGTACAGCTGCTCCGTGG
>CAZQVD010000225.1:0-3331 GCA_964596665.1 uncultured Dehalococcoidia bacterium
CCGTACTTGACGATGTGCACCTGCGCGATCGCATCGCCCCGTAGCCTCCCACCGGCGTCCTTGATGGCAATCGCAGTGGGCTCGGTGTCGTCGGCGTACGCGAGGAAGCGCACTGCAGCCGGCAGTCTGCTCACGGCCAGATCGGAGCTCGACGTGTGCTTGTACGCAGGCTTGTACCATACCCTCGCGGGAGGGCGGCCCGAGCCCAGCACCCCGCCGTGCCCGCCGGTAGCACGATAGCCGCCAGGCCTGCCGTCGCCCTTCTTGAACGCGCGTGCCGCGAAGATCTGCTCGTCCACCATCCCAACAGCGCCGAGCCCATCGGCCTGGTCCGACAGCACGTAGCGGACCGCGTCCACGATGTTGCGGTCGCCGTCGTTGGATAGCTCGCCATGCGTGCGCTGCGCCGATATGCCCACCAGCGGCAGGTCGGTATCTATCGTGAGGCTCATCCAGAACAGCGTCTCCTCGACGTGTGGGCTTCCCTCGAGCCAGATGGCGCCCGCATAGTCGCCCGACGCCATCGCGGCCTGCACCATGTTCACGACCCTCGCCATGGTGTGCGCCGGAGGGTATTTGCCCATGGGGCGCGGCTGATAGGGGAAGAAATCGGCTCCGGCTGTTTCGCCTTGTTTCGTGTAGCCCGCCGGCGGCAGCACCCGGATGAATTCGTATTCGGCGAGCCTGCTCAACACGCTACCCTCACCCTGCGCATCACGTCCGCCGATGGTGCGGTCAATCTGCTCGAAGAGACCCGACGCGTCCGGAAAGAAGGTCTGCCGCCCGCCGTACGCAATAGCAGCGTCCTGGAGGTCGCCCCACTCGAAGGGTGCGCCTTCTGGCGAGCCATCAGCACGGCGCGCCATGTACGGCAGCAGGTACTGGCCGTCCTCCGGGTTGAGCGTGACCTCGAAGTAGTCCTTGCCGTCGTCCACGTAGACGCCGTCGGCGTCCTGCTCCATGGGATGGGCGCTGAATTTCTTGATCCGCACCGTCACCGGCTCGTGCAGCGTCTGGGCGATGAGATGATCGAACCGCCCGCCAAGCTCGCGCTCGCCCTCGAGTCGGCCCTTATTGCTCGTGACCAGCGCGGGCGTGTTGGCGATGGTCGACCGGGGCCCAGAGAATACGGCTATCTTCGGCAGCGCCATGGCCTAGATCGCCCCGACGCGCGGCTCTTGGTCCGCCAGCGCCACCGTCATGGTGATGCAAGGATCGTCGCCCGCCGCAATGGTCTTGTGGCCCTTGCCCGTGATGTTGTCCATGAGCCGAGCCTCGCCGGGCCCGAACACCTTCTGCGAGCCGTCCGGGTAGGTGATCTGCAGCCCGCCCGAGAGCACGACCACGAACTGGCGCTGCGGCGCGGCGTGCCAGTCCTGCTCCACGTGCGGCTGGCGGATCGCGAAACGCACCTTGGTCGCGTCGAAGCCCTCCAGCCAATCAGGGTGCTCGCCCAAGTCGATTGCCTGCCAGGTGGTGTCCAGATTCTCATCCGCATACATGCGTGACGTGCCCATGGGGGTTCTCCTTCAGTGGGGTACTCATCCGTGGCCGTACGCTAGCAGACGCCCCAAGCAACGGCCAGGGTGCGTCAAGAAACCCGCGCCAGGAACGACTCCACCAGGCGCAGGTGCTCGGTCGACATGGTGAATCCGACAGCACTGTCGCCAACGCGAAGCGGCCCTGGAGGCCAATGGCATCGGGAGCACGCCCGGCCTTTGCCGCTATTTCGCTCGCGGCGCCGGGTGGGAGCTCGTCGGCTCCCCCGTCGGCAAGGTGCCGGACTGAGGCCGTCCGGCGTAGAATCGGGCCGCCCCGCGCATGCAGCATGCATCCGACGCGCTGCACGCCGGGCGTAACGACCACACCCGGCAAGGAGATATTTCGATGGTTTCTCTGTCAGAGTTTGCGGTGATCCGAGTCGAGATGAAGCAGATACGCCAGGAGATTGAGTCGATTAAGCGGGAGCTGGAGGCGCTGAAGAAGGGGTAGCCTGCGCCGCCGGCATCGACCACGAGCGCAATCCCGGCTAGGTGGAAATTAGCCCGTGTGCTCCAGCACGTAGAGGCCGCTTGCCCCGCGGTCGGTCATGTAAACAAGGCCGTCGGCGTCCACGTACAGGTCGTGGTGGCCCATCAGGCCAAACCCGCTGTTGTCGACGGCCTCCTGCATGTGTGTGGGCTCAGTTGGCGGCGTCATTCGTCCGTCACGTCGGTCCAGATGCCGTCGGGGTCGGTGAGCTGGAACTTGCCTTGGGCGCCGCTTTCGAACAGGCGGCGGCGAACATCGGACTCCGCGCTGCCGCCGAGGGGAACCGGCGCAAGCATGGTGTTCGCGCCCGCGAGCCGGGCGGCGTCTGACTTGAACGCCTCCAAGTCCTCGACGTGGAAGCCAAAGTGCTCGGGACCGGGACGCTTGATCGCCATCCCTTCGTAGAAGCGCATGTCCCACTGCAGGATGCGGAACGTGACGCGGCCGTCGCTGAGCGAGAAGGCATCGCCCCCGCTGCCGCCCTCGAGGAGGGCGAGCTCGAACACGTCCTGGTAGAACTCGGCCATCCGCTCGGCGCGGGGCGTCCGGATCGCGTAGCGGTTGACCCACCGCTCGGCATCCCAGCCATCCAGCGAGTAGACCTCTTTCAGGTTGCCGCGTTGCGGCTCCGCCAGGTCGAAGTGGTTGCCGTCCGGATCGTTGGCGCTGTAGGCGGCGAAGGGGCGGCTCGACGGACGCTTGACTATGTTAGCGCCGTCGTGCTTGCGCAGCCGCTCCTCCACGGCCCCAAGGTCCTCGACCAACATGCCGAAATGGTCGAGCCCGGCGATGTAGCCGTCGCGCCGCGGCAGAATCTGCAGGCCCACGTTGCCGTCGCCGTAGGAGACAGCCGATTCGGGAGGGGAATCGCCAGGCTTCATGCCGTAGAGCGATTGGTAGAACTTGCCGAGCATCGGGTACTGGTGGCTGATGATCGCGATGTGGTTAATCCGGGCGAGCATACGGTTTCCTTTCTCGTCTTGCTTACACAAGCAGGAGAGCCGGGCTTACTATACGCGCGAACCGTGGTCAACTGGAGACTTGGTGGTCCACCTCGACATCCACACCCAATACCTCAGCTTCGACTTCGTGCAGCACCTGAGCGGCCAAAGCTGCATGCCCAGAACGACCCAGGAGGGCGGCGCAGACGGCCGCTTCACGTTCTCCTCAGGGGGAAGACGTGCGCATGCCAATCGATAATCATCTTAGGCTGCGATTATGAGGCCATATCGCCTGGCTGCCCCGCCTGGATTCGAACCAGGGTTAACAGATTCAAAGTCTGCTGTGCTACCACTGCACC
>CAZQVD010000226.1:0-3322 GCA_964596665.1 uncultured Dehalococcoidia bacterium
ACGCGCCAACAGCCGCGTTCCCGACATGATGATCGGCGACCTGGAAGCCAAGGTGGGCGTCTGCTTCGCCATCGGGGCCGCGCGGCTGAAGGATGTCATGGATACCTTCGGCGTGGACACCGTACTCCAGGTCTTTGCCGACATTGGCGACAGCTCTGAGAGCGTGATACGCGACCACATCGCCGGCTGGCTCGACGGCGTGCACGAGGCGGAGGCATGGGTCGACGACCCCACCGCACCCGACTCGCCGATCCGGCTGCACGTGGCAGCCATCAAGGAGGGAGACCGGCTCGTCATGGATTTCACGGGCACCGGCAACCAGGCCGCCGCGCCCATCAACGTCCGCCCGCCGTTCATCCGTGGCCTGGTCTACCGTGCTATCGTCGCCATGACCGACCCTTCGCTGCCACTCAATCACGGCATCACGCGGGCCGTCGAGTGCCGCTTCCGCGACGGCACCATCATCAACCCCGAGTTCCCCGGTCCCGTGGGCTTTTACTCCAAGACGCTCTCCATTGCCGACAGCGTCGTAATGAGCGCCATGGCCAAGGCCGCGGGTCGCCCCACCGTTGCGTACGGCTCGACGCAGAGCTCCATCGTGCTTGGCCAAGCAGGGTCGGGGGGCCGCCCGTACGTGCAATACGAGCTGATGTACGCGGGCAGTCGGGCGTGGGGTGGCGGCGATGGCTACACCGGCACCGGCCATGGTATGGGCGGTGGTAAGTTCACCAGCGTCGAGATCATCGAGTCGGAGTTCGACGTGGAGATGACCCAGTTTCAGGTGATGCCGGACTCTGGTGGCGACGGTAAGTACCGTGGCGGCCCCGGCTACGTGCGCAACTACCGGATGCTTGCCCCTGGACGCCTGTCCGGCGGCGCCGCCAAGCGCGAGGCACAGGGCATGGACGGTGGTGGCGATGGCCGCAACGCCTACGTCGTCGTCTTCCCCGACACCGACAAGGAGCAGGTCTACCCCGGCATCTGCTCCAACATCGGGCTGGAGACCGGCGAGTCGTTCCGCATCGAGACCGGCGGCGGCGGCGCAGTGCTGCCCGCGCGAGACCGTGCACCGCAGCAGGTGATCGACGACATCGCCGACGGCTACATCACGCCAACCAAGGCGCGCGACGTATACGGCCTCACCGACGCTCAGATCGAGGCGGGCTCGGCCTAGCCGTTCGAGGCCCTGCCAAGCTCCGCGTACACGCGCTCTGCGGTCACCGGCAGATCGCGCACGCGCACACCGATCGCATCTTCCACTGCATTCGCGATGGCGGCGGCGGCGGGCGGGTTCACGTTCTCCCCGATGCCTTTGATGTTGTAGGGCCCCACGCCGGCCTCCGGGTCCAGCAGCACAGTCCGCAGCTCCGGTATGTCCTGCATCGTGGGAATCTTGAACTCGCCTAGGTTCGTGGTCAGCACGAGGCCGTTCTCGACCGCCAGCTCCTCGATCAACCCGTAGCCGACGCCCTGCACCACGCCGCCGTTGATCTGGCCCTGGTGCCCGATCGGATTAATCACCGTGCCCACGTCGTGCGCCGTGGTGAACCGCAGCAGCTTCACCTCACCCGTTTCGCGGTCCACCAACACCTCGGCCACCTGCGCCGTGAACGCGGTGACCGACGCCTGGTCGTTGTCTATGTTCACCGCTTCTGCCTTGGTCGGTTGGCCCTTCTTCGCCAGCACGTGGGCCCACGCCGTTCGCTCCTCCGTGTCGCGGCGCACCACGTCCGTGCCGTCGACGGTTAGCTGGTCCACCGGCCAGCCGTTCGCGTCCGCCACGGTTTGCAGCAGCATGCCGCGTGCCTTGGTCACCGCCTGGTAGGCTGAGCCCGTGGTGATGCGGGTGCCTCGGCTGCCGCCGATGCCCGAGTCGAAGGGGGCGTCATCGGTACTGACAACGCTCACCTGGACATGCTCTAGCGGCAAGCCAAGCTCCTCGGCCACCACCTGTCGCAGCGTCGTGTAGGTGCCTGTGCCCTGGTCGTACACTGGCGTCGTCACCACCACCGAGCCGTTCGTGTTCAACGACACGGTCACTGCCGACTCGCCACTGCCCGGCGAACGATACGCCATGGCGATCCCTCGGCCGACGCCGTCGGCCTTAGGGGCACCGTAGCCCGCGCTATCGACCGCAGCCTGCAGCGTCTCCTTGGCTCTGATGCTGTCGTAGCGATGACCGGAGACCGTCTCCTCGCCGTTTACGATCAGGTTCTTCATGCGGAAATCGTACGGATCCATCCCGATCGCGCGGGCCACGCCGTCGATGTGCGACTCGGCGGCGAAGAAGCCCTGCGGGGCCGCTGGCGCACGCATCTGCCCGCCCGGGAGGTTGTTCGTGTACACGCGTTTGACCTCGAGGCGCGCGTTGGGGATGCGGTAGCAGCCTGCGCCGTTCCCAGCGCTCGCCAGGCTCGGGCCTGGCCGCACCGAGCCGTAGGCGCCACCGTCGAAGACTGCTTCGAGTTGGTGTGCTACCAGCGTGCCGTCTCGCATAACCCCGGTCTTCAGCCGCATCACGCCGGCGTGGCGCGGCGCTCCAGCGGTCAGTTCTGCCGTATAGTCCATGGCGACCTTCACGGGGCGCCTCGCGCGCTGTGCCAAGTAACAGGCGAGCGGCTCGTCCATGGCTGCGCCCTTGCCGCCGAAGTCCCCGCCGACCGAGATAGGGTTGACTCGAACCTGGTCGGCGGGCATCCGCAGCGCGGCGGCCAACGTCTGTTTCAGCACGTGGGGGGCCTTGGACGGTGCCCACACCTGCATTGTCCCTGCTTCGTCGAGCCATGCGATGCAGCAGTGCGGCTCCATGTACGCCTGATGCACCCGCGCCACCGTGAACTCGTTCTCGACTATAACGTCCGAGGCCGCGAACCCGGCGTCCACGTCGCCCTTCTCACTCAGGTCGTTTATGTAAGAATTGGACGGCTTGTCCAGCTTCTCTGGTAGACCCTCGTAGCTGTTGACGTCTGGGTGGATCAACGGCGCGTCGTCCTTTAGCGCCTCCACTGGGTCGAACACCGCCGGCAGGATCGCGAGGCGGCCGTCATCCTCCATGAGCGCGCCCAAGGTCGCGTCGAGGACGTCCTCACCCGCCTCCGCGCGCGCCATGGCCTCCGCGTGCAGGGCGAAGATGGGGTCGTCACCAGGGCGATTGGAGCACGCGGGGATCAGCGAAGAGGACAAGGAGGTCGGGAGGGTGGAGGCCTGTGGCCGGAGGAACACGGGTCCATCCTACGCAACCCACCTGTCCCGCCGCCAGCAGGGGGCGCACAGGGGGCGCTGCAGGCGCAGGCGGTTGGCCATAACCAGGGGGTTGCGCGCC
>CAZQVD010000227.1:0-3320 GCA_964596665.1 uncultured Dehalococcoidia bacterium
CTGGGGCTCGTGGCTCGCTCTCCGCACCCACCTCCCCTACGCCTCGGATCGTGCCGTCTTCGCGCAACCGGAGGTACGGCAGATCTCCAATACCAACTTCATGTGGACGCTCCTGGCCGGATTCAAGAACGCGCTGCGCTACGGCCTTACAGGCGATCACATCGACGCGTGGGAGGCCAAGCGCATCGGCCTCGTCAACGAGGTGGTGCCCCATGAGGAGCTACTAGACACTTGCTTCAAGCTCGTCGAGCGCATCGCGCTCAATAGTCCCGACGCGGTCAGCATCAATCTGTACGTCGCGACCAGAGGTTTGGAGATGATGGGCTTGTCCAACGCTTGGACGCTCAACGCCGAGCTGTCGGCGCTCGCCCACAGCTCCGTGCGCCCTGAATTCAGGCAGCACCTCGAAGATGCGGCCAAGGAGGGCGGCATGCGCGGCTACATCCAAGCGCGGGATGCGCCTTTCCAGCCGGAGCCGTTCGGACCGCGTTCGAAGTCGCGGGACGCCTAGGCGGGAGCAAGGAGCAACCATGGCATTCTAGTACCGGGCCTGCGGCGCACCTCGCAGGGTACACTGGAGCTGATGTCCGCCTCCGATCCTGCTGCTCCCGAACCCGCCCCGTCCTGGACCGCCCGGCTGCCGTTCTTCTACGGCTGGGTCATCCTGCCCAGTGCGGGGCTCGCCATGTTCGCCTCCGGCCCCGGGCAGACCTTCGCCATCTCGATGTTTGTGGACCCCCTGATCGAGGAGTTTGGGTGGTCGCGCACGTCCGTGTCCGGACTGTACACGGCAGGATCGCTGACAGCCGCCGCGACGATGCTGGGCGTGGGCTGGCTGCTCGACCGCTTCGGCGCGCGCGTGGTCATCACGGCCATCGGGCTGCTCCTGGGCTTGGCGGCATTGTGGATGAGCACAGTGGACAGCCAACTCGAGCTGTATGCAGGCTTCGCGGCGTTGCGGGTGCTCGGCCAAGGCTCGCTCACGATGGCCACCTCCACACTAGTGGCAATCTGGTTCATTCGGCGGCGCGGGCGGGCAACGGCCCTGGCGGGCCTGGGCATGATGGCGAGCCAGGTGGCCTTCCCGCCGCTGATCCACGTGCTGATCGGGAGCTACGGCTGGCGCGGCGCCTGGATTGGCCTGGCCGTCGTCATCTGGGTGGTGCTCCTGCCGGTTGCCGTGCTGCTCGTGCGGCGGAGCCCCGAGTCGGTCGGCTTGCACCCCGACGGCGACGTGCCACGCCATCAGGCGGCTGCCGCCGCTCCCAGCGGCATGGTGGCCGACTGGCCCCTCGGACGCGCCGTGCAGACCCGAACATTCTGGCTCGTGCTGGTGGCCAGCTCATCCCAATCGCTCATCAGCACCGCGCTCATATTCCATCAGGCCGACGTACTGGGAACCAGGGGGATCGGGCCCGGTATTTCGGCCGCGGTCCTCAGCGTCATGGGCCCGTCCTCGTTCGGCGGGATCATGAGCGCCGGGGTCCTCGCCGACCGGTATCCGAACCGCCACCTGTTGGCGATCAGCCAATTGATGCTCATGGGCGCTATTGTGCTGGTGATGTTCCTCACCGACGCCTGGCAAGCGTTCATCTATGGTGGCATCGTTGGGTTCTCCAACGGATTCGCGATGACGGTGACCGCCGTGATATGGCCCAACTACTACGGCAGGCGGTACCTCGGAAGCATCCGCGGCGCTGCAACGACGATGATGGTCGCCGCGGCGGCGCTTGGACCGCTCCCTTTTGCGCTGGGATTCGACTTGACCGGGTCGTATCCTGCCGTGCTCGCCTTTGCGCTGGTGCTGCCCGCCGCCTGCGGCGTGATGGCGTACGCGGCGCGGCCACCCACCCACGAGCATGCGGCGGCTTAGGCGCTCAACGGATCGGGGGACCTGCTCTTAGATATCGTTCATGAAACGACCTTCTAACGCCCCCACCCCGAGGCCAACGTGCGAAAGTACCACCCGATGGGTCGGATGCGTCATCTATACTGCGGCGCGATCCTGGGACCGTGGAGGCGCCATGCCGATACACGTGGTGTACATCTCACCCAAGCACATGGACCCGACGTATGCCATCGAACGGGCGGGACTCGGGCCGGAGGTCGAGCTCCGAGAGTGGCGTGCCACCGACTCCTCGGCGCTGGCCGAAGAGATCCAGGACGCCGATGCGGTGATGACGTGGCGGGTGCGCCTCGATGAGGCGGTGATCTCCAGGCTCCACCGATGCCGCGTGATCATCCGCTTCGGCGTGGGGTTCGATCTGGTGGACATCGACGCGGCGCGCTGGCATGGCATCCCCGTTTGCAACGTACCCGATTATTGCACCAACGACGTGGCCGACCATGCCATGGGCCTCTTGCTTGCGCTGAATCGGGCGATCCCGGCGTTCACAGAGAACGTGAGGAGTGGGAACGAGGGCTGGTCTTGGGCGGGCGCGGGGAAGCTGCGCCGCCTGACAGGCAGCACGCTGGGCATCGTTGGCTTGGGGCGCATCGGCACTGCCGTCGCGCTCCGCGCGAAGGCCTTCGGCCTTAACGTCGCATTCCACGACCCGTACGTGCCCGACGGCACCGAGCGCGCTCTGGGTCTCACGCGCCTTTCCCTGGACGACCTTCTTGGATCAGCGGATTTCCTGTCGCTGCATACGCCGTTGACCGAGGAGACTCGCGGGATGGCCGGCAGCGATTTTTTCGCCAAGGCGAAGCAGGGCGTCACTCTGATCAATACCTCGCGAGGGCCGGTGGTGGACCTGGACGCCCTGGAATCGGCGATGCGGAAGGGTCATGTGGGTGCGGCGGCGCTGGACGTGCTCCCGGTGGAGCCACCCGACCCGGCGCCAGGGCTTATCCAGGCGTGGCGGGACGAAGAGGCATGGGTGCGAGGTCGTTTGATCGTGACACCGCACGCCGCCTCTACAACGAGGAATCGGACCGCGACATGCGGGTCAAGGCCACTCAGACCGTCCGCGACGTGCTCGACGGCCTTCCCGTCCGCAACCAGGTCAACCTGTAGCGTCCCAGTCCGCCGGACATGCATGGGGGGTGATTGCCGGAGAGTCGGTGCGGTCACCCGCCATGCAACTGCAGCGAGCGCTGCTCGGAGCGGCGATTGGCGAGGAGTTATTCGGGCCCGGTCCACACGGTCCAATCGTTTTTGTCGTCGACGGCAATGACGCCGTCAATCATCATCTCCATCGCCTCGCCTTGCTCTTCGCTCACGCTGCATAGCCGACGACCACCGAGACCACGACTAGCACCACGCCGACCACGACTAGCACGACGGAATCCACGACGACTAGTACCACGACTAGCACAAC
>CAZQVD010000228.1:0-267 GCA_964596665.1 uncultured Dehalococcoidia bacterium
CCATCCTCGGGATCGATGCGTCGTTCACCGCCGGTGGATTCCTCCGCAACGCAAGCCTCTCCACGGGCTCCGCCTGGGCGCTGTTCGCACTGCTGGTCGCAGGTGTTGGCGTGAAATCAGCCGTCATGCCGTTGCATAGCTGGCTTCCGTCGGCCATGGTCGCGCCGACGCCCGTGTCGGCGCTGCTGCACGCCGTCGCCGTGGTCAAGGCCGGCGTGTTCGGCATGATCCGCATGCTTGCCTTCGTCTTCGGCGCCGACATGCTGA
>CAZQVD010000228.1:277-3280 GCA_964596665.1 uncultured Dehalococcoidia bacterium
GCAGGTCATCGCCGCGTTCTCCGCCGTCACGCTGGTCGCCGGGTCCCTGCTGGCGATCCGACACGACAATCTGAAACGCCGTCTCGCCTACTCCACGATCAGCCAGCTCTCCTACATCGTGCTCGGCGTGGCCATCGTCGGGCCCATCGCGCTCACCGGCGCACTCCTGCACCTCGTAGGGCACGGCGTGACCAAGATCACCCTCTTCTTTGTGGCAGGCGCGATCCACACCCGCACCCACCGCGAGAACGTCAGCGAGCTTGACGGCATCGGACGGCAGATGCCCATCACCATGGGCGCATTCACCCTGGCGTCCCTCAGCATGGCCGGCATTCCGCCCTTCGTGCTGTTCACCTCCAAGTTCTACCTCGGCTGGGGCGCCGCTGAGGTGGAGAAGCAGATATTCCTGGTTCTGTACCTCGTCAGCGGCGTGCTCAGCGCGGCGTACCTCTTCCCCATCGTCGTGCGTGCTTTCTGGCGCACGTCGGATGCGTTCACGCGCTTCGGCGAGGCGGACATGCGCATGGTGGTCCCGCTGGTCATCACGGGCGTGCTCGCACTCGCTTGGGGCCTCGTGCCCGACGTGCCATTCAGCTTCTTCGACCTCGCCACAGACGTTTCATCCGCCGCCTTCCCTGATTCCGCCTCCGTCGCAGGTGCACGATGAGCCTCCCTCCCGCACTCGTCATGCTGGCTGGGGCGGTTGTCATAACGCTACTGCCGCCGCGCATCCGGCCATGGGCCTTCCTCGTGGCGCCGGTGCTGGTGCTGGCGCAGCTCATGGTGTGGCTCGAGCCGGGCGACACCTGGGAGCTGGATTGGCTAAGCCTTTCGCTCGTGCCGCTGGCCGTGGACGAGCTGGGCCAAGTCTGGGCGGTCATCTTCACTTTGGTGGCGATCGGCGGCGGCGTGTTCGCACTGCACCTCACCGATCGCGTGCAGCAGGCCGCCGCGCTGGTCTATGGCGGCAGCGCGCTTGGCGTGGTGCTCGCGGGCGACTGGCTCACCGTCATCGTCTTCTGGGAGAGCATGGCCGTCTCGTCCATGCTCCTGATCCTGCACGGCGGCCGGCCCGCCTCCCATGCCGCATCCATGCGCTATCTGTTCATGCACGTGGTCGGCGGAAGCCTCATGCTCGGCGGCATCCTCTGGCAGGTCGGCGAGACCGGGTCCATCGCGTTCGGCCACCTCGACGGCGGGCCCGCCGCGTGGCTGACCCTCGCGGGGGTCGCGGTCAACGCGGCAGTCGTCCCGCTGCACGCTTGGCTGACCGACGCCTACCCTGAGTCGAGCGTCACCGGCATGGTGTTCCTAGGTGCGTTCACTACAAAGACGGCGGTGTACGTGCTGTTGCGCGCTTTCTCGGGCTGGGAGGTGCTGATCATCGCTGGCGTGGTCATGGCCCTGTACGCCGGCGCGTACTCCCTGCTGCAGTCCGACATCCGCAGGCTGGTCGCTTACGTCATCGTCAGCCAGGTGGGCTTCATGGTCGCGGCGGTCGGTGTGGGCGGGCACGGCGCCGAGGAGGTGGTCGCGGACCAGGCGTTCACCCACGTACTATGGCCCGCGCTGATGGTCATGGCCACGGGCGCGGTGATGCATGCCACGGGCACGACGAAGCTCTCCGAGCTCGGCGGCTTGGCCCGTCCCTTGCGGAGCGTGCTCGGCCTGTACCTCGTCGGGGCGCTCTCGCTCGCGGCGTTCCCGCTCATGGCGGGACTGAGCAACGAGGAGCTGTTCACCGAGCACGCGGGTCAGGAGCGGCTCTGGGCCGCGGGTCTGCTCTACGTCGCGGCGATCCTCACCGTGCTCGCCGTGGCAATCAAGCTACCCTGGCATACGTTCTTCGGGAAAAGCCAGGCGAGCAGCACTGAGCCTGTGCCGGTCGGCATGTACGTCGCTATGGGCTCCTTCGCCCTCCTGTCGCTCGCAGCCGGCGTCGCGCCGGGCACGCTGTTCGAAGCGCTCGGCCTTCAGCTGGCAGGGGCACACTACACGGCCATGACCCTGGTCTCCGGATCGGCGGTGCTGGCGCTCACGGCGCTCGCCGGCTGGGCGCTGCGCGGACGACTGAGCGGTTTCCCAGGCGACGTACCCGACACGGACTGGCTTTACCGTAACGCGGCGAAGCCGGTCCGCGTGCTGATCCAGCAGCCGATCGAAGAGGCCCTATCGGCGGCCCAGCGCGCCACCAACGCCGCGGTCGCCTTCGTCGCCAGGCTCACCACAACTCCGGAGGTCGCGTGGGCCCGCGTGCTGTCGGCCTCGGCCTACGCGCGCGAGCATGGCCCGGAAGCCGCGGTCAGCATGCTCGGACGCCCACCCTTGAGTGTGGCGATCGCCGCCATCTTCCTCACCTTCGCGGTCGTCATCCTCCTCGCGCAGCTGATCTGATGACAGAGGGTCGCCCCGGCCGCGCCACGCTCGCCGCATTCGCGGCCATGGTCGTGCTCGGCAGCCGGCTGGATCAGTCCGATGAGCGAAGCGACGATCCCACAGACGTGGCGGCGCTCGCCAAGCTCGGCAAGCGGCCGACCGATTACTTCAGGATGTTCTGCGGCGACACGGTGCTGTTCGGGTCCGTGGCCGGGCTCCAGTGCGGGCTGTCGTTCTCCGGGGCCGAGCACGTTCTGTTCGGCACCGACTCTCCCATTGGTCCCGAGAAAGGGCCGGGCTTCACCCGCGATACGCTTGCCACCGTCGATCAGGTGAGCGCGAGCGCTGAAGACAAGTCGAAGATACTCGAGGGCAACTCACGACGAATGCTGAAGCTGCGCCTGCCAGGCTCATAAGCTGCCGCTTGGCAACAGGGGTGTGGGCTCTCCCATCCACCCGCCAGGCCCACATGGAGATGTCGTCCGGACTACCTCAGCGCGCAACAGCGACCGCCCAGGCGGCTTCAGACCGGAGCCGTAGCGAAGCGTGGGCGCACAGTTAGGCCCACGCGGGCGTCAGCCCGCGTACTGCGCCATGTCCGACGTGGCGTTGCGCGCCGTGACCTCG
>CAZQVD010000229.1:0-3264 GCA_964596665.1 uncultured Dehalococcoidia bacterium
CCTGCTTTTCCCCTGTAAATGGCTGACCGCCCCCACGAGGACCCCCACGAGTCCCAGACATCTCGTCTCCGTCGACGGTTCCCGAGTAGTTCAGGTCGATGGAGTTGCCTTGAAAGCTCAGCGTGACTGTGAAGCTGAACGAGTTGCCGTCCACGGTCCCGTTGGAAACCTCGAACTCCTGGGAACCACCACCTCCGCCTCCGCGCCCGCCGAAGCTGAACGTCATGGTGCCGGTGAGGGTCTCACCATCCTGCGCGAGCACGAGCGTAGTGGTCTGTGGACCTCCGCGACCCCCTTGCGTCGTGACCTCCCACGTCCCGGCGAGCTGTCCCGCGACGGGTGCGGCGGTGAACGCTGCCGCGGCGACCAAGGCGGCGAAAACGGCTGGTCGGTTCATTAGGCACTCCTGGGCTGAGTATCACGATCGTGATTCTGGGACCCCTAGGGGATTGGATTCGTTCAAAGCCGGCCCGAGGCTCTTCAGGTCGGACATGGAAGCCAATGTCGGCCTCGCGTTTGCAGTACGCCAGGTGCGCCACGGAGAGGTCCCCCGCACTCCTTTCGGCCGGCTTGGTTGCGATGGGTAAGCGGGCCTCGCACGTTTTGGCGAGCGCCCTCTCGATACCGTCAGAGAACGACATTTGCACCTCGGGCTACAACCACACGCCCAGCTGAGGTCACCCATGAAAGAGGCACGGACACTTCTGAGTCGCCGGCGTTTCCTAGCTCAGACTGGCGGCCTGGCTGCACTGGCCGCGACGGCGGGTCCTTCTCGGCACGCGTTTGCGCAAGAGGCGCCTCACCAGCGGATTCGGGCCGTCGATGCGTACCCCATCCACATCGGTCCGCGATCGGAGGGGCTGCTCGACGCCCCGACGTTCGATGGTGACGACGATCCTCGGCGCTGGCGTTGGGGCGGCCCGTTCGAGCAGCTGCCTTCGGCCATCATTGCCGTCATTAAGACCGACCAGGGCATCACCGGTTTCGGAATGGGAGCCGGCGGCAGCGCGGCGGTCGAGATCATCGACGGGCACCTGAAGCACCTCCTGATGGGTGCCAACGCCCTGAGCGTCGAGCAACTCTGGGACCAGATGTACAGCTCGGGCGTGCTCTACGGCCGGCGCGGTGTGTTCGCCATGGCGCTCAGTGCTGTGGACAACGCGCTGTGGGACATCGCCGGGAAGCACGCAGGTCAGCCGGTGCACGAGCTGCTCGGCGGGGCGTCGCGCGATCGGATTCCGATCTACCAGAGCGGCGGCGACATTGCGCAGGGTAAGGCCAACGGCGTGCGCAACTTCAAGCGCTTTCTCCGGGTGGACCCGCACACGCCCCAGGCCCAGCTCGACCGGGCCATCAACAGCGTGCTCCGGGCTCGTGACACGTTGGGCGCCGACGGCAACCTGATGACCGATTGCGTCTCCCGAAACGGCACAGTGGAGTGGGCCGTGCCGGTGGCCGAACGGCTCCGCCCGGCCAACCTCTACTTCATGGAGGAATTGCTCTCGCCCGACGATGTCTTTGGCTACGCGGAGCTGGTGCGGCGGATCGGCGGCGACGGACCCGGCTGGACCAAGGTGGCCTGCGGCGAGCACGAGTACACCGAGCACGGGTTCGACGTGTTGGTCCGCCTGAAGTCGGCTGAGGTGCTTCAGCCGGACATCACGTGGTGCGGCGGGACCACTGCCGGACGGCGCATCGCGCGGTTGGTCGAGGCGGCCGGGCTCGAGATCATCCCGCACCGTGGCGGCAGCTCCTGGGGGTTCCCAATCGCCCTGACCTCAGCGAGCTGCACCATGGCCGAGAGCTTCCCTGCAGGGTCAGCGATGCTCGGGGCGATGTCCTGCGCGGTGGAGAACGGCGAGGTCATCGCCCCGAGCGGGCCTGGGTTCGGCACCAGCCTCACGGAGCAGATGGTGCTGGATCACCGCCTAACGGCGTGAGGGGGACGAACGTCTTTGCGACATCAGGAGTGATCCATATGGACATCGTAGCCGGACGACCTTTGCTGTTCCCGCTGGCCGTGGCCTGCATCCTACAGATGGGTATCGAGGCTCATCCCGTCTCTGCTCAATCGGTGGAGTCATCCGGGCTCGAGTTTCCGTCGGACGGATCCTATCTGCGATTGCAGGCCTCGGGAAACGAGGCCTATCAGGCCCTGGATGGATACCGGATGAAGCGGGCCGTCGCCGAACAGACCGCGATCGCGCGGCGCTATCGAGACGCCGGTCACCAGTACTGGGGCCGGATCATCGGCACCGAAGCAGATCACGAAACGGCGTCGTGGATGGCCGAGCGACTCCGTCAGGCGGGAGCGGACGTGCGGCTCGAGCGCTTGGACCTACCGCCGCAGTGGGTGCCGCGATCGTGGGAGGCGTCCGCATCCGGCGACGGTGAGGTGGTGACGCTGGCATCTACCTGGCCGACCTATGCGTCTCCTGGCACCCCATCGGGCGGAATCGAAGTCGAACTGATCGACGTGGGTCTGGGGATGGAAACGGACTTTCGAGGCAGGGACGTGCGTGGCAAGGCCGTGATCATCCACGCCATTCCCAGACCTGGTGTCATTTCCCTTATAAGCTCCCCAGCGGTGAGGGGCGCCATCAGGCGCACAGACGAACATGGCGCGGCGGCCATGCTCCTCGTCATCGAGTTGCCGGGCAATCTTCAGACGTCGCTCTATAACGTGAACAGCTCGGTACCAACGCTGGCTCTCGGGTCGAACGATGGTGCCACCCTGCAGCGGATGCTTTCCGACGCCGACCCGAACCAGCCTCCACGCCTGAGGCTCCGCCTCGATGTGGAGGAAGTGAGTGGGCTGACGACCTCGGTCGTGTTTGGCGAGGTGCCGGCGGCTACGGAAGACCCGGAAAGGATCGTCATCGTTGCTCACCGGGACGCCTTCTTCGAGGGCGCCAGCGACAACGCGTCGGGTGTCGCCACCGCCATCGAGCTCGCCACGTCTTTCTCCCAGGTGCCCGGGAGCCAACGCCGTCGAACGGTGGAGATCATCGGCACCCCAGGCCATCACAACCGTGCAAGGACCGGGCAGGTCTGGCTCGAGGAGAATCGAGAATCCGTGTTGCGGAGAGCCGTGCTGCTAATGAACGCCGAGCACAGCGCTCACGCCCTCGTGGATCACTGGGGAGCTGCGCTCCAAGCCACCAACTCCCTCGGGCCCTTCTCGTGGAGGGTGAACGGCTCGACCGAGTTGTTGGAGATCGCGAATCGCGCCTTCGACGCATTCGGAATTCCCAGATGGGCGCA
>CAZQVD010000230.1:0-2678 GCA_964596665.1 uncultured Dehalococcoidia bacterium
TTGGCACCGGTGGGTTCCTCGGCGGTACCGCTAACAAGAACGCCAGGAACGACATCACGAACATTCCAGCGAAGAACATGAACGCGAAATCGAACTCGCCACGCGTGTCCCTCAGGTAGCCCGCGAGGAGCGGGCCTGCAGGGTTCGCCAGCGCCATGATCGGTGCTGCAAATCCTCTGATTGACCCGAAATGGCGGCGGCCAAAATAGTTGGCGAACAGCATCCGGCTCACCACCGTCCACGCGCCGATGGCTATCCCGTATGTCAATCCAAACAGAGCCGCCAGCGCCAGTGTGTCAGCCGCCAGGAGGAGGAGCATCGCCCCCACGAGCATCCCCGTTGACGCCAATCCTAGATAGCGCACGTGGATGCGCTCAAGCGCTAACCCCCACGGCAACACCGTCGTCGCAGCCGCGATGCCGAAGATCGTCGTCACGAGCGCCGCGAGGCCCAACGACAATCCTTGGTCCTGCAGGTGCGCCGCCGCGTGCAGGTTCGTTGCGTTCAGACTGAGGACGACGACGCCCTGCGCTAAGATCAACAGCCACAGCGTTCGCGTCCTTTTCGCCTGTGCGAGCGTCCATGTAACCTCAACGGCGTCCGAGCGTTGCTCGAGTGTGGCCTCACTCACGACACGCTCACCGTCTGGCAGCAGGCCATAGTCCTCCGGGCGCCGCCGATAGAAGGCTGCGCTGGGCAGCACCTGGAGCAACACAACCAGCGCGGCCAGCACCAACCAAGCCTCTCGCCAGCCGAGCAGCACCATGATGCCCACCAGCGGCAATGGCATCAGCGCTTGCCCGCCACGCTGCCCCACGCCCAACATGCCCACGACGCGTCCGCGCTTGCGAACGAACCAGGACGCCAGGCCCACCATGGTTGCGAGCTGGGCGCCGGCGGCGGCCGTCGCGCGAGCGATCCCGAACAGCACCCACCAATGCCACGGCTCCTGCATGCCGGCGATGCCGACCATCACCAACGCGATGACGAGACCAGCGATGACGGCGACGATGCGGGGGCCGTGGCGGTCCAGCACACGGCCGGCGACCGACGAGAGGAAGCCACCACCCATCGAGCCGATGACGAAGGCGATCGCGATGTCAGTGGCCTTCCAGCCGAGGTCATCGCGGATGGGCTGGTTGAAGAGGCCGACGATGGGGCCTTGGGTGGGGGTGGTGGCGAAGGCCGAGAGCATGCCGGCGGAGACGACCGCCCAGCCGTAGTAGGTCCGGTGGAATGGCCAGAAGCGGGAGATGCGCGGTTGGGGGGAGCGTTTGTTGGTCGTTGACATGCGGGGCTACCCGCACGATAGCACGTCGTCGTCGCTGGTCTGACTAACGGACCGTCTGATACCCGCCGCGAACGCCTTGTTTGGCGAGCACGACCTGCCAGAGCTGAATGTTCCGCGCTCGGAACGCGGCGGCGCATGACTGCAGGTAGAAGCTCCACATCCGACGGAATCGTTCGTCGTACTTCTCTTTGAGCGAGTCCCAATTGCGGTCGAGGTTGTGCTGCCAGGCCATGAGTGTCTTGTCGTAATCGGCGCCGAAGTTGTGCCAGTCTTCGACGAGGAAGAGCCCTTCGACAGCCTCGCCGATCTGCTTGATCGACGGGAGGACGCCGTTGGGGAAGATGTACTTGTCCATCCAGCGGTCGATCTTGTCGGCCGACTGGTTGGTACCGATGGTATGGAGCAGGAAGAGGCCGCCGTCCTTCAGTATCCGGTTGGCGGTTTCGAAGTAGGCCCGGAAGTTGCGAGGGCCGACGTGCTCAAACATGCCCATGGACACGACGTGGTCGTATTCGCCTTGGGCATCACGATAATCACGGAGCAGTGGCGTTACGGGGAAGTGGCCGTAGCGTTCCCTAATGTAGCTGACCTGTTCCTTAGACACCGTGACGCCGGTGCAAATCGCGCCGTCCTTCTCGGCGGCGTAGCCCATGAATGCGCCCCAGCCACAGCCGATGTCGAAGACGGTCTGGCCCTTCTTGAGGCCGATCTTGCGGCAAACCAGGTCCAGCTTGGCGTCTTGGGCTTCGTCCAGGTTGCCCGCGTCCTTCCAGTAGCCGCAGCTGCCGGTGAGGCGTGCGTCCAGGTGCGCCGCGAACATGTCGTTGCCCAAGTCGTAGTGTTCTTTGCCGACGATCCAGGCGCGGTTCTTGTTCTGGCGGTTTACCCACTTGGCCTGTAGTGCGAACAAGGCCGTCTTCCAGTTACGCGGGAGTTTGGCGTGCGCCTGGCCTCCCAAGATGCGGGTCATCGTCTGGTCGAGCGCGCCGGAATCCCACCAGGCATCCATGTAGGTCTCGCCGAAGCCGACGGTGCCCTCGGCGAAGACTCGGGCGTAGAACCGCTCGTCGTGAACCTGCATATCCCACGGCCCCGGGCCGTCGATCTCAACGCCCACGTCGTGAAGCAGTTGGACGGCGGTTTCCTTGAACTTGTGGTCCTTGGACATGCGGACGGCCCCCATGCGAGCAAGTTGGGGGGAATAATAGCAATGCATTCAAAAGAGGCAACCCGAAAACGAAGCCTGATTTGCATTGAGTCGGTGAAAGTTGCCTCGGAAAGCACCTCGCATGGACAACTCCGGCCCTATCCTGTGCCCTCGGCGACTCGTGCTTGAGGAGGCGACGTGAGTTGTCTTCGCAGTCCTTCTGCTTGGACCTGCCCGACC
>CAZQVD010000230.1:2688-3247 GCA_964596665.1 uncultured Dehalococcoidia bacterium
GTAGGGGAGAATAATAGCAATACATCTAGAACTGGCAAAAGGGGAATGGAGCCTGATTCGGTTGAGTCAGTGAAAGTTGCCTCGGGAAACGCCGCACATGGGCAGCTCCAGCCCTATCCTGTGGCCTCGGCGACTAACGCTTGAGGGGGTCGACGGGAACCGTCTTCGTAGTCTGTCTACTTAGCGCCGCTCAACCTCATCGCCGCGCTCCGCAGGTTCAGCGTAGGATGGCGTGAGTCGAGGGCGGATGCAGTGGGCTAGCAGATGAGGCTGAGTTCCAAAACGCGCGGGCTGGCGGCGATCTATGGGTCGTCGCTGATGCTGAGCTTCGGGCACGGGATGTACATTCCGGCCATCCCGGCCTTGGCGGCGTCGTTCGAGGTGTCCATCGGCGCGGCGGCGCAGGTGGTGACGGCGCACGCGCTGGGCCGGCTGGTGGGGACGCCGGTAGGTGGCATCGTGGTGGACCGTGTGGGCGCCCGCATGGTGCTGCTGACGGCGCCGGTGGCGATCGCAATCGCGGCGCTGTCCATCGTGGCGACTCCTTCGTTTCTGCTCG
>CAZQVD010000231.1:0-3221 GCA_964596665.1 uncultured Dehalococcoidia bacterium
TCGCTGAGAACGGGCGTTAGCGCAGCCCAGCGCTTCTCCGGAGTGGGCTCAGACGCGAACAGTTCGCGCGTCTTGGCGATGAAGCGGTCCAACGCGGTCACGGTTCCTACGGTCGCCATTGGTTTCCTCCCAGAAGCTCGATCGGACAGCCGATGATCTAGCGAACCGTCGCCGGTACGATCTCCAAGTTATACAGCCCGGCACAATTGTCCCAGAGTATCTTACGTTTGTCCTGATCGGAGATGCCCTCAAGCCTCAGGAAGCTCGACACCGCGTCCGGGTACTTCGAGTCTCCGTGGGGGTAGTCGGTCGAGAACACCATCTTGTCGCTGCCGACCCAATCGATCGTGTACTTGGCTGGTTCCTCGTCGGGCTCCACCGAAACCCAGCACTGCCGCTTGAAGTACTCGGTGGGTGCCATTTTTAGCTCGGGTACAAAGACGTCGGCCTCGCGCTCATAGCCTTCGTCGAGCCTCCAGAGTAGCCACGGCAGCCACGCGCAATTCGCCTCGAGGAACGCAGCTCGCAGGTTCGGATGCCGCTCAAGGACACCGCCGGCCACGAAGCTGCCAAGCGCCATCATCTGCTCAACCGGCTGAGAGAACACGCGTCGTAGCATGAAGTTCGGCTCGAACTGCTCCCCGACCTGCCTCGCACCGGATCCGGAAGACTCGTGGAAGCAGATGGGCGTGTCCAGATCCTCGAGCGCGTCCCACAGCGGCTCGAAGAACGGGTCGTGCCAGGGCTTCCCGTTCATAATGTTGGCGCGCATGAACACCGCTTTGAAGCCAAGGTCGTTGACGGCCCGGCGCGCTTCGGCCACCGCGTCGTCCATGTTGAATGGCGACACCATCGCCGCCCCGATCAGGCGTTCGGGAGCAGGTGCGCAGAAGTCGTACATCCAGTCGTTGTACGCACGGGAGAGCGCAGCAGACAGTTCCTGGTCCATGTCGGGCTCGGCGAGCGTGGCGAGCCCTCGCGTAGGGAACAGGACGGCCATGTCTAGGCCTTCGATGTCCATCGCTTCGAGCTGCGCCTCCGGCGGCCACCCTCGTGCCGCATGGTCGCCGTAGATGCCCTGGTTCTTCTCGAAGTTCTGTCCACCCGGTTTGTTCGCGTTGTTCGCGCTGTTCGGGGTCCTTGCCGCCAGGGAGCCCCAGGCGGCTCCATCGGGGTGCTTCATCCGAAGATCGCGCACGTTGGCCGACGTGATGCCCACCGGGGCCTTCGACCGATACCGCTCGTCGGTATAACGCTGCCATAAGTCGGGCGGCTCCATGATATGCATATCGCTGTCGAGAACCTTGAATCCGTCCTTCGCCATCTCTGCCCTCCTAGGCTGGTTCGCCGTTCGGTAGTATCACGGCCACCATGGCCTCCAGCCGCTCGTGCGCGGCGAAGCCCTCGTTTATGTCGTCGAGCATGTACCGGTGGGTGATCAGATCCTCCACGGGACGGTCGACGATGGTCCGCATGGCTTGCAGCGAGCGGATGATGTGCCGCGGGCCCGCGGAGAACACGCCCTGCACGCGGATCACCTTGTGCGTGAGCAACGTGGGGTTCGAGGGCAACGGGCCGTAGTCGGTCCATTGCCCGATGACCAGATAGCGCCCACCGATGCGGACCATCTCCAGTCCCTCCTGATACGCCGTCAACCCACCCGACGCCTCGATGACGAAGTCTGCGCCACGCCCGCCGGTCATCTCCATGACCCGGGCCACGCGATCTCCGGGCTCGGGAGCGTCGACCAATGCGATCGTGTCGTCGGCGCCCAGGCGACGCGCAAGCTCCAGGCGGCCCTCCGGCGCGCCGATTACGATCACGCGGCCCGCACCCGCAAGCCGGGCTTGATTCAAGCCGCCCATGCCGATGGGCCCGGAGCCCTGCACGACGACCGTATCGCCGATGTTGATCCCGCCGATGCGCTCGATCCCGTTCAGGACGGTGTGGTTGCCGATCACGCTGAGCAATGCCCGCTCGTTGGATACGTCGTCGGGGACACGCAGCAACCAGGGGGTGGGACTGAGCTGGACGTACTGGCCGAAGCCGCCGCGCAGATGGGGCGGCGCGTCTGCGCGGATCATGCCGTAGGCGCGGTAGCGCTCGCAGCTCTCACCCATGGAGCACCGGAAGCAGCGGCCACACGGCGCGTCGCGAAAGATGACGCGGTCTCCGGCACGAAGCGGCTCGCCTAGGACATCGTTGGTAATCGAGGGGGGAAGCTCGGTCACCACGCCCAGGTTCTCATGGCCGAATATGGTCGGGGCGGGCGTCGCGGCGAGGTGCATGGCGTGCGCGTCTGTCCCGCAGATGGCGGCCATCTGCATTCGAACCAGTGCTCCACCAGGTTCGACGGGGAGGATGGGGAACTCTTGAACCTCGAAGGGCAGGTCGGCACCGACGAAGACGGCAGCTCTACAAGTATCCATGAATCAACGCAGCCTGAATTGTGCGGTCGCACCGGTTTGGCAGGTCATACCGTTACACCACACCCACTGGCCCTGAAGACGTCTCCCCCGGTTGGCCCAGATTGGGAGCACTGTCATCGGCAATAAATGCGCTTTCCTCAACAGGAAGAGGCCTACATTCGTCGGCTATCATCACCACATAAACCGAGTCGCCGCGCTTGAAATGCCGAGTCCCTCGCACGAAGGTTCGCAGCGTGAGTCCATCTACTGCAATCCTGCAATCGAGCGAATCACCCACATACACGACCGCTTCAACGGTTCCTTCGAAAACGTTTTCGCTGGTGGGCGGTTGCGTTTCCCATACTTCCAAGCTTTCCGGCCGAACCGCCACGATAACGGGATCATCTACCTCGAACCCCTCAGCATTAGCGCACCATAGATCACCGCTCAAGGCACCGACGAGTAGGCGCCCAGCATCGATCTGCTTGACGTTCCCTTCTATCAGGTTGGTTATGCCGATGAATTCGGCGGTGAACCGCGAATTGGGCATCGCGTAGATCGCCTCAGCGCTGCCTTCTTGGACAATCACGCCCGATCTCATAACCGCTATGCGATCGGATAGCGTTAATGCCTCAAGCTGATCATGAGTCACGAAGATGGTGGTGATACCGAGCTGTTGAGTCAGCTCTTTCAGTTCAACTCGCATCTCGTCCCGAAGCTTCGCATCGAGGTTGGAGAGCGGTTCGTCCAATAGTAGGACGCTGGGCTCGCGCACCAAAGCACGGGCCAGGGCTAATCTCTGTTGTTGGCCAC
>CAZQVD010000232.1:0-2452 GCA_964596665.1 uncultured Dehalococcoidia bacterium
CGAGCTCGCGGCCGGTGTCTCGACGGCTGCGTCGAAGTCGGGCGAACTCGCTGCTGGCCAGCGTGGCCGTGCTCGGGATCTGCCCCGGCGTGCTCTCGGGCGGGTCCCCCTCACCGCGAGGCGGTGAGAGGCGCGGTCGGCGCTGTCGGACACCACTGGCGGGCGTGAGTCGAGCCACAAGTCGCAAGCGGCGCGCGCGTGGGCAGCGGACCAGATCGCGTGTAGCTCCGTCACCACCTCGCGCGACGTGGGACGTCGATCGGGCCGTCGGTGCACACACCGCACAGCCAGGCGCACCGTCGCCGCCACCTCATCAGGCTCTTCGGCAATCTTCTTGTCCGTGGTCACGAGAGCCGGGAAGGTGAACCCCTGGGCCGTCGCCGGGCCGTCGCCGCGCCTCGCGTCTAGCACCAGTGTGCCCGCGCCCGAGCGGAGCGCCACCTCCGCGCCCATGCCGTTTGCCCAGAAACCATCGATAACGCCCTCAGCTAGCGACTTCGCCGCGTGCACGCCGAACGAAACGCCCTCCGCCGCCACGCCCGGCACGGGAGCGATGTCGACCTTGTCTCGCTCTGGGTCAATCCCCGCGTCCTTGAGCAGCTGCACGAGACCCGAGTCCGGTCCAGGCGCGGCTCCGATCCGCAATCCCTTCACCGCTTCCACGTCGCCCCGGCTCACCCCCAGGTCCGCACGTAGGATCAGGAACCAGTACATATGCTTCGCCAGTGCCACTACAATCTTCGCTCCCTTCCAGTCGGGGAACGCCGTTAACGTAGCGTGGGCGGAGCCCGCAACGTAGTCGAACTCGCCGTCGCGTAGCGCCTCCATCGCCTTCGGCACGGGGAAGAGCAGCTCGGCCGACGACTCGAGCCCTTCCGCCTTGAATACTCCGAGGTCCACCGCGGCGATGGCGGGGAAGTATGAATTCGAGACCATGTCCGGGACGCCTATGCGCATCGAGAGCTCCTTGATAGGTAAACGGGTTGTGGGCTTGCGAGCGGCGAGCCGCCGAGCGCTGGCCAGGGTAGAGCCAGGCCGTGGCTGGTGTCCAGAGGGCCAACGGGGCTCGTTGGGAGTACCATGGGCGCTCCGGACGATCCTGTTGCGTCCGCACTCCACAGGCCCCTAGAGGAGCGAGCCATGCCAGACGCACTCGGCTGGCGCAAGAAATTCGCGGTGATCGCGCCTTCGACCAACACGATTGTCCAGCCCGATTTTGACGACATGCGACCGCCGGGCGTGACGAACCACTTCTCTCGTGTTTCGATCCCGGACGACCCGGTCGAGAGCGACGAGGATTTCTTGCAGCTCATGGATAACATCCGCGGGGGCATCGACGACGCGGTTGATCGTGTGCTGACGTGTACTCCCGACCACCTGGTCATGGGCATGTCGTCCGAGACGTTCTGGGGCGGAGTGAAGACGAGCGTCGAGCTGCGAGACAGGGTGGAGCGGCGCTCGGGGCTCGCCGTGACCATGGGCTCGGACGCATCTGCTGCGGCGCTGCGGTGCTACGGTGATATCAAGCGCATCGGCGTGGTCACGCCCTATTGGCCGTCCGGTGACGAGATGGTGCGCAGATACTTCGAGGAGAGCGGGCTTGAGGTCGTCAGGCTGAAAGGCCTCAAGGCCAAGAGCCCCATGTTGATCTCCCACGTCACCGGTGATCAACTCAGAGAGGCGTTGATTGAGGTGGACGGTCCCGATGTCGACGCCATCATCCAAGTGGGCACAAATCTGTCGATGGCGCGCCTCGCCGGTGAGGCGGAGCGGTGGCTCAAGAAGCCCGTGATCGCGATCAACACGGCGATCTACTGGTACGCCTTGCGCTCCAACGGCATCCGCGACGTGGTGACGGGGTTCGGCCCGCTGCTCGAGAACTTCCGTGACCTGCCCTTGGCGACCTGAGCGGCGCTCGGCGAGCAGCGATTCAAGAACAAGACAAGGGAGGCTGATCCATGGCATACGACGTGTTGGACCCCGCGAAGACCGCCGTGCTGTACTTCGACATGCTGAACGCGTATCACACGAACGACGAGCCGATTGTCCAGAACTGCGCGAGGCTTCGCGTCGTCGCGGACGAGGTCGGCATCGCGGTGTGCTTCGCCATGGCCGACCATCGTCCTGACGGGGCGGACGCGGCGATGCTGTACTCGGATACCAACTACGCGATGGTGCCCTGGACCGACCCCGAGCACGAGCACATCGGCATGCGGCGAACCATGGTGTCGGGGAGCCGAGAGACGCAGATCTTGGACGCACTCGCCCCACAGCCGCAGGACTACGTCGTGAAGAAGCACCGTTGGAGCGCGTTCCATCAGACCAGCCTGGAGCTGAGCCTCAGGACGCGAGGCGTCGACACCATCGTGCTGTGTGGCGGGTCCACGCGCGTCGGCATCGCCAGCACGGCGTACGCGGCCCGTGACCTCGCCTTCAACCTGGTGATCGTCCC
>CAZQVD010000232.1:2462-3204 GCA_964596665.1 uncultured Dehalococcoidia bacterium
GCTGCTCGGACAGCCTCGAGGGCGGTCAGGAGTTCTTCATGAGCCACGTGTACCCCATGATGGCGAGGATCCGCGGCGTGGACGAGGCGATCGCGATGATGCGTGCTGGTTCCGCGGGCTAGGCTCCCGATCCTGGCTGAGCCCACTTATCGCCGGTGTTGGCTGCCACCGCGAGGTATTCACGCCGCCATACGTCTTCATCGACGTTGGTGTCAATCATGGCGAGCTGCGGGTCGCGGATCACACCGAGCGGGTCTTCGCCGCGTTGTACGCGCTCGATCTGCTCCTTCAGCACTCGTCGCAGCAGCACCACTCCGCGGTCCGAGTAGCTGAGATGTTCCCTCGATCGATCGGCGATAGGCCCCTGCGTCTCCCAGGCCAGGTGGTCCTGCGATAACACGCTGCGCGCGTCGTACTTGGCGTAGGGGTGGCTCTTGTCAGCTGGAGTTTTGTACGGCTTCTCGTACTCGACCGGCGGTGCGAAGGCATCCTCCGGCTCGCTGCCATCCTCGGTGACCCGGAACATGACGTGCACGTGCCACGTGTGCTCGTCGTCGATCGGCGTGCGGAATTGCGTGCTTGGGCCCTGGCGAAGGATGGAGGGGAAGACAACGGGGTGCTCGTCGACGGTCCCCGTCTTGTAGGTGCGCTTCTTCATGAGCCCGTATTCGGTGGTGTAGAACTCGAAACTCTCAACGTCGTCGATATATCCGCGGGTGGCGCTCAGCGGCTGGCGCCTGCC
>CAZQVD010000233.1:0-3181 GCA_964596665.1 uncultured Dehalococcoidia bacterium
TTGGCGCTCCCCCGATAGAATCGGGGGCCGAAGCCTCGCCATAGCCGGTCTGTTGCGTGCTCGAACCTGCGAAAGTCACGGAAAGGGTCCCAACGTTCGATTGTCATCGCGCTACTCCTCCCTGGTTGGTGCCGTTGGTCTAATGTGGCACTTGTATTGATACGAAGTATATCATACTGAGCTTAATATATCATCAGACATGACTCGATACATATTAAGAACAGCAGGCGCTAGAATAGAGCCATGACGGTCACCCGCTTGCTCGTCGCCACGAATAACGATCACAAGATCCACGAGTTCATGCGCCTGTTCGAAGGGACGCCGATCGAGCTGACCACGCCCCGCGTGTTGGGCCTGGAGCTCGACGTCGTGGAAAATGGGGCGACGTTCGCCGAGAACGCGGCGATCAAGGCGCGCGCCTTCGCTGCGGCGAGCGGCATGCCGGCTCTGGCCGACGATTCGGGGATCGAGGTGGACGCGCTCGGTGGCCGTCCCGGTGTGCATTCCGCGCGGTACGGCGGGCCTGGACTGACAGACAAAGATCGAGTGGCGCTGCTGCTGCGGGAGATGGACGGCGTGCCCGATGAGCGGCGGATCTGCCGCTATCGGGTGGTGCTCGTCCTAGCCCAGCCCGATGGCGGTCCTGAGCTCACAGCCGAAGGCGCAACAGAGGGCCTTGTGGCCCACGCAGCAGCGGGCCAGAATGGGTTTGGCTACGATCCCATTTTTTTCGTGCCCGAACAGGGTAGGACGATGGCCCAGCTTGCCCCCGCGGATAAGGACGCCATCAGCCACCGAGGACGAGCCGCGCGGGCGTTCCTGGAGCGGCTTCGCTCGGGAAAGGCCCACGAGGACGCGCCAGCCCGCTAAGATAGAGGCCTATGATGCAGCAGCCTGTGGTTGACACGCTTGGCAGGCCGGTACACGACCTGCGCATCTCGGTGACCGACCGGTGCAACTTTCGGTGCGGCTATTGCATGCCGGCCGAGATATTCGGCGAGCGCTACCACTTCCTGCCTCGCAACCAGCTCCTCACGTACGAGGAGATAGCGCGCGTGGCGCGTGCGTTCGTCGACCTCGGCGTCACGAAGGTGCGCGTGACCGGCGGGGAGCCGCTGGTGCGCCAGCATGTGGACAAGCTGATCGCGCAGCTTAGCGCAATCGACGGCATCGACGATCTGACGATGACCACCAACGGGTACCTGCTCACCGACTTCGCACAGCGGCTCGCGGATGCGGGCCTTGAGCGCATCACTGTGAGCCTGGACAGTCTCGAGCCGGAGGTCTTCAAGGCGATGAACGGCCGTGGGTACGGCCCTGAGCGCGTGCTGAGCGGGATCGCCGCAGCGGAGCGCGCCGGCCTGAGGCCCATCAAGATCAATGCGGTCGTCGGGCGCGGCGTCAACGAGCACACGGCGATCGACCTCGCCCGTCACTTCAAGGCGGCCGGCCACATCGTGCGCTTCATCGAGTTCATGGACGTGGGCAATCTGAACGGCTGGGAGCGGAGCAAGGTGGTGCCATCTGCCGAGCTTGCCGCCCTTATAGACGCCGAGATGCCCATCGAGCCGATGGAGGCCAACTATGACGGTGAGGTCGCGCAACGGTGGCGCTACCGGGATGGCAGCGGAGAGGTGGGCTTCATCTCGTCGGTCAGCCAGCCGTTCTGCGGTGCGTGCACGCGCGCTAGACTCTCGCCCGAGGGAAGCGTCTACACCTGCCTGTTCGGCACGTTGGGGCACGATCTGAAGGGTCCGATCCGGGACGGCGCCACCGACGACGACCTCCGGGAGCGCATCGCGCGTATCTGGGGCGAGCGGGCGGACCGCTACTCGGAGTTGCGCGCTGGCGTGGCCCCCGGCGGGCGCAAGGTCGAGATGTATCAGATCGGCGGGTAGTGCCCCGCGCTCGAGAGGCGAACGTTGATCGATATCTACACCGACGGCTCGTGCAGCGGGAACCCCGGGCCCGGCGGCTGGGGTGCCCTCGTCATCGAGAACGGCGTCGAGCGTGAGATGTTCGGCTGCCAGCCACACACCACGAACAATCACATGGAGATAATGGCTGTGATCGAGGGGCTAGCGGCCATCCCGGCTGGCGCTGCCGTGACAATCCACAGCGACAGCACGTACGTGATCAACACCATGACGAAGAACTGGAAGCGAAACGCCAACCAGGATCTGTGGCCGCGCCTCGACGCCTTGGTCGCCGAGCGCAAGGTTGGTTGGGAATGGGTGAAAGGCCACAACGGCCATCCGCTGAACGAAAAAGCGGATCGGTTGGCGGTCTCCGCGATGATGAGCCTGGCCAACGGTGGTGATGCAGCGGGAAAAGCACCCGCTCCCGTGGCAGCTACCGAGGGCGGGCTTACGCACTTGGACGCGCGGGGAAACGCCAGCATGGTCGACGTGGGCAATAAGCCGGACACCGTGCGTACCGCGACAGCCACGGGCGTGGTGACGATGCTGCCGGAGACACTGGCGCTGATCCTCCAGGGGAAGGTCGAGAAGGGCGACGTGTTCACCGTTGCCAGGATTGCCGGCATCAACGCGGCCAAGCACACATGGGAGCTGATCCCGCTGGCGCACCAGATCCCGCTGAGCAAAGTGGCGGTCGATTTCGAGACGGATGCGACGAACGGCACGGTTTCCATCACAGGTTCGGCCCGCACGACCGCGAAGACCGGCGTCGAGATGGAAGCGCTTGCCGCGGTGAGCGTGGCCGCGCTGACGATCTACGACATGTGCAAGGCGGTGGACCGCGGCATGCGAGTCGACGGCGTCCGCCTGCTCGAGAAGCGTGGCGGCGTACACGGCGACTACACTGCGGGCTAGGCCATCGTCATTCCTGCGAAGGCCAGGATCCAGAAGGAGAAGGCGCCAGCTTCGCTGCTTCCGCGACGGCTCGGAACGACTCCCTCGATATCTGGAAGAGCCAGTCGAACCGTATGTTCGCGAGCTTCGCCTTGTCGTCGTCGGTGACAGCGAAGCGTAAGAACTCCAGCGGGACAGCCTGCTGGAACGGCATGAAGTCATACCAGAAATCACGGATCGCGTGGGCGACCTGCGTCACGAAGCCGATGCCCGCGACGGTCCGTTCCCGCTGAGGATAGGTGCCGGTGCAGTAGAGCAGCACCATATCGCCCGGGCGCATGTTTGACGGCATGCCGCGGTTGCCGAAC
>CAZQVD010000234.1:0-3174 GCA_964596665.1 uncultured Dehalococcoidia bacterium
CACGTGGTTCACTCGGTTGGCCAGCGGGGCGCCGGACGGCCGCGCAGGTGCTCACAGCGGTCGAGAGGTGCATGGCGGACGTGACGCTATACGGCTACCTTGACTCGTTGTATTACGTCTGGCGCAGCGGGCGCGTGCCGCGTGTGGCCTGGTGGATGGGGAACCTGCTCAGCATCAAGCCGGTGCTACAGCTGCGGGAAGGCAAGATCGGCATGATCGAGCGTCCGCGTACTGAGGCGAAGGCCATGAGCCGACTCGTCACTCTTGTAGTAAACCGACTGGCCGGTCGTCGCGCCCGCGTGGCCGTCATGCACGCGAACGCTCCCGCCAAGGCGGCCACGCTTGCTGAACGGCTCGCGGGAGAGATGGAGATCGAAGAACTGTTCGTCACCGAGTTCACGCCGGTCATCGCCGCACATACAGGACCAGGGCTCGTGGGGTGTGCGCTTCACCCGGTCGACGGGTGATATCGTTACCGGTGAACCAGCACCGTAATTCACGGAGGCCCGCAATTGGTTGAGATCTCCGCCCGTCAGGGCGATATCACTCAGGCGGCGGTCGATGCGATCGTCGTGAACCTGTTCGACGGTGTGAAGTCGCCCGGCGGCGGCACGGGCGCCGTGGACAAGGCGCTGGACGGCGCCATCTCATCGCTGATCGCCGACGGTGAGATCACGGGTAAGAACGCCGAGATGACGCTGATCCATACCTTCGGCAAGCTGCCGGCCAAGCGGGTGGTCGTGCTGGGGCTCGGCAAACGCGACAAGTTCGACGCTCACGTGGTGCGCAACCTCTCGGCGACCCTGGCCCGCTATCTGCGGCGCATCGGCGCAAAGCACGCGGCGACCATCGCGCACGGGGCCGGCATCGGCGGGCTAAACGCGGCCGCGTCCGCCCAATCGACGGCCGAGGGCACGTTCCTGGGCCTGTATACGTTCAGCCAATACCAGACCAAGAAGGGCGACGACGACGACCAGCCCGAGCGCGAGCTGGAGTCGCTCACCATCTTCGAGCAGGAGCCCAAGCGCGTGGGCACGCTGAACGAGGGGATCGACCGCGGCCGGCTGCTCGCCGAGAGCGTGCTGATCGCACGCAGCTTGGTGAACGAGCCTGCGAACGTCGTGAACCCTGTGAAGATGGCGGAGAGGGCGCAGGAGGTCGTGAAGGGCACGGAGCTATCGATCGACGTGCTAGGGCGCGAGGACATGCTTGAGCATGGCATGGGGGCGATGCTGGCCGTGACCGCGGGCAGCGCCAACGAGCCGAAGCTGATCGTGATAGAGCACAAAGGCGACCCTGAGCACCCCGCGAACAACATCGCCATCGTCGGCAAGGGCATCACGTTCGACTCAGGAGGCATCTCGCTCAAGTCGGCGGGCAGCATGTGGGAGATGAAGGGCGATATGTCGGGCGGCGCGTCGGTAATCGGCGCCATGCATGCGATCGGGCAGCTCAAGCCCAAGATCAACGTGTTTGGCGTAATTCCGGCGGTGGAGAACATGCCATCGGGCACGGCGCAGCGTCCCGGCGACATCATCCGGGCCATGAATGGCAAGTCGATCGAAGTGGACAACACGGATGCCGAGGGGCGCTTGGTGCTGGCCGATGCGATCTGCTACATCAAGCAGGTGTACGAGGCGAAGCGCGTGGTGGACATCGCCACGCTGACGGGCGCGATCGTCGTGGCGCTTGGCCATGTCGCCTCAGGCGTTATGGGCACGTCGCAGAAGATGGTGGACGCGGTCCTCACGGCCAGCAAGGCCACGGGCGAAAAGATGTGGCAGCTTCCCATGTTCAGCGAGTACAAGCGGCAGATCCGCAGCGACTACGCGGACGTGAAGAACACGGGCGGAAGGCCCGCAGGGAGCATCACCGCCGCATTCTTCATATCTGAGTTCACGGATGGTGTGGAGTGGGCGCACCTAGACATCGCGGGCACGTTCATGGCCGACCGCATCCGCGGCCACGAGGTGAAGGGCGCCACCGGCGTGCCTACGCGCACGCTGATCGAGCTGGTGGAGCAGCTCGCACGCGCCGAGTACGCCGATGCTGGGCGCGTAACGGGCGGCGTTGCGGCCGTTACGCCATCCGCGTAAAATCGACTGGCTCGTGGTGGGCGTAGTCGAGGGGTTAAGACGCCTGGTTGTGGCCCAGGAGATCGAGGGTTCAATTCCCTCCGCTCACCCCAGCGAGCCATCCGCCCGTACCCACGCTATTTTCCGATATCGACGTCAAGGCGTATGACCAGCGCCGCCGACGCGATGACGGTCGCGTCCGGCCCCGCGTCGTCCTGCACGCGCAACCCTCCCTCGACGAGGTTCAGCTTGGACTTGCCATTGGGCAGGCCGGCAAGCACCAGATCGCGGTCCACGGTCTCGGGTGCAGGCACGCCGACGGTGGCCTCGATTTCCATGGAGTCGATGCTGGCCCTGAATGTCTTGACCAGCGTGTAGAAGCTGATGTTGTTGCGGGCGAGGGCGTCGGCGACGGCCCGCTGCGCCGCTTTGGTGCTGTTGGATCCGTGCAGATCGACGCCGCTGCCGATCTCGATCAGGCATCGGACGAGCGGCATGGCCACCTCCTTTGACTACTTGGGGCCCACGAGGACGTCGTCACCCTCGATGCGAACGGCGAAGATCCGCAGGTCCGTGGTGGCCGGGCCCTGGAGCAGCGCGCCAGAGCGCACGTTGAAGCGGCTGCCGTGGCAATCGCACTCGATCTCGTCCTTCTCGTCGATCTCGTCGTAGGCGAGGTCGCAGTCAGCGTGCGGGCAGGCGTTGTCGAAGGCGATGACCTCGCTGCCGAGCACCGCGAGCACGATCTGCTCGTCCTCGGCCTCCACCAGCTTCAGCTCACCCGCCTTCAGCTCGCTCCGGCTGGCCACTTTCACGAAACCATTCATGGGTTGGTCCTCCACGTGTGCAGTCCCCGCGCAGGGGGCGCAGGACATTGTATGCGGGGAGCGGCGTGGGGGTAAGCCGGGCGTTCTCGCCGAAAAACGAGGATCGGTGTTCTATCTTCGCCGCTCGCCATAGAAGTATCCCATGACGATTCGCGCGCTCATCGGGACCCCCACCCTCCGCCTTCTTGCGCTTCTGGCCGTGGCGCTTGCCATCGTGGTGGGCCTCCGGCTCCCGCAGCAGCCCGCCACAGCAGAATGAGCCCGCGGCATCG
>CAZQVD010000235.1:0-3070 GCA_964596665.1 uncultured Dehalococcoidia bacterium
AAGAGAGGTGGCGCGCGATCGAGACCCGGTCCGAGCCCGGCTACGCACAACCCACCATCGTCGAGGCGATGGGCCATCGCCAGCTCCTGATCTGGCATCCGCTGGCAATCGCGTCTCTCGTCCCCCAGACCGGCGAAATCCTGTGGAGCTTCGACTACGAGGCTCGCGACACGCTCTCGGTCGCCGATCCGACGGTCTCCGAGGGCCGGCTCTTTCTCAGCCAGTTCTACGGCGGCTCGCTGATGCTCGAGCTCACCCACGAGCCGGGAGTGAAGGAGTTGTGGCGTGCCAAGGGCCGCACCGAAATGCCGAAGGACACGCTGGCGCTGCACTCGCTCATCACCACGCCGATCTTCGAGGGCATCACCGTCTACGGCATCGGTAGCTACGGCGAGCTTCGGGCGCTCGACGCGCGCAGCGGCGAGCGCATCTGGGAAGACAAGACCATGGTGCGCCAGGGCCGTTGGGGCTCGGCCTTCATGGTCCAGAACGGCGACCGCTGGATCGCCTTCTCTGACACCGGCGACCTGATCTTCTGTCGCTTCACGCGCAAGGGCTACGAGGAGATCGATCGCACCCACCTGATCGATCCGACGACCAGCGCCGGCTTCGGTCCACGCAGGTTCGGTGACGCGCAGATCAACTGGGGCCACCCCGCCTTCGCCAACCGTCACGTCATCGTGCGCAACGACCGCGAGATCGTCTCAGCGTCCCTCGCGGCAAACTAGCGCCGTGAGGCGCTTCCCGCTCGCCCCGATGGCGGGGCTGATCCTGTGGCTCACCGTGCTGGTGCTGCCGCTACCGCTGGTCATGCTCTGGCTGGGATCCATGGCGGGCGGCGCCATGATCATCGCGGCCTTCGTTGCCGCGGTCTACCTCTTCATCTGGTTGTACATGAGACCCACGTGGTTCAACGTCTCGGCCGATGGCCTGGAGATCGAGTGGCCGATGCGTCGGGCCAACTTCCCCGCGTCCGACATCGAGAGGGTCGAGGAGTTCACCTTCCGCGCCTTCCGAGAGCAGTTCGGCTGGGGCATGCGCATCGGCGCGGGCGGCCTATGGGGCGGCTTCGGTCTGCTGAAGACCCGCAGCGTCACCTTCCGCTTCTACATCTCCAGGCTCGACCGCTTCGTCGTCATCTGGCGGAACTCGGACCGACCTTTGATGCTCACGCCGGCCGACCCGACGGGCTTCGTGCAGACGCTGGAGGCGCTGACCAGACCCTAGTCTCCCGCGAGAACCGCCGGGCGCGCGCTGCTCCACGGTTGGGCTTGTTCGAGAAAAGCCGCAAGTTTGAACAACGTGGATTCGTCGCCGTATCGAGCGCCGATCTGAATGGGCACCGGCATGGAGTTGTGCATGCCTGCCGGTACCGTGATTGCGGGAGTACCAGTCATATTGAAGGGCGCGGTATAGGGCACGACGTCGAAGATCCGGTCATACCAGTCCCTAGCGGACAACGACGGATCGTTCTG
Source organism: uncultured Dehalococcoidia bacterium (assembly GCA_964596665.1). Classification (GTDB taxonomy): domain Bacteria; phylum Chloroflexota; class Dehalococcoidia; order Lucifugimonadales; family Australimonadaceae; genus CAZQVD01. The sequence continues at coordinate 1,476 of CAZQVD010000235.1, forward strand.
ATTCAGGTAGCCGAGCTTGAGTGGCTCATGCCGCAAGGCGGGGAGAAGGATGGCGTCATAGCGCTCGAAGAACGAGCCTACCGCCCGTGAAACGGCGTTGATCGACGCAAGAGCCCCCTCCACGTCGAGCGCCGTGAATTCGGCCCCCGCAGCGGCACACGCCAAAGTTGCATGTTCGTAGTAGTCCGGTCCCGGTTCGATTCCCAGCTGTCCGCTAAGACCATAGACACCGGCGGCGAGAAACGAAGTCCACGCCAGAAAGTTCGCGTCGTGAAACTGCGCAGCGTCGTATTCGGGCACGGCGACTTCAACGAGGTGTCCCTCACCTTCAAAGAGCAACGCTGTCCTGTCCAAAGCAGCGACGATCTGCTCATCGGGATCGGGTGTACCGGGAAGACTGTGCGCCAGGGCTACTCGCAGCCGCCCGGGATTCTCGTGTAGATCCTCTGCATAGGGGAGCTGTGGCTCTGGAATAGAGAACAGGGCGCCCACCTCCGGCCCCTGAACCAGATCCATCAAGATGGCGCTATCCCGAACTGTTCGGGACACGGCAAACTCAATCCCCATTCCCAGCAACGGAAAACTGTAGTCCGGGCCTATCGGCGTACGGCCACGGGTCGGCTTCAGCCCGACCAGGCCGCAGGTAGCTGCGGGAATCCTGATCGAACCACCACCATCGTTGGCGTGGGCCATGGGGACGATACCCGCGGCGACAGCCGCAGCAGACCCTCCTGACGACCCACCTGACGACCTGGCAAGGTTGTAGGGGTTGCGCGTCGGTTCCCCATACAAGAGTGCCTCGCTGGACGCATTGAAGCCGAACTCCGGTGTCGACGTCACGCCGACAGTGGTGAGCCCAGCCGCGCAGAATCGCCTGAACAGCTCGGAATGCTCCTCGGGAACGAACTGCCCATTGGCGAGCGCACGCGTCCCGGATCGGTTTGGAACCGAGGCGATGTGCAGCACGAGGTCTTTGACCAGAAACGGTACGCCAGCAAAGGGTCCGTTCTGGTCTCCCGGTAGTGGTGCTTCGATCCGATCCACAACGGCGTTGATCTCACCATTCACCCATTCCATTGCCTCGCCAGCACAATCGAGAAGTTCGTCCGGCGACACTTCCCTGTTCCCAACCAATTCGGCAAGACCCGCTGCGTCATAGGAAACGTACTCGGATAGCTTCATTCATTCCCTCCCTCAGGGCGTGCAAGGACCTGCGTATCCAAAGGCAATCCAACAGCTCACGGCCGCACGTCTTCGACGTGCACCCACCAGCCCGGCGAGGTCCACCAATCGGTGTCCGGCGGTGGAGTGGCCTGGAAGAGGAACGAGCCCGAGGGCGCGAGCTCGATGCCACGCAGGCGCTTGGAGTAGGCGCGGATCTCCGTGTAGTTCCACATCATCATGTAGGCCTGATCCTCGTAGGTGAGGCGGTGAATCTCACGGTAGATCTCTCGCCGCTTCTCCGGATCGAAGGCGGTGCGGCCGGCGGCGAACAGGCGATCGACCTCGGGGTTGGAGTAGCCCGTGTAGTTGCGTCCAGTGTCGTAGCTTTCGGTCTTCAGGCGAATCGACCACTGGTCGGGGTCGGTCGTGAC
>CAZQVD010000236.1:0-1367 GCA_964596665.1 uncultured Dehalococcoidia bacterium
AATAGATGTTCAGCAGCGTGAACGATGGGTACTGGGCGATGATGACGCGCCCCTCCACCTCGAACTCCGGCACGCCGATGCCTTTGATCACGTCGAGAGGTTCCTGCTTGGTGTAGATGGCGACGCCGCTGTAGCCCTTGCGCTCCGCTGAGTTGAAGTAGGCGTGGTAGCGCTCCATGATGCGCAGCTCGGGTGGCAGCTGCTCCTCCAACGACTTCGTTTCCTGCAGGCAGAGGATGTCGGGGCTCTCGGCGGTGAGCCAATCGAGGAAATCGCCGTGGCGGTGGATGGCGCGTAGGCCGTTGACGTTCCAGGAAATGAGGCGCATGGCGTGGGTTATTCTAGTCCCCTGGCTCCCAGACGGTCAGTTGGTTGTGCTGCTAACTGGGAGCACCAGCCCCACGATGAACAGCATGACCATGCCGGCGGCCCTGCCTGCGCCTACGCCTTGCCCTGGGCTGCAACTTGGGCCATGGCGGCTTCGATGGCCGCGGCGTCGCCGAGGTAGCGGCGGCCGAGGGGCTTGAGGTCGTCGTCGAGGTCGTAGACGAGCGGCACGCCGGTGGGTATGTTCAGGTCGATGATGTCGATTTCGGAGACCTCATCGAGGTGCTTTACGAGGGCGCGCAGGCTGTTGCCGTGGGCGACGACGAGGACGCGCTTTCCAGCCCGGATGTCAGGGGCGATCACGTTTCCCCAGTGAGGGATGAAGCGGGCGGCGGTGTCCTTCAGCGACTCGGACAGCGGCAGCTCCGCTTTGGTCAGGCCGGCGTAGCGTGGGTCACGCCCGGGGTGGCGCTCATCGTCCTCAGTGAGGGCCGGCGGCGGCACGTCGTAGCTGCGTCGCCAGATCAGCACCTGCTCCTCGCCATGCTCGGCCGCGGTCTCCGCCTTGTTCAGTCCCTGAAGTGCGCCGTAGTGCCGCTCGTTGAGCCGCCAGGACCGGTGCACGGGGAGCCACATCAGGTCCATCTCGTCAAGCACGAGCCACATGGTGCGGATCGCTCGCTTGAGGACCGACGTGTACACGGCGTCGAACGTGCATCCCTCCGCCTTGAGCAGAGCGCCGGCGGATCTGGCCTCCTGGATGCCGGTTTCGGTGAGGTCCACGTCGACCCACCCGCTGAACAGGTTCGTTAGGTTCCATTCACTCTCGCCGTGGCGCAGCAGGACTAGCTGAGGCATCTTGATCCCCCCGGCGCGTGCCCATTCGCGCTCTGGGGACCATTCTTCCACAAAGATGCGTGCGAGGCCACGGTTGGGTGGGCTCAGGCTTGCGCGGCGGCGACGAAGCGCTCGAAGGCTTCGTTGCCGAGCAGACGGCCCTCGTCCGTGAGCCGCAATGCGCCGCCGGCCCACTCGACCAG
>CAZQVD010000236.1:1377-3053 GCA_964596665.1 uncultured Dehalococcoidia bacterium
GGGGAACGCTTCCGCGAGACCGACGCCGAAGCGCGCGCGGAAGGCGTCGTCGGCCACGCCGGGGTTCAGGCGCAGGCCCATCATCATCACGTCGCCCATGGCAGTGGCTTCGGGCAGTTCTTCGGTGGAATCCACCGGGCCCACCGCGAGGATGTCCTGCGCCGTGAGCGGACCTTTAGCATGCCAGGCGTTGGCGCTGTCGATGTAGGTGCGTGGAGGTCGCACGTCGGAGAAGCGCACGCCGTGTGGTCCGAGTGCGTCGAGCGCCGGCTCGCCGTTGGCGAAGAGGTACGAATGCGCGGCGGGGCCGATGCCCAGGTAGCACTCGCTGCGCCAGTAGGCGAGGTTGTGGTTGCTAGCGCGGCCGGGCTTCGCCCAGTTGGAGATCTCGTACTGCTCGTACCCGGCTGCCGCGAGCGCCCGTTGCGCCGCCTGATACATCTCGGCCACCAGATCCGGGTTCGGCTCGGGCAGCCGCCGGGAGCGCACGTCGGCCTCCATGGGCGTGCCGCCTTCCAGCGTAAGTGCGTAGGCGGAGACGTGGTCGGGCTCGAGGGCGATTGCCTCTTCCAGCGTGTGCTCCCAGGTGGAGGCGAACTGGTAGGGCAACCCGAACATGAGGTCGAGGCTCAGGTTCTCGAAGCCAGCCTTGCGCGCCGCATCGACAGCGCGCTTCGCGTGCTCGGCGCTGTGCCGGCGGCCCAGCAGCTCCAATTCGCGATCGTCGAAGGATTGCACGCCGATGCTGATGCGGTTGAAGCCGATGCGCCGCATCACCTGAAGCCGCTCCCGGGTGCAGTCGCCGGGGTTGGCCTCGGCGGTCGATTCGGCATCGGGCGAGATGTCGAACGCGGCTGCGATGGCGCGCATGAGGCGCGTCAGGTCGCGCGTGGGTAGGTAGGAGGGCGTGCCGCCGCCAAAGAAAATGCTCGTTAGCCTCGGCCTGCCGAGCCACGCTCCCCACTGCGCCGCCTCATGCTCGATCGCGCCGACGTAGGAGGGCATGAGCGACTCGATGCCCGCGTAGGTGTTGAAGTCGCAATAGGGGCACTTGGTCTGGCAGAAGGGGACGTGGACGTAGAGGGCGAGGGGGGGCATGCGACCAGTATAGCGGCGGTTCCACTCGCTGCCACTCGGCGATAGGGGCACTACGGCCCTACCCACCCTCTCGCGAAACGCTTAGGCATGAGGGGGAGACCCCTCGTACTCCCCCGGCAGGGCAGCCGCCCTGCACCCGTGGGCCGCCACGACAAGAAAAACGCCGCCCGGCGGCTTTAGTCAGGAGCCATAGCGAAGCGGAGGCGTACAGTCAAACGTTGAACAGGAAATTCACGACGTCGCCGTCCTGCATGACGTACGTCTTGCCCTCGCTGCGGAGCACGCCCTGTTTGCGGGCTTCGGGGAAGCTGCGGGTGCGCTCCAGATCGGCGAAGCCCACGATCTCGGCGCGGATGAAGCCGCGTTGGATGTCGGTGTGGATCTTCGCGGCGGCATCGACCGCTGATGTGCCCTTGCGGATCGTCCATGCACGCGTTTCGTCTTCTCCGGTGGTGAGGAACGACAGCAGGCCGAGGAGGTCGTAGGAGAGGCGGACCATGCGATCGAGGCTCGGCTCGCCCGCGCCCAGGGACTCGCGGAACTCCGCCTGCTCCTCGGGATCCATCTCCGACAGCTCC
>CAZQVD010000237.1:0-1137 GCA_964596665.1 uncultured Dehalococcoidia bacterium
GCGGCGCGCGTTGTTTCTGACGCCCTTCAACCCGGCAATGAACGATCTCCTGATTGCGCGGATGCGCGATGCAGCTGTGGAAGCGATCTGCCCCGACCTCGGCTTCGCGCGCGAGGACGAGGCGGGCACGGTTGGCGGCGACGAGATCGTGGCGCTGACCAAGCGGGCGTTGGAGGCTGCAGGCGCAGTCGACGCGATCTACTTCCAGGGCGCGGTGCTCGACGTTGTACCCGTGATCGATCAGCTGGAGGCGGAGTTGGGACTGCCGGTGATTGCCAGCAATCCCGCAATGCTCTGGTCGATGCTGTCGAAGCTGGGCAGGCAGTACGACCTGTCGGGGCCGGGTCGTCTGCTCGCGTCATGGCCGTCGCTACCCGGGTGAGTCGGCGATCCGCCGAGCCAGCGCTGCGTTGGGGTGGCGTTCGAGGATAGTGTTCCAGACGCGCGGGCCGATCTCAGGTGATTCTCAAGATTCGTCGAAGAGGCGTCAGCGAGGACCGCATAGGGTGGATGGTCAAGGCGGACGCCCGGACGTTGATCTTGCAGGGTGGGCGAGCCCAATAGGCGGCGAGCCTACGGGCCGCTATCAGCAGGAGCAGATCCGCAGCTCGACGCTGTATGTGGTCCAGGGTCACGAGCACACGTTGTTCCTGACCGCGCCCGTTGAGTTTGGTGAGCAGCTAGAGTCGTTCCTCGCCGGTCTGTGAGTACCAGCGCCTCCGGTTAGACACTGGCCGCCACCGCTGCTTCCTGCTCGGCCAAGAACTTGAGGGCGTGCGGCAGGATGAACTCACGGTCCGCAAAGGTCTGCGTGTGGGTGTGGCCCGGCACGGGAATGAACGACATGTTTTGCGCGAGGCTGACGCAGCGCTTGCAGATCTCGTGGTTGTCGAATCCGGGATGCGCGTGGTCCTCGGTCCCCGAGTACACCAGCGCGGGGGTGCTGATGGCGCGAATGTCCGCGTCGGGCACGCCCCATTCGAGGTTGGCCAGCTGCTGCGCGGCGTACGCCTCGCCGTCGTTGGCGAGCAGGCGTTGCTGGAGTTCACCCGGCATCACACCGCCCTCCATCTGCACGCCCGCGGTGTATAGGTCCATGCCGGCCCGCATGAGTTTGGCCCGGGACTGCGAACGGAC
>CAZQVD010000237.1:1147-3037 GCA_964596665.1 uncultured Dehalococcoidia bacterium
CGAGGCCTGTTCTGGGAGCGCGGGGTAGCCGCCGAGCACCATTGAGCGGAGCCTTTCGGGGTTGAGCATCGCCATGGCCCAGCCGTTGCTGGCGCCCATGGAGTAACCCCAGTAGTGGGTCGTGCCGATGCAGAGGTCGTCGAGCACGGCGGTGACGTCGGAGACCTTCGCCTGCCGGGTGTATGCGGACACCTCGTGGGGCTTGTCGCTCTGGCCGAAGCCTCGAGAGTCGACGAGGACCAGGCAGTACTGGTCCTTCAGGGCGTCGATGTAGCCGGCACGGCGCCAGTTCTGGATGCTGCCGCCCATGCCGTGCATGAGCGTGAGCGGGGGGCCCTCGCCCTCGACTTCGTAATGGATCATCACTCCGTTGTTGTTGACTTGAGCCATATCACGCTCCCCTTGAGGTCACTATGCCCTGTCGATTGGGGTGCCGGTCTATCACGTGCTCGGTATATCGTCAACGAATAGGTTCTGTCCCCGGCAGCCCCACCGCGAGGAGGAAGGTTACTGCGGATTCGGCGGGGGCACCCAGTGCTTGCACCGCCTCGTCGTCGTAGAAGGTGAGCCCAGTAGCTCCGAGCTCGAGGGCGTAGGCCGCGAGGTACCCACGACCCGCGCGGATGCTGGCGTCGAGGTGCGCCGTTCGGTAACCGCGCGCTCCGAGCGTACCAACGACGGTGGGCAGGTGGGCAACGAAGAAGAGGACACCGGCGGCATCACCTCCGAGCGCTTGGTCGAGCGCCAGGTGTTGCGCTAGCGCTTGCGTTGGTCTGGAGGACACGCGTTCGAGGCTCCGTGACTCAGGGCGGTGGCGATAGATGCCCGGCGCGAAACGGTCAACGTTGTTGGCCAGGAGGTACGTGTCGTTGAGCGGCCGGACTCCGTCGGCACCGTCCAGCGGCGTCGGCTGGCCGACGGCGTCGAGGATGGCGGCAAGCTTGGGAAATGTGATGGGATCGCGGGCGAACCGGCGCGACGAACCGCGCTTGAGGATGACGTCCTCCAGCGTCGCGAGCATGGGCTCGGCCTGCGGCAGGGCGACGGACTCGCGACCGGCCTCGGTGGCGGTTGTGACGGAATCTACCCTCGGCAATACGAGGGACGCGGCCGCGCGCAGGTTCGTGGCCGCGTGTGCGCTTCGAATCAGCGGGTAGTCGACGGGTGCTCGGGAGAGCGCGGCTACCGGCAGGCCGAGGAGTGTGGGAGCTTCGACTGCTGGAGCCCGTTGGCGCGCTCCGAGCGTTAGCAGCGCAACCGACGCTTCGGTAAGGCCGTCAACGTCGACGAGGTCGTTGATCGGCTGGTCAAGAAACCGAGTAAACACTTGGGCGGGCAGACCGTTGGCCCGAGCCGCCGCGAAACTGTTTGCGAGGATGGTTCCCGCGTCCCAGAAGGAATGGCGATAGGCCCGCTCCTGGTATTTCCACGAGTTCCGCCAGAACGTGGAGGTGTACGCGATGGTCACCAGAGGGGCCCGGTCCTCGGCGCCGCGCGCCCTGGCTACTGCGGCGCGAAAATCACCGTCGCGCAGCTGCCGCAGGGCGTTGTCGTGTACGCCGTAGTGATAGACGCCCGCGGGCAGGCCCTCCAACGGGCCGCAGACGACGTAGATCTCGATGTGGTAGAGCGCGCCAGTGCAGGCGGCGGCGCGAAAGTTCATGCGAAATTCGCCGATGCGGAGCTGCCGCGTCACGCCCGCCGATAGCTGGAGTATGTTCGCGAGCTGGGTTAGCGTCGGCCCGGTCGCGTCGCCTTCGAAATCGTTCGATCCAAGTAGCACATCCTGAACGGCTGCTCCGCTCCTCGTGAGCGAGTCCGGCAGCGGCGCCGTGGGGAGGTCAAGACCGTACAGTTTCCCAGGCCGGGGCATATTCGTCGCGTCGAGGA
>CAZQVD010000238.1:0-3023 GCA_964596665.1 uncultured Dehalococcoidia bacterium
TGGTGGTGTTCCACCCGTAGCCCGTAGCGGCGGACGCTACGGCCCTGCCTTGCTGAGGCTTAACGGAAGCAGCGGGGTGTTCGGGTCCAGCGGGTTTCGCTTCTGCGCTGCTTCTACGTAGCGGTCCGCGTCCTCTTGCAGTAAACGCCCCTCCCCCACCAGCGCGGATGCCGCATCGGCTATGGCACGAACGTAGCCCTCGTGCGTGCCGTAGCGCTCCTCGATCGACGGCCGTGGATCGCCGGAAGCTTCGCGCTCCGCCTTCGTTCGCGCGAACGGCACGAAGCCGCCGTTCAGCAGGGACAAATCGCCTTCCGCAAAGCCGTTACGGCGGATGTTCCAGCCGACGTGCGTGCCGATCGGGGCGACGATCTCGGGCGTGCGCAATCCCGCGATGTCGTTGCCATCGCTATCGACCTGGGGAACCTGAACGGGGTACGCCTGGCCGGCCACCGCCTTCGGTGGGTGCTCGCTGATGATGCCCTTGTTGAAATCGGGCCCGTAGTCGAAGTAGGGCAGGCTGCTAGGCGCCGTGGGCATGGTGAGTCCCGGCACGTTCGGGAACGCCTCCAATGCCTCGCCCGCTCCCACCAGGGTGCCGTCTGCCCGGCACGGGACGAGGCTCGCCGGCGGCGGCGTGCCGTCGGAGGCCCAGCGGTCCATGTTGGTGAATGCAGCGCGCATGGCCGGGCCGTTGTTCATGTTGTTCGTCAGCTGTTGGGAGATGTCTCCGGGCAGCACGTTGGTGCCCATGTGTTGGGCACTGGCCAGGACGTAGACACGGACGGTCTCAGGAATGGCGATGTCGTCGCCTGTGCGCGGGTCGGTGTGACCCAGCGAGGCATGCCGGTTCCAGTACTCCGTGTTGGTGTGCGTATGCATCACCAGCGGGTCGGACTCCGGCCGCTTGAGAACGCTGTCCAGTTCGTTCGAGAAGGCGTCGGGGACCGGGGAGTAGGCGAAGGGGTAGCGCTCGGAAGGCCACTGGTGTTCTTCATGCTGGCGAGGGAACCGCCCGACCTGGGCGAAACGCATGTTGGCGAACAGGCGCCCGCCTCCCGAGGTGTGCGAATAGACCGCGTCGAACACGCGCCGCCCCCCGGTGTCCTCGTTGTATCCGTCGTAGACGAACTGTCTGACAACTCTGGAGCTCAGCGACTGCCCGTAGGAGTACGCTTTCTCTGCATAACCGGCCAGCGGGTTCGCGGTGCCGTCCGCGTCGACCGCATCGTAGCGGAGGAACGACATGAGGTCGCGGATGCCCACGATTCCAAGGCCCATCACCCGTGAGCCCTCGGTATCGTAGATCAGCTCGTAGATCCAACCAGGCTTGAATCCGCCCTTCACGAAGCAATGGGCGGCGGACGGGTTCCCGCTGGGGTCGGCGAATGCCCAATCTGCAGCGGCGACGGGCACCCGTGGCTCCTGCTCGTGCTCGCGCACCGTCAACGATGAGCGCGACGTGTCAAGGTCCAACGTTTCATAGCACCTGATGTTGGCGCCGCCGCTCACAGGCATGGAGATGATGCCCTCCTCATCGGCGATGAACTCCTGGCGCACGGTGCCGCGCAGGCGCTTGCCGTCTTGCAGGGCTTCAGGCAGCTCCGCCGTGAGCAAGTCAGCCTCCGGGAGGAGGTCGCCCTGCCAACCGGACCACACAACGGTGTAGCCGTTCCGCATGAGGTAGCCGTTGCCGAAGGATGTCAGCGTGGTCGGGTCTGCATCGAGCGGAGAGTCGTTGAAAGCTCTCAGTGACGTCTTTCCCCCCCGGTTGTTCACGTCGTAGAGGAGACGGCGATTCCCCAGCGCGAGGTCGACTGGCTTGAGGATGTCGAGATCACCTGAGAATTCGACAAGCCCGGCGCCGTTGCGGGGCGCCAGCTCAAGGTCCACCACGTTCTGATTCCTTGCGTCGTTGGGATCGAGTGCAAAATGCACCTTGCCCACGAGGCGCTCGTAGGCGCCGGCGGTTCCGAATGAGTGGCCATCGGCCACATCGACGCGCCGCTCGATCTTCAGTCGCACCTCAGTTGCCATGGAGGTCCTCCCGCGCGTGGATCCATCTGTCGGGCGAGATGGTACACCCAGGTAAGCCGCTCTTTCAGGAGGAGCTGGCAGAAGGACCGGATGGCATTCTTCGCCGGAGGTTGCTAGAGTCATCCCTAAGCTTGCGTATGAACCCTCATTTGACTGATCTGGAGGAGCGCCATGAAGTATGACCTGATCATCAGGAACGGACGCATCATCGACGGCTCGGGGATACCCGGCTTCCACGGAGACGTGGCGATTAGCGGTGGAAACATCATGGAAGTTGGGCACGTGAGCGGGGATGCCGACCAGGTGCTCGATGCCAGGGGAATGGTCATTGCCCCTGGGTTCGTCGACAACCACACGCACTACGACGCGCAGGTTATCTGGGATCCTCTCTGCACCTATTCCTGCTACCACGGGGTGACCACGGTGGTCACCGGGAACTGCTCCCTCGGCCTCGCGCCGGCCCATTCGTACGACCACGATATGCTGGCAAGCGTGCTGTCGCACGTAGAGGCGATACCGCTCGAGGCGATCCGTGAGGGAGTGACATGGTCCTGGGAGACGGTTCCCGAGTACCTGGACGCGCTCGACCGCAAGCTGGGGGTCAACGTCGCCAGCCTCATCGGCCATTCTGCTGTGCGCCGGTACGTGATGGGCGAAGCGTCCCAGGACCGAGAGGCCACCGGGACCGAGATCGAAGAGATGAAGGCCATCGTGCGCGAGGGGATCGAGGCCGGGGCGCTCGGCGTCTCCTTCGAGCGCAACTACCGCCACTTCGACTGGGATGGCCGCCTCGCGCCCACCAATCTCGCTACCGACGCTGAGATTTTGGCGGTGGCAAGCGTGGTGGACGAGGTAGGGGTCGGCGTCATCCAGGTTGGCGGCGACCAGGCGCTGGGAAAGCAGATCGCCGAGGTGAGTGGCCGACCGGTGTTCTACGGCAACATCACACAGCAGGCGGTGGCTCCGGAGCGCTGGAGGAGCCGGCT
>CAZQVD010000239.1:0-3004 GCA_964596665.1 uncultured Dehalococcoidia bacterium
GACCCAGCGTCCCGGACTTGTCCTGATAGAGCACCAGATCCTCGCCGAGCAGGCGAACCTGCTTGGTGGGGCGCTCGGCCAGCTCTCCCGTGGCGGCGATCGGGTGCCAGTAGCGGCGCATGAGCTGACCCATGGGCGTGCCGGGCCCGACCTGGGTCAGCGTTTCGTTTTCCTTGATACTGAGCATCGATCACACCTTCTTGATGCTGATTCGGCCCGTCTACAGGTTGTAGAAACGTGTCGCATTGCCGTGCAGGATAGCTTCCTTGTCCTCTGTGGTCAGTTGCTCGTCATCCAGCACCTCTTGAATCTCCTCCTGGCAGGAGTCCTTCGTGACCTCGTGGGGGAAGTCGGAAGAGTAAAAGAAGGGCTTGTTGCCGACAACGCTCACCGCATAATCCAGGGCGAGCTCGCCACCCTCGCAGCCGATGAAAAGCCGGCCCTCATCGATGTGTCTTTGGATGTATTCGCTTACCTTGTCGCCGATCTTCGGGCCGGGCATGTCGTCGTCACGAAGCTGGTACTCAAGATGCGTGTCGTGGGAGCGGTCGAAGCGCTCGATGCATGTGATGAACCAGCCGATGCCACCCTCGAGGAAGCCAACGCGCATGTTGGGGTAGCGATCGAACACGCCGTTGAAGATCATGCCGCCAAGGGCGATCATCTGACCGATCGGATGCCCGAGCGCGTGGACCGGCGCGTACACGTTCATGTGGTCGAGGCCGATGCCGGAGTGCGCGCCGCCATGGACCGCGATGGCGCAGCCCAAGCGATCCGCCTCTTCGTAGATCGGCCAATACATCTTCGAGCCCAGGTGGTCCGGGAGGCCGAACGAAGGCAGCATCGCGCCCACCATGCCCAGTTCCTCGACCGCGCGCCGGAGCTCCACGATCGCGGCCTCCGGTTCCTGCATGGGGATGAGGGCGACGCCATTGAATCGCGGGTTCGCCTGCATGTAGGTCGCATGCAGCCAATCGTTGTACGCCTGTGCTGCGCCGATGGCCCAGTCCCGGTTCACCACCTTGCCGTAGCTGAGCCCCGCCGTCGGATAGAGCACCGTGGCATCGATGCCGACTTCGTCGAGGAACACGCCCCACTCTTCAGGCCCCACGGGACTCAACCGGTCTCGCCTCCCGGGCGTCTCGACGAAGTGGCCCGCGTGGAGATGGTCCAAGGGTGGGAAGATGGTCGCGTTCCTCGCGCGCGCCGGATTGTCGCGAAACTTCGGCGGCAGGAACTGAGCGATCCCCTCTAGGTCTTCGATCACGTGGCCGTCCCCGTCGAGTATGTATTCTAGGTTGCCTGCTTGCATCGTGTCCTCCTTCTTGGTCGAGAACCCCATGATAATATGCGCGACGAGCGCGCGCACCACCGGGCCCTGGATGATCGGCCCAGAGCTGCGCGCCTGAAAGGCCCGCGATGCCCTCATTCAACGTCGTTTCCAAAGTAGACATGAACGAGATGGACAACGCCGTCAACGGCGTGCTCCGCGAGACTAACCAGCGATTCGACCTGAAGGGCACCAAATGTGGCATCGAGCGCAACGGCTCGGTGCTCGCCGTCACTGCCGACGACAACATGCGCCTTCATCAGATGCACGACCTGCTGCGCACCTACATGGCCCGCCGCAAGGTGGACGTGGCGGCACTGGAGTTCAAGGACCCGGAGGCGGCCACAGGGTCGAGCTTGCGCCAAGCCATCACCATCCGCCAAGGATTGGACGCCGACCTCGGCCGCAAGATCATCAAGGCGATCAAGGGCACCAAGATCAAGGTGCAGATCGCGGTGCAGGGGGACGAGCTTCGCGTGTCGGGCAAGAAGCGCGACGACCTGCAGGAGACCATCGCCTTCATCAAGGAGATGGGCATAGACCAGCCGTTGCAATACGTGAACTTCAGGGACTGAGTGCTCCCGCACGGGGGTTCGCTGTCGCTTTGCAAAACCGACGCACAGGAGTAAGACCAATGGCAACAGACGGCACACTACGCAAGGAGCTGATCGATGCCATCGAGGTGACGGTCGCATCCGGCATCATGTCCAAGTCCAACCACGGCAACATGAGCATGCGCGTGCCCGGCACCGACACGTTCCTCATGACGGGCGTCTCATCGTTCGCTGCCGTGGGCCCCGACCAGCTTGTGGTGCTCGACTTCCAGGGCAATGTCGTGGAGGGCGAGATACAGGCGCGCAACGCCGAGGTGATCCAGATGCACGCGGTCGTCTACCGCGAGCGTCCGGAGGTCGGCAGCGTCCTGCACACCCACTCGCCCTTCGCGACTGCCTTCGCCGTGGCCAGCCGCTCGCTGCCACTGTTCTACGAGGCCGAGGTCCGCAACGACATACTCGAAGGCGTGCCGCTGGCTGGCTACGCCCCTCGTGGCTCGGACGATTCGGTCGACAACATCGCGGCTATCCTACGCAGCCATGACCTGATCAAAGGCCTGCTGCTCGAAAACCACGGCGTGCTCGCATTCTCCGGCGACGCTCGAGGCGCTGCCCAGGCCAACATCATCATCGAAGAGACGGCTCAGCTCGCGCTGTACGCCGAGGCCCTCGGCGGGCCGACCATCCTTACCCTCGAGAAGGTGGGCTCCGCGATTCAACGCCGCGACGACTTCGCCGCCCGCGGCACGCAGTCCGCGAAGTAGGAGGCTCCCATGCCGTTTTCCGCGACCGATGATCGGCCATATGGATGGCGCGGCCGCGTGGGCATGATCACGCCTACGCCCGCCCACGAGAACAATGCGTACGAGTTTTACCAGGTCGCGCCCGATGGCGTGACGGTGGTGATGACTTCGCTGGGCGTGGTGCTGGCGAATGGCGAGGCTTCGTATCTGAGTGCCATCGACCGGTTAGAGGCGGCGACCGAGGAGATCATGAGCCGCAAGCCCATGTCCCTCATCCAGGCGGGCGTGCCGCTGATCGCTTTCCAGGGATGGGGATTCGAGGACGAGCTGCTGGGCAGGATCGCCAAAGTGACCGACACCCCTGCGGGCACCGATCT
>CAZQVD010000240.1:0-2982 GCA_964596665.1 uncultured Dehalococcoidia bacterium
CGCCGCGTGCGACCCTTGCCGCATCTTGAGCGATCAGGGGGCCCGCGCTTGCAGTCCCGAGGGCGAGGAGCAGTGCGGTCAGCCTCGCCGATCGCCTCAGTCTACCGTTGGCTGTGAGCCCGGATGGCGCACCACCTTCAAACAGCGATGACCGTTGGTTGTTTCTGTCCTGTCCCAATGCGCCTGCCTACTTGTCTCCGAACTCTGCCATCTTCTGCTCCACGGCCGCAACTCGTCGCGAGATCCCTGCCAGCCAGCCAAGAGCGGCACCGGCCATAATCAGGCTTGCGATTTCCATATGACTCACTCGTAAACGGTGGGTGCCTGCTAGGCCGGGTTGAGCTGCCCTAGAACGATTGGATCACGCTGATGACCAGCGCGTGATCGATATCCTCCGGGCCGCCGACAGGAAGCTGGTAGCCTGCGCGGACTGTGGTGAAGTTGCTGATTGTGTAGCCCACGCCGAGCAGGGCCTCAGCCGTCGTCCTGCCATCGTCGGCGCCGCGGATTCCGGTGCGCCCGGTCAGTTCGGCGCTCAGACTGATCAGGCCTGGTTCGGCATGATGAAGGTCGTGGTCGACATCTCTGGAGGTGCGAAGGCTCCAACCCAATGCGCCGGCATACGCCAGCTCGGCTTCGTCGGAGTCGAGGTCGTGCTCGGTGCCGACCTGAGTCTGCAAGGTGCACCAGTTACCTAGATCGAGCCACATCAGCATCGATGGGCCGATTGCGCGCTCGTCCGCGCCCACCGCTTCTTTGCCTGTTGGTAGCTCCACCTCGAATTGTGCTGAAAGCAAGAAGCGGTCTGTGTTGATCAGTAATACGCGTGGCGCGATGGCGAGGTCGCCGAGACCACTGGATCGACCGGCGGCGCCATCGAGCGCCCTGAAGGGGAGCTCGACTGTCATGCCGACGCGGTTGGTGAGGGCCCACTCGAGCTCGACCTCCGCTGCTTGTTCGGTCTCGCCGTCAAATTCGGTGATCAGGTAATCGACGACCAGCTCACGGCCAAGATAGGCCGGTTCGACGGAGAAGGCATGGATGTAGGGCGTGCCTCGGGGGCTCATGTGAGTGTGCTTCCACTCCGCCAACCAGCCCTCCGCTGAGTGTGGGGAGGGAGAGTGTTGATGTTGTTGGCCACTGGCTGCGCCGATGCAGAGGGCGCTGAAAGCGATGACCCAGTAGGCGGCATACGCCATGTGTTGGCACGCTGATTGGAACATGAGATGAGTACTATTGTCGCGCAACCGATATTTGCAAACGCGGCCCTGAATTGGATGCCGCGTTACGCTCTTCAAATGTGAGGACCATCTTCGTGCAGACCGGAGGGGCCCTCGAGAAGCGCTATCTGCCAGCTTCGGCGGGTGGGCATTCGAATCCGGCGATCCCGGGGCTCGTTGAAGGGGTCCAGCTAGGTGCGAAGCGTGTGAACTAGCTCGCTACTTCGTGGGGAGGGGTGCGACCTTCTTGTCGGCTTTGTAGATGCCGCTCTTTTCGGCGTCGATGGAGCCGTCCTTGTTCCAGTAGGTCCAAGGGCCTTCTTGCTTGCCATTCCCGCGTTCGCCCTCGAAGCACTTCTGTCCGTTGCGGTACCAGCTGGCCCAGCTCCCCTCTCTCTTCCCGTTCTTGTATTCGCCTTCTCTGTGCTTCTGTCCGTTTTCGTGCCAGAAGGTCCAGACCCCCTCTCTTTTCCCGTTCTGGTAATCGCCGTCTCCCCTCATCTGCCCGTTCTCATGCCACGCGGTCCAGCGTCCGTCCTTGGTATTGTTGGCGAGCAGATGGCCCTCGGACTTCTTCGCACCGTTGTCCCACCTCGTGACGACCTTCTCACCGCTGTCCGGACTCGTGACGACCTTCTCACCGCTAGCAGTTGGATCGGAACAACCAACAAGCAGACTGAGAGCAACAACAGCGGGGAGAAGTGTCTTCATGGCTTCAACGGGGACAAGACAGAGCGCCTCGCACTCTAGCAAGTTGCGGTGCATTTGCAGTATCTCGCTACTGGTCGGGGACCGGTGCTACTTTCTTCGAAGTACTGGCCTTAGCGCCCCCAGAGCGAATGCGTCAACTACCACTCGGTCGTGATCAGGATCCACGGGTCCCCGGTGACATCAGCGCGTTCTCTCTGGCTCTGCGGAAGACTGGATGGACGATCCTGACGCTGCTGGGTTTGCGTCTCATGACGAGGTTGCTGTATCCCCGCGGGACCGTCTCGCACCGCAAGGTCAACGGCGCGGTCGCGTTCACGATCGACGATGGGTTTTGCGGCCGCGACAACCCCGACGGATGCATGCTGGGCGACGTGCGGCGGCTCTTCAAGGAGCACGGCGCGCGAGCTACCTTCTTCGTCGTTGGGTCGCACTGCGCACACACCTCTGATGCGGCGGTGGCGGCGTTACTGGCCGATGGCCACGAGCTGGCGAGCCACGGGATGCGGGACCATCCCTACACCAGCGCCTCAGCCGCCGAGTTCACCGACGACCTGGACGCGACCGAGGCCGTGCTCGCGGGCTATCGAGCGGCCGCACCCGCCTGGTATCGCGCCCCGTTCGGGCGATGCAACGCGCGTATGCGGGGAGTGCTCGAGCGGCGGGGGATGACTCATGTCCTGTGTGATGTGTTTGCCCACGACACGGCGATCCCGGATGCCTCGTGGATCGCGCGGTTCATCCTGCGCCGGGTACGTCCCGGATCGATCATCTTGATCCACATGCCGGAGCGCGGGTGCCGCGAATGGAATCTCGAGGCCATGCGACAGACCCTCCGGGGGCTGTCGGACAAGCGCCTCGAAGTGTGTACGGTAAGCGAGCTGACTGCGGAGCGAAGCGCCTGAACCAGTCGCTACTTGTCGGGGAGGTCAGCGTTGCCTTGCCTTGACCTGGCCACGCCGATAGCCGCGCCGAACACGAGCCCCAAGGCGACACCCATGCCAACGTTGTCCATGGCTGCGCCGATGGCGATGCCGATTACGAGCCCAAGACC
>CAZQVD010000241.1:0-2974 GCA_964596665.1 uncultured Dehalococcoidia bacterium
ATGCTTGTGTGGAGTTCGGGTATACTAGGCGAGTCCAAGATCGTGCGGATGTCAACACTGTTCTGTTCGGGCCGACACACTGAGCGCCACGGTGACTCCGGAGCGGATTGGGTAATACAGGTGAGGAGCACCAGATGAAGATTTTTGTAGGCAACCTTAACTACCAGACCAACGATGACGATTTGCGTGCGGCGTTCTCGCCGTACGGCGAAGTCACCGATGCGACCGTCGTGCTCGACCGCATGACGAACCGCTCGCGTGGATTCGGCTTCGTCGAGATGCCGGACAGCGCGGCCGCGGGGGCTGCCGTCAGCTCGCTGAACGGCGCCGACCTCGCCGGTCGGCCGCTGACCGTCAACGAGGCGCGTCCCCGAGAGGACCGTCGCTAGGATCAGCACCGCAAGCGGCTGAAACAAGAGCTGCTATGAACAAAGAGAAGGGACGCTCCGTGTTGGGAAGCGTCCCTTCTCTTTGTCTGGCGCGTGCTGGGCTTATGCCTTGCTGGCAATCCGGCTTGCCGTGATGCTGGTCTGCGGGCCTTCCGTTCGGCGTTGCTGGGGCACGGGGTCGGCCCTAGCCGGCGACAGCCGCAGGCGCTTGCGTGCGCCGCAGCGCACGGTGCACCGTGCGCGGACTGACGCTGAAGCGCTCGGCCACCTGGAACACGCTGAGCCCTTCGTGGCGCGCGCCTATCAGTTGCAGATCCCGCCCCTCCCGACGGTACGATTGATACCATGCAGGGTCATCGAACTTGCACCTCGGCAGGGGGCAGACCAGGCAGGAAATCGAGACTTCACATCCCGTGTCTGCGTAGTGCATCTGCTCTGGCAAGCCGTCTAAAACGGGCTCGTGACGGCGGCGGTGGGACCTATGGTACGTTCGCATTGCGCTCTCCCTCCTCATTCACCTTCCAAAGAATCGGCAATTCATTCATCTCAATACTGTGCTTCGGGCCTTCTCTATCTCCGATCGACAACCAACACGAGCTACGAGGCGAGCACCATAATAGAACGCACGTTCTACAGCGTCAAGCGATTCTAGAACGGATGTGCTGTGGGCTTTGTCGGAGGGTCTGGGGCTAACAGCTCGTGCCCAGGAGCAGGGCATTCCGCGTGTCCGTGGACACGGGATGGATGAGCTCGCCGCGGTCGAGATGGGTTCGGAGGGCGCCGTCGAGGAACGCAAGGATGCCGTCGGCGAGGCTCGCGAATGCGGCATGGCGGACCTGCTCCTGGAAGGGGTACGCCTTCGCTTTCTGCGGGTCAAGCTTGTCCGCGAGGAAGACGACGCGGCCCACGGGGGCGAGATCGGGGTGCGCGGTGGTGTGCCAGTGCACGCCTTCGAGTACCTCCCGATCTGTGATGGCCGCGTCCTCATGCAACCACCCCGCCCCAACTGGACCGTGGAGCAGGATGGGTGCGTGCCGCTCTACCGAGTTGATGGCGATGCCGAGTCGATCAGCCTCTTCTATCAGCCGATCGCCGGCGATGTGCCGTGCCACGTCGTGGGCGGCTGCCGTGAGCTCTGCGAGGTCCGGGTCGATGGCGTGGGCCGTGGCCAGCTCGCGGGCGATGCCACGTACGCGGTCCACGTGCAGCGCGAGCCCGCGAGGCAAGCCATCGAGACGCGTTTGCAGGGTCGGTGGGAGGGCAAGCGAGGCCACTAGGTCCTCAGCCCATGCCGCCCAGCGGCTTACCGGCGAGCACGTGCAGGTGGAAGTGGGGCACCTCCTGCCCTGAGTGCGGCCCTTGATTGGCGACGAGCCGGTACCCGGAATCCGCGACCCCGGCCGCCGCCGCCACCTGGGGTGCGACGGCGAAGCAGTGGGCCGCCGCTGCTACCTGCGCCTCGCCGGCCGCCGCCAGCGCCTCTACGTGCGCGTACGGGATCAGCAGGATGTGCGTGGGTGCCTTGGGGTACAGGTCGGCGATGGCGAAAGCCGTGCCGTCGTCGAACAACTTGTCCGACGGCACGTCGCCGCGCCCGATCTTGCAGAAGATGCAATCTTGGTTGGTCAGTACCACTCCCGTCCGCGGGCCTGGATTGGTCGGTCAGGCGTTGCTGCCGACCGCGAGGCAGGTGACGGTCCGCACGATGCCGCCGATGGTGTGCACTGAGCCTGTGACGGTGTCGCCCACGGAGCTGAGATCCGCTGCTTCGATCACGGTGATGATGTCGTAGGGCCCGGTCACGACGTCCACCGACGAGACGCCGTCAACCTTGTTCAGGGATGCGACCACATCCTTGGTCTTGCCCACTGCCGTTTCGATCAGCACGAACGCCTTCGTGGTTGCCATGAGAGGTTCTCCTCCTGGGCCGTGAGCCTTCGGCGCCGCTCACCGATGCTCGGATGATATGCGGGCCCCTGGGGAGAGTCAACGGAAGCCCCGAATCTGGTCGGGAAGCTGTCTCGACAGGGAGATGGCGGTAAACCGCCAGCGGAAACGGGTGCGCTACTCATCACGATCGAGCCTGTGCCCGACGATTCGCCGCTGCCCTACTCGCTGGGCGTACTGGAGGCGGAGGTGCCGACTGACGCGAAGGACGGCGCCGAATACGCCCTCGCGAACGCGGGCGCCAGCTTCCCCAGCAGGGTTGCGAGGGTCAAGTAGCGCCCTAGGCGTTCGACAGCGACGACAGCAGGTCCAGCGTGCGTGTGCGGGATGCGACGGCGTTGCTGCCTGCGGTGACCACGGAGACGATAATCTCCGAGATTCCCAAGCCGAACAGCTCAGCGATCCGCTCGGCAACCCGCTCTTCCGTGCCGGTCGCAAGCTGCTGGCTGGCTGCTTCCAGAACCTCTGCTTGGTTCTCGTGGACGCACACCGGCACGTGGGCGATGAGCGGTGGCGTTGGGCGTCCCTCACCCTTAGCGCCGACGGCCATGGCGGGCAGCGCCACGTCGCGCAGGTACGTGCCGGGCGACACCCAGCTGATGGCGCCGTCGGCGAAGCCGCCGCATACCTCGGAGGCG
>CAZQVD010000242.1:0-2958 GCA_964596665.1 uncultured Dehalococcoidia bacterium
TAGGTCCGTGTTGCGCTCCATGACCCAGTTGAGCGTTGTGGTGTCGGTGAGGAGCAGCGCCGCCGTCCCGAGCGCCCGGGCCGAGACGTGCGGCTGCACAAAGGGCTAGCAGACCACCCAAGCCCACGACCGTGCCCAACCCAGCGAGGTCGACGGCGTGCTCGAGGCCGCCCTCGATATACGTCACCGCGACGGCGCCCTCGGTCACAAGGAACGCGTCGTGGTGGGCATCGCCGCTGCGGCAGCCGACCTCCTCGTTCTCGAACACCTTCGCACGGCAAGCGGGAACGAGTCGCGGGACTCGACCGTTCGGCTCAGACTGGCAAGGTCGACGGATACGTTGGCGTCTGTGTTCACGCCGCTCACTTCGATCAGCATGCGGTCCCTCCCTCTCGTGATCTGCCCTTGCATGCTTTCCGTTTCGCCGTTGGATGCTGCGGCCACCGGCGAGGTGCGGCAGCTTGGCCTGAGCGCCTCGCCATGCGATGATTCCGCCTGCCCTGCCAGAAGGTGGGGCGAGAGGAGCGAGCGGTCGTGCGATTCGGGGTGAACATACTCAACTTCGCCATTGAGCGGCCAGAGGAGATCGTGAGCCGGGCGCGTATCGCGGAGTCGCTGGGATTCCATTTCGCCCTGGTCTCCGACCACATTGCGCTGACGCCGGGCGTCCGCTCCCGCTATCCGGAGCCGTTCTACGATTGCTTCACGACGCTGGCATGGCTCGCAGGCCAGACCACGACGTTGGAGCTGGGAACCACGGTCGCCGTGCTCCCTTACCGCCATCCGGTGCAGGTAGCGCGGCTCGTGGCCAACATCGACCAGATGAGCGGCGGACGCTTCATCTTCGGCGTGGGCGTGGGCGGCAATGCGGACGAGTTCGCGGTGCTCGGCGTGCCGCTGAACCGGCGCGGCGCCATCACCAACGAGTACCTCGAGATTATCCACGCGCTGTGGACGGAGGACGAGGTCACGTACCACGGACGTTTCGTCCAGCTCGACAGCGTGTCAGGCACCCGACCCGTAGTCACGGCGGACCGCCCCCATCCGCCGGTGTGGGTGGGCGGACGCAGCGCCGCCGCCATGCGCCGCGCGGTGCGCTTCGACGCGGCGTGGCACCCCAACGGGATGACGCCCGCCTGGCTGAGCGACGTGGGGATGCCGCGGCTGCGCGAGCTGGCGAGCGAGGGGGAGCGGCCGACGCCTGCGCTGTGCCCGCGGATCAAGCTGGATCTGCGCGACGAGCCAGTGAGCGAGCCGGACCGCCTCATCGGCGTCGGCTCACTGGCTCAAATCCTAGAGGATCTGGTGCTGCTTGCCGAGCTCGGGGCTCGGGACGTATTGTTCGACTGGTATCGTGCTGGCGACATGGAGTCGGCGCGCGACGACGACCACGGCTGGCACATGCTGTCGACACTGGCGGACGGCGTCATCGACCTGCGCGGCGAGCGACTGCGGTAGAGGGATGCCGATGCAGACGGGCGATTATATCGAGAAGCCGTGGGGCTGGGAGCGTGTGCTGGAGCTCAACGACCGCTATTGCATCAAGCACCTGTTCATCGCTCAGGACCAACGGCTGAGCAAGCAGTACCACCAGCGGAAGCGCGAGACGCTGATTCTGATCTCAGGAGCGATCGAGCTCGCGTGGACGCGGCCGGGCACGCCGGAGGAGGTGCTGTCCATGGCCGAGGGCGAGCCGTACATGATCGCGCCGGGCACCGTCCACCGCATGCGCGGGGTGGGGAGCGAGGGCGGCCTCATCCTCGAAGTGAGCACCACCGAGATGGACGACGTGGTCCGGCTCGAGGACGACTACGGAAGATAGGGGCGCCTACACCTCGCGGTACTCGCCTTCCACCGTGTCTTCGCCATCGCCGTCCGACGGAGCGTCGCCGCCCTCGGCGGTATTGCTTGCCTCGTCACTCGTGGCGTCACCCTCACCGGCGGCGCCTTCGGCCTGCTGGTTCGCGTAGACCTCCTGCCCGATCTTGGTCAGCGTAGCGCCGAGTGCTTCAAGAGCTGACCGGATGGCGGCGGAGTCCTCGCTGTTCTGGACGGCGCGCACGCCTGCAATCTGCTCTTCGACCTCGGTCTTCAGTTCCTCGCTGATCTTGTCGGCGTGCTCAGCCAGGGTTTTCTCGGCCTGATAGGCGCCGTTGTCGGCCTGGTTGCGCGCCTCCACGAGCTCGCGGCGTTGCGCGTCCTCCTCGGCGTGGATCTCCGCCTCCTTCACGAGCCTTTCGACTTCGTCACTGGACATGCCCGAGCTCGCCGTGATGGTGATGCGCTGCTCTTTGCCGGTGGCCTTGTCCTTCGCGGAGACACTCAAGATGCCGTTGGCGTCAATGTCAAAGCTGACATCGACCTGCGGTAGCCCGCGAGGGGCAGGAGCGATGCCGTCGAGATTAAAGCGGCCGATCGTCTTGTTCTCGGTGGCCATGGTGCGCTCGCCCTGGAGCACGTGGATCTCCACGCTGGTCTGCCCGTCGGACGCGGTGGTGAACGTTTCGGTGTGGGACGTGGGTATGGTGGTGTTGCGCTTGATTAACGGCGTTGCGACGCTGCCGAGCGTCTCGATGCCCAGCGACAGTGGAGTGACATCAAGCAGCAGTATGTCGGTGACCTCGCCCTGGAGCACGCCGGCCTGGATCCCTGCGCCGACCGCGACCACCTCGTCGGGATTGACCCCCTTGTTCGGCTCCTTGCCAAACAACTCCTTGACGCTCTCGATCACCGCGGGCATGCGGGTCATGCCGCCAACGAGTACAACCTCAGCGATGTCCGCCTTGGACACGCCGGAATCGTTGATGGCCTGCTGGCATGGCTCCACGGTGCGTGCAACCAGATCGGCGGTGAGCTGCTCTAGCTTGGAGCGAGACAGCGACATAGCCATGTGCTTGGGCCCAGAGGCGTCCGCCGTGACGAAGGGCAGGTTGATCTCGGACTGCATGACGGTCGAGA
>CAZQVD010000243.1:0-704 GCA_964596665.1 uncultured Dehalococcoidia bacterium
GGCCGACCACGATGACGGACCGGGCCGAGTAGTCCACTCGCTTGCCCAGCAGGTTCTCGCGGAAGCGACCCTGTTTGCCCTTGATCATGTCCGTGATCGACTTCAGCGGCCGATTCGAGCTGCCCAGGACCGGGCGCCGACAGCGGCCGTTGTCGAAGAGCGCGTCCACCGCCTGCTGGAGCATCCGCTTCTCGTTGCGGATGATGACCTCGGGGGCATTGAGGTCCATGAGTTTCTTGAGGCGGTTGTTGCGGTTGATGATGCGGCGATAGAGGTCGTTGAGATCGCTTGTCGCGAAGTTGCCCGACTCCAGCAGCACCAGCGGTCGCAGTTCCGGCGGGATGACCGGCAGGACGTCAAGCACCATCCAGGACGGCTGGTTGTTGGAGCCGCGGACCTGCTCGATGAGCTTGAGGCGCTTGGCGAGGTCCTTGGTGCGCTGCTTGGAGCGCGTGGATGCCAGGCCCTCACGCATTTCACCGGCGAGCTCGTCGAGGTTCGTCGTCTCGAGCAGTTCGCGGACGGCGTCTGCGCCCATCACGGCGCGGAACGGACCGTAGCCACCGCGGGCCATGAGCTCGCGGTACTCGTCCTCGGTGATGACCTGGCGGTACTCCAGTTCCGTGTCGCCCGGGTCGAGCACCACGTAGTCCTGGAAGTAGATGATCTTCTCCATGTCCGCAGTCTTCATCCCAAGCAGCGTG
>CAZQVD010000243.1:714-2954 GCA_964596665.1 uncultured Dehalococcoidia bacterium
CGGCGAGGTTGATGTGGCCCATGCGCTTGCGACGGACGCGCGAGTGCGTGACCTTCACGCCGCAGCGGTCGCAGATGATGCCCTTGAACTTCGTGCCCTTGTACTTGCCGCAGCCGCACTCGTAGTCCCGCTCGGGGCCAAAGATGCGCTCGCAGAACAGGCCGTCCTTTTCGGGACGATAAGTGCGGTAGTTGATCGTCTCGGGCTTCTTGACCTCGCCGAAGCTCCAGGAGCGAATGTCGCCGGGGCTCGCTAGGCCGATCCTGACAGATCCGAAGTCGTTGACCTTGTCGAATGCATTCTCGGTCATGCCTTGGGTTCCTCCCGGGGTCAAAGCAGGCTGCCGCCCTCGGCCTGCTCCTTCTCGAGTTCAATGTTCATGCACAGCCCCTTGATCTCGTGGCACAGCACGTCGAAGACGACGGGCATGCCCGCCTCCAGGACGTTGGTGCCCTTGACCATGGAGTCGTAGATCTTCGTGCGTCCCTCGACGTCGTCGCTCTTGACGGTGAGGAGTTCCTGAAGCACGTACGCAGCGCCGTAGCCCTCGAGCGCCCAGACTTCCATCTCGCCGAATCGCTGTCCACCGGTGCGTGCCTTGCCGCCCAGCGGCTGCTGGGTGATGAGGCTGTAGGGCCCCGTGGACCGCGCGTGGATCTTGTCGTCGACGAGGTGATGCAACTTGAGCAGGTACATCCAGCCCACGGAGGTGGCCTGATGGAAGGGCTCGCCGGTGCGTCCGTCGTGGAGCTGCACCTTTCCGCCGAAGGGGACCTCGGCGAGGATCTCGTTGTAGGTGCCCGGCTCACCGCTGCCCTGCTCGAATGACTCGACGCGGCTGCGCACGTGCGCGTTCGCCTCGTCGATGGTCGCGAGCACCTCCTCCTCGGTGGCTCCGTCGAAGACGGGCGTGACGGCCTGGAAGCCCAGGATGTGCGCCGCCCAGCCTAGGTGCAGTTCCAACAGCTGGCCGACATTCATTCGCGAGGGTACGCCCAGCGGGTTGAGCAGCACGTCCACGGGGGTGCCGTCCTCCATGAACGGCATGTCCTCCTCAGGAACTATCCGGGCGATCACGCCCTTGTTGCCGTGGCGACCGGCCATCTTGTCGCCCACCGAGACGGTCCGCTTGTTGGCCAGGTAGACGACGATCTTCTCGAGCACGCCCGATGGCAGCTCGTCGCCTCGCTTCATGTGGGCAACGCGTCGATCTCGCTCCGTGAAGATCGCCTCGATCCGCGGCCAGAACTGGCCGTGAATCTTCGTGGCCTTTGCCTTGGCGTCCTTGGAGCCCTTGACCCACTTCTCGGTGAAGTTGTCGATCTGCTCGAGGATGACCTCCGGGATGTCGGAAGCTCCGACCTTCTGTCGGGTTGCGGGGTCGACCATCTCCGAGCCGGTCAACTCGTTCATCTCGGCGACCATCTGGCGGAAGAGCTCGACGGACTTGGTGTTCATGGAGTCCTCGTAGGCCTCCATGCTCTTCTGCAACTGCTTCTTCTGGTCGTCGGCGAGGTGCATGCGACGGCTGAAGTGCTTGGCGCCGATCACGATGCCGCTGCTTCCGGCGGGAACCGTCAGCGACTCGTTCTTCACGTCCTCGCCGGCGCGGCCGAAGATCGCATGCAGCAGCTTTTCCTCGGGGGTGAGCTCGTTTTTGCTCTTGGGCACAACCTTGCCGGCGAGAATGTCGCCGGGGCCGACGCGGGCGCCGAGCCGGATGATGCCCTCTTCGTTGAGGTTTCGGAGCTGCCGCTCGCTGACGTTTGGGATGTCGCGGGTGAACTCTTCGCGTCCGAGCTTCGTGTCGCGCACCTCGACCTCGAAGGACTCGATGTGGACGCTCGTGAACACGTCGTCCTTCACGAGCCGCTCACTGATGACGATAGCGTCCTCGAAGTTGTATCCATCGAAGGTGTTGAACGCGACTAGGGCGTTTCGCCCGATGGCCAGTTCGCCCTGCACCGTCGAGGCGCCGTCTGCGATGATCTGGCCCTTCTTCACGCGATCCCCGAGCTTGATGAGGCTGCGAGGCTTGCGATCTGCCGACGAGATTCGCATCGGCTTCTGCGATTGGCACGTGCGCTCGTTGAGTCCGCGGAAGGTCCGAAGGATGTATTCGTCTGCGTTGTCGATGACGATGCGCTGCGCGTCGACGTAGGTAATCTTGCCGCTGCGGCGTGCCTTCACGAGCATGCCCGAGCACTCGCCTGCGATCTTCTCCATGCCCGTCGCCACCA
>CAZQVD010000244.1:0-2941 GCA_964596665.1 uncultured Dehalococcoidia bacterium
CTCGGCAGCAGCGCGACGGACTACGACATTGGAACCGAGACCGTCTTCGCTCGAGGCAACCCGAGCCGGAGGCTCACCTACGCCCAGGCAGCCCAAGCCGCCATCGAGATGGGCGGCGCGTACAGTGGGCATGAGCCCCCCGAGGACATCAATGCGCTGACCAGGCGCGCTGTCGAGGTGGTGGCGGGCACGGGCCTGGTCGGGGTCGCGCGTGACAACCTGGAGCGGAACGGCATGGTGCCCGCGCTCGCGGCGGGCTTCGTCGAGATCGAACTCGATCTGGAGACCGGTCGCATCGAGATTCTCGACTACCTCGGCGTAGCGGATTGCGGGACCGTGCTCCACCCGCAGGGGCTGGCGACTGAGATCAAGGGAGGCGGGGTGATGGGGTTCGGCATGGCCGTCTCCGAGCGCCATGTCTACGACCGACACTGGGGTCTGCCGGCGGCCGTCGGCTTCTATCAGGCGAAACCGCCCTCGTACCTGGACGTGCCATCGGAGATGGACTGGCACGCGGTAGACCAGCCAGATCCGGGTAATCCGGTTGGCTCGAAGGGGATCGGTGAGCCCGTGATGGGATGCTCGGGCGCCGCCCTGCTGTGCGCCATCTCGGACGCGCTCGGGGGGCACTATTTCAACCGCACTCCGGTGATGGCCGACATGATCATCAACGTCGCCTCTGAGCGGTCCCAGTCGCACGGCCCGCTCCAGGTCAACACTCAGTGAGGAAAAGCCCATGATGAAGGACATGATGTCGGGCTTCGAGCTATACCAGCCCGCCGATGTGGACGATGCGCTCCAGCTGATTGAGCGATACGGCCGGCGTGGATGGAAACTCGCGGGGGGCTACGACTCCCTCGATTGGTTCAAGAACCGCGGGAAGGGACCCGATGCGGTCATCGACCTCGAAGGTCTCGATGCGCTCAAGGGCGTCCGGGAAACTGCGGACGGCGTCGAGATCGGCGCTCTGACCACACTCACCGAGGTCGAGCGCAGTCCTCTTTTGCGAGATCGCTACGCGTTGTTGGCCGCCGCCGCGCGCAAGGTCGCGAGCCCCCAAATCCGCAATGCGGGCACATTGGGTGGCAACGTCTGTCAGGACACGCGCTGTTGGTACTACCGCTATGGAGTGAACTGCTACCGGGCCGGCGGCAACACGTGCTACGCGGCGGCGCCGGACGCAATGAATCGGGAGCACGCGCTCTTCGGAGCGAGCCGGTGCGTGGCAGTCACTCCCTCGGACACCGCGCCGGCACTGGTAGCGTTGGACGCCGAGATGGTCGTGCGCAACACGAGCGGCGAGCACGTCATTCCGGCCGAAGAGTTCTTCATGAGCCCCTCGGTCGATATCCAGCGCATGACCGTTCTCGACCCGGGCGATCTGCTGACCTCGATTCGGCTCCCGGCGAGTTGGGCCAATGCCGACTTCTACTTCGAGAAGGTCGCGGACCGAAACAGCTGGGACTTCGCGCTGGTGAGCGTGGCGGCCGCTTTCAAGACCAGCGGAGGCCAGATCGACGAAGCCAGCGTCGTGTGCGGAGCGGTGCAGTGCATTCCGCGCCGTCTCCGTGAGGTGGAAGCGATGCTGCTGGGCCGAACTCGCGATGGGGAGACCGCGTCTCTCGCCGGGGCCGAGGCGATCCGGGACGCCAATCCGCTCGACTACAACCACTTCAAGATCCCTCTGATGGAGAATCTCGTGAAGCGGGCCGTACGCGGCGAAGCCGCGGTAAGCGGCTGAGAACGACTCCTAGATCAAGCCGACTGAATCGGTAGATCCCGCACGCGCCGCCCTTCCAGAGCGAACAACGCGTTGGTGACCGCCGGCGCGATCGGAGGTACACCCGGCTCTCCGATGCCGCCGGGGCCGTCCCCGCTCGGGACCAGCAGCACCTCGATCTCCGGTGCCTCGCTCATGCGCACCATGCGGTAGTCGTCGAAGTTGCTCTGTACCGCGCGACCACCCTCGATACTGATCTGACCGTAGAGCGCGGCGGTGAGGCCGTAAATGATGCCGCTCTCCATCTGCGCCCGCACGATCGCGGGATTCACGATTACGCCGCAGTCCACCGCGCACCACACCTTGTGCACACGGGGCCGTCCGTCCTCGAGTGAGATCTCCGCGACTTCCGCCACATACGAGCCGAACGACTCCACGACGGCAATCCCGCGTGCCCGACCGTCAGGCAGATCCGACCCCCAGGACGCCGCCTTCGCGACGGCGTCGAGCACCGCCAAGTGGCGGGGGTGCTCGCCGAGCAGGTCACGGCGGTACTCGTAGGGGTCCTTACCGGCAGCGTGCGCAAGCTCGTCGATGAACGATTCCACGACGAACCCTGTGTGCGTATGTCCGACCGAACGCCAGAAGCCGACGGGGATCGAGAGCTCGACCGTAGCGGCTGATATCACGAAGTTGGGCACGTGGTACGGTTGGTTCGAGGCCCCCTCGACCGCGGTCGGGTCCACGCCGTTTCGCATGATGGTGCGGTCCCGAACGAAGTGCGGCAGCCATCCCGGCATGAGCCGCTCCATGATCGACTGCGATGCCATCTCGTGACGCCAGGCGGTGGGCATACCCTCGTCATCCAGCGACGCGGTGAACTCGTGATGCGATGCGGGGCGATAGAAGTCGTGCTGCATGTCGTCCTCGCGGGACCACAGGACCTTCACCGCGCCGTCGATCAATGACGCCAACTCGGCAGCTTCAGCGACGTAGTCTGTCTCGGCACGCCGTCCGAAGCCGCCGCCCAGGAACGTCGTGTGCACGACCGTGTCGTCAGCGCCCACGCCGGACATGTCCCCCGCGACCTGCCGCGCGCCACCCGAGAGCAACGACGGGCCATTCTGCCACTGCGTGGGTGCCCAGATGGTGCACCTGCCGTCCTCCACCAGCGCGGTACAATTCATCGGCTCCATCGTAGCGTGAGCCAAATAGGGCAGC
>CAZQVD010000245.1:0-979 GCA_964596665.1 uncultured Dehalococcoidia bacterium
GTACCAGCGGGGGCCGTCGATGGTCTCGGCAACCTCCTCGATCGTGTAGCCGCCGTTGGCGCTCATGGACATGGCGGTGCCGAACTTTGCGGCTGCCCGCGCGGTGGCGAGCTCACCGTCAGGGTGGGCCCTCGTGTGCCCACCGGCGGGGCTGGTCATGAATGGCACGGAGAGCGTGTGTCCGAGCACGGTGGTGGTCAGATCCACGCCCGCAGTGCCGGTGAGCACCCGGGGCCGCAGGGCAATGTGGTCGTATGCCGAGCGCGTGCGACGCAGAGTGATCTCGTCGGTTGCGGCGCCGGCGATGTAGTCCCAGCCGACCTTCTCCATCTTGGCTTCCGCTAGGGCCTCAAAATCAAACAGATTGATCGGTTCCAATTTTTGAACTCCTGTGGGATGAGCCGATGTGAGGTGTGGAATCGGTCTCAGCCGAGGGTGATTTTGGCCGATTCTACGCTTGCCGAAGGCGTGGCGCTCGCCGACCCCGAGCGTCTGTGTGCGTTGCACGCCCGGCCCTCTAACGCTCTCCGCTTGGCGTTCGAGGACCGAAGTTCGCAGCACGCGCCGGCTGCAACAGCGAGCGTTGTTGATGACGTGCGATCACAAGAGAGTGCTTCAGTTCGGGGCCGGAGCGCGAGCGGAGGTGCACAGTGAGATATCACGCTCGCCGACTCCGACGCGGTGTGCGCTACGCGCTGTCGGCGAGACGGGCGATCATGAACAGAAAGTCGGACGCGCGGTTGAGGTAGCGGAGCACCTCGGGGCTGTCGAGGCGGCCGGCGTCGGCGAGAGCGACGGCACGGCGCTCGGCACGGCGTAGCGTGGTGCGGGCGAGGTCTAGCGCGGCTGAGGCTGGCGAGCCACCCGGGATGATGAATTCGCGCGGGAGCTCGATCTCGGCGGATAGCGCATCGATCTGCGCTTCCAAGGCGGCGGTCATTGTGAGGGTGACGGGCGCGAAGTGTTGGAGCAGCTTGGC
>CAZQVD010000245.1:989-2865 GCA_964596665.1 uncultured Dehalococcoidia bacterium
CGCCGACCGTGAAGAGCGCGCGCTGGAGGGCGTCGATGGCCTCGCGCACGCGGGCGCCCGTGCCGGCCGTGTCGGCGACAAGGGCTTTGGCCAGGCCGAGGGCGGCGACCGCCTCGTCGATGGTGCCGTAGGCCTCTGCGCGAGGGTCGGCCTTGGAGATGCGGCCGCCGTACAGGAGCCCGGTCTCACCCTGATCGCCGTATTTCGTATAGATACTTTTGGCCATGGTTAGTGCCACTTAACGCTTCGGTCGTTGTCGGTCGTTGATCTGACCGTCGGCTGTGCGGAAGGAGCTTGGGATGGGTTCTAGCCGGTCAGCCATGGAGGGATTGTAGACTGGCGTTGGAGTCGTTGCGCAAGGGTTTTCGGAAATCGCCTCTGGCAGGCGGTTGACACGCTCCTGGCTCCTAGGTAACATTGCTCTGTTCGCGCCCTGACGGGGGTGGACAGTTTGTTGCGTGGGTGACGAGAGGGTA
This sequence comes from uncultured Dehalococcoidia bacterium, assembly GCA_964596665.1. Lineage (GTDB taxonomy): Bacteria > Chloroflexota > Dehalococcoidia > Lucifugimonadales > Australimonadaceae > CAZQVD01. Next base: position 1,466 of record CAZQVD010000245.1, read on the forward strand.
GGTACGAGCATGCCGACGGTGAACCAATTGGTGAGGCAGGGACGGAAGCGTATGGTCAAGAAGACCAAGGCTCCCGCGTTGCGTTTCGTGCGCAACACGCTTCGCAATCGGGTTTACCGAGGGTCAGGCTCCCCGCAGAAGCTGGGGGTTTGCGTACAGGTCCGGACCGTCACGCCCAAGAAGCCGAATTCAGCTCTGCGGAAAGTGGCCCGTGTGCGCATGACCAACGGGATCGAGGTTACGGCTTACATCCCTGGTGAGGGCCACACTTTGCAGGAGCACTCCGTCGTTTTGATCCGTGGCGGCCGTGTCAAGGACCTTCCGGGCGTGCGTTACCACATCATTCGTGGTGCGCTGGACGCGACGGGGGTTGACGGCCGGAAGCGGGGACGGAGCAAGTATGGGACCAAGCGCTCCTAAATCCCTCGCTTGATTCCCTAACAGCCCCCGGGGCGGTTAGGGGAGCCCATTGCCATCGGTGGCATCGGGCAACGATGGGGGTATGTGCGTGGTGGGGTTCCCTGAGTCCGGCGCGGAGTCGGGTTCAGATAAGCACCGTGATTACTGGCCGTAGGGCTCTGTTCCATAGGGGGGCGAGCCGCATTCAGCAGGAGCGCCCCGGGAGCACCGGGAGACGCGAGGTAATAGGCGAAGTATGTCGAGGAGACGAGCAGCGGTCAGGCGCGTCATTGCGCCGGACCCTAAGTTCGAGAGCGCCGAACTCTCCAGCTTCATCAATCGGGTGATGATGGGGGGCAAGAAATCGGTCGCGCAGCGGGCGGTCTACCAGGCCTTGGACAAGATCCAGGAGGAGACCAACCGGGATCCCATGGAGATCTTCGATCAGGCCATGCGGAACGCCACGCCGACGGTCGAGGTCAAACCTCGGCGCGTAGGTGGCGCGACGTACCAGGTGCCCGTCGAGGTCGCGCCGAACCGCCGCGTCGCGCTGGCCATGCGCTGGCTGATCCGCGGTGCGCGAGCACGCACGGGGCAGCCTATGCGATCGCGCTTGGCGGCCGAATTACTGGATGCGTCGCGCGGGCAGGGGTCTGCAGTACGCCGACGTGAAGAGTTGTATCGGATGGCCGAGGCCAACCGGGCGTTCGTGCATTACCGCTGGTAGGCACGGCGTCAACGAACGGCAGGACGAGTACGAGACGAGTAGACGAGTAAGGGGTTAGCGACCTAGATGACGACGACCGCGCATACAGATTTGAACCACGTACGAAATATGGGCTTCATCGCCCACATCGATGCCGGCAAGACGACGGTAACCGAACGGGTGTTGTTCTTCACGGGCCGGACCTACAAGATCGGTGAGGTCCACGAGGGCACGGCCGTCATGGACTGGATGGAGCAGGCGCGCGAGCGCGGGATCACGATCGCTGCAGCCGCGC
>CAZQVD010000246.1:0-2821 GCA_964596665.1 uncultured Dehalococcoidia bacterium
AGGCGGCTCGGCGAAGATGGGCCGGGACCGGCGCACCCAGGCGATTCTCCCGCTTCGCGGGAAGATCTTGAACGTCGAGAAGGCCCGCCCGGACCGCATGCTCGCGCACGAGGAGATCCGTGCACTGATCACCGCCATCGGCGCCGGACTGGGCGAGGAATTCAACCTGCCCAAGCTGCGGTACCACAAGGTCATCATCATGACCGACGCAGACGTGGACGGTGCGCACATACGTACGCTGTTGCTCACGTTCTTCTTCAGGAACATGCGTGAGCTGATCGACGCGGGCCACCTGTACATCGCTCAGCCCCCTCTCTACCGCACGTCTCGGGGCCGATCCGCCGAGTATCAGTACGCGGAGGCCGACAAGGACGCCTGGATGGCCAAACAGCTCTACGGGCGGATGGCAATCACCGCGTCCGACGGCTCGGTGAGCATCTCCGGGGCCAAGATCCAGAACCTACTCACACAGCTCAAGGAGTTCCAGTCTTGGGTCATGCCGCTCTCAAACCTGGGGCTCCCACCCGAGCTCGTGAGCACGCTGCTGCAGGGCGCCCTCCAGGGTAAGTACCGGCTCGCCTTCGAAGGTCCCGAGACCCTCCAGGCGGTCGATGCTTGGTTCCAGGAGCAAGGCTTCGAAACCAAGATTTCGCAGAACAAGCGGCGCCATATCTACCAGCTCGAGGTGATCGGGCACGGCACCATTAACGTGATCCGCGTCCTCGAATCCACGCAGACCCACCGCGCGGGGCAGCTCTTCCCGAAGCTCGCAGAGTGGGTGAACGGCCACAGCTATTCGCTGAAGCGCCGCGACAACGAGATGGCCACCGACGTTTCGTGGTTCGAGCTCACCGCTGCCATCGAGCGCCACTCTGAGCGCAACGGGATCGGTCTCCAACGCTACAAGGGCCTCGGCGAGATGAACCCTGAGCAGCTGTGGGAGACCACCATGGACCCGACCAAGCGCACGCTGCTACAGGTGAACGCGGATCAAGCAGCCGAGGCGGACGACGTGTTCACCACGCTGATGGGCGACCTGGTGCAGCCTCGCAAGGAGTTCATCCAGGCTCACGCCCGGCAGGTCAAGAACCTCGACATCTAGCCGGCTGCGCTTCTCCCCGGTTTGTCCACGACTTTCCACAGCCGCCGTTGGCGGCCGGCAACGCCGTCAGGCTAGGGAAGTACCGGGGTGACGTTACCCTCGACGTCTCCTTCCAGAATCGCGAGGAACGGGTACCCGTCGGCCGCCAGGCGCTCTCCGCCGCCCTGATGACGGTCGAGGATGCAGGCGACGAGCACAACGGTGTGCCCGCCGGCCTCCACCGCCCGGATCGCGTGGTAGAGCGAGGCTGCGGTCGAGCATGCATCGTCGACAATGGCGACGTGTGAATGGGGCTTCAGCGGCCCTTCGATGAGCCGGCCCATCCCATGATCCTTCGATTCTTTGCGCACGATGAACCCTGGCACCGGCGCTCCCCCGTCCTGATTGCTCAGGAGCGCCACGGCCGTCACCATCGGATCGGCCCCCAGCGTGGGGCCCCCGATCGCATCGGCCCCGGCCTCTCGCACCGCCGGAAGCAGGGCTCTGGCCACGAGCTCGGCTCCGTCTGGGGACAGCGTCAGCAGGCGCCCGTCGAAGTAGTACGGGCTGGTGCCGCCGGCCGACAGCTTGAACTCGCCGAACAACAGCGCCTGGTGCGCCTTCGCCGCGTCGAGGATCTGACCGGCAAGCTCGGCCTGCGTGTCTGTCTGTGCCATCTCAGCTCCTTGTGGTTGCGGTTTTGTACAAGCCGTGCTCGCCGATGTAAGCCGCCACGGCATCGGGCACGAGGTGTCTCAGTGGCTCGCCCGCGCCGGCGCGGCGCCGAAGCTCCGTCCCGCTGATCTCGATGAGCGGCATGCGCACCGTCATCACGCGCTCCGCCGCCGTCGGGTCGATTGCCTCCAGCGCGGACAGGTCCGCCTCGCCGTGTCCCGGGCGCAGGGCGACAACGATGCGGGCGAGCTCCAGGATGCGGGCCGGGTCCTTCCAGCGATGCATCGTGTGGAGCGTGTCGACGCCCATGATGAACAAGAGCTCGCCGTCCGACATCTCGCTCCGGCGCAGCTCCTCCAGCGTGTCTACGGTGTAGGTTTCGCCGGGCCGCTCGAGCTCCGTCGTGGAAAGGTGGAACCGCTGGTTCGACCCGATGGCGAGCTCCACCATCGTGCGGCGGTGCTCGGCCTCGGAGGTGGGCTCGTCTCGCTTCATCCACGGGAGCCCGGCCGGGATGAACCAGATGCCGTCGAGCCCGAGGCGCCACAGCACCTCCTGCGCCAGGATCAGGTGCCCGGTGTGGATTGGGTCGAACGTCCCCCCGAGCAATCCCCTGCGCATGTTCGCTACTGCCATTCTAGCTCGTACGACCCGATCCGGACCGAGTCGCCCGTCACCGCCCCGGCCTCGCGGAGCGCCTCGATCACCCCGAGGCGCTCCAGCTCGTGGTGGAACTGCATCCGCGTTCGCCAGTTCCCGAGGTTGATGACCGGGAGGTAGCGCTCGGCCTGCAGGCAGCTCACCACGTACACGTCATCCTCTCGGCCAATGTGGACCTTCTGGGGATCCGCAACCATTGGCGCCGGCCCCTTTTCCTGCATCTCCTCGGTTGCGGGTCCGCCTGTGGGAACCTTCTCGAGCAGGCGGTCGAGTAGATCGGCCATGCCCTCGCCCGTGGCGGCCGACAGCACGAAGGGCCTGGCGCCGGCCACTTCGGCGACATTCGCCACGATGCGCGCCGTCGCCTCTCGCACCGCGGGGATATCGACCTTGTTCACGACCACG
>CAZQVD010000247.1:0-2820 GCA_964596665.1 uncultured Dehalococcoidia bacterium
CAAGCTCGCCGCTGAACGCTGGGGCGTCCAGGAAGGCGATCTCGTCATCCCCGAAGAGTACGTCCCCTGCTTGCGCTGCAAGTACTGTCTCACCGGCCGCTTCCGCTTCTGCAATCAAACGGATCGTGGGCACGGGCAGATCTACCGCCACGGGCAGACCACCGACGACGTTCCTCCGTACATCTGGGGTGGCTTCAGCCACTACATGTACCTGCCCCCCAACACGATCATGCACAAGATCAAGAACCCCGTGTCGCCCGAGGTGCTGGCGCTCTACCTGCCTTTGGCCGACGGCATTGAGTGGGCCTACCGGTACGGCGGCGCGCAGAGCGGCAAGACCGTGTTGATCCAGGGCCCTGGCCAGATGGGCATTTCCAGCGCGTTCGCCGCCAAACAGGCGGGCGCGGACTGCGTGATCGTCACCGGCCTCAGCCACGACGCGGCCCGGTTGGAGCTCGCCAAGAAGGTCGGCGCCGACTTCACCATCGACGTCCAGTCTGAGGACTTCAAAGAGCGCGTCGACGAGATCACGGGCAAAGAGGGCGTCGACGTGGTCGTCAACGTCACCGGCGGCGGCCCGCATGTCATTGCGGACGCGTTGTCGGTCGCCAGCAAGCAGTGCACGCTGGTTCTCGCAGCGGCCGGGAACGAGCAGGTCGCGCTGGGCATCGCCGGCAAGCAACCCATGCGCCGCGACCTCACGGTCAAGACGGCCAACGGCCACTCCTACGACTCCGTCAACGAAGCCATCTTCTACCTCACCTCAGGCAAGCACGACGAGTTGCTAGAGATGGGGACGCACACGTTCCCGTTGGACCAGGTCCTCGACGCGCTTGACACCGCCGGCGGCGAGCGTGAACCCGGGGCCATCCACGTGACGTTGACCCCCTAACCCGACGCCGCGCCGCCACCCTTCGGCCAAGCGACAGGCTTCGCGCCGATCCCTGGAAGCGGAGTGAGCCCTACGCGCATATTCGGAGGTGATAGCAGTGGTGCAAACAACGAAAGTCGCATTGAAGGTCGGCGCCTCGACCATGGACTTCCAGGAGATGGCAATCCCGGAACTATCCTCGGACTCTGCGCTGCTCAAGATGGAAGTCGCGGGCGTATGCGGCACCGACGTCAGTCAGTACAAGCTCCCGCTTCGCGGCCAACCTCTGATCATGGGCCACGAGAACGTCGGCTACATCGCCGAGGCCGGCAAGGACTTCCTCACTCGGAAGGGTGTCGAAGAGGGCGAGATGGTGTTCGTAGAACACTATATGCCTTGCATGAACTGCGAATGGGATCACAAAGGCGAGTACCGCCACTGCGAGTCGACCGAGTGGTTATCCGACCCTCACGCGATTCGTCTGGGATACACCTCGCTCGATGTTGCTCCAGGCCTTTGGGGCGGCTTCAGCCATTACATCTACTTGCCTCACAACTCCGTCATCCACAAGATCCCTGAAGGCCTAACCGCAATCGAGGCTGGCATCGTGACGCCCATGGCGAACGGTATCCAGTGGGCGCTCATGGACGGCGGCGTCGGCTACGGCTCGACCGTGCTTATCCAAGGTCCGGGTCAGCAGGGCCTCTGCTGCACCATGTCCTCCAAGCACGCTGGCGCCGAGACGATCATCGTTACGGGCACGAGCAAGGACGGCCCGCGCTTCGAGGTAGCGAAAGCGTTCGGCGCCGACGCCACCATCGACGTCCAGAAGGAAGATGCGCTCGCGCGCATCATGGAGATTACGGGCGGAAAGGGCGTCGACGTCGTGCTCGACTGTACGTCTGGTGCCGGTACAGCACCGAGTCTGCTCGGGATCGAAGCCACCAAGCGCCGCGGCGGGACCATGGTGGTGCAATCGGAAACCGCATCGTTCGAGTTCCCCGGATTCCCGCTCGGGCGGATGACCCGCAAGGCGATGACGCTCAAAAGCGCCCGCGGTCACTCCTACGCTGCTGTCGAGCAGGCGTTGCATCAACTCGCGTCGCACCGGTTCCCGCTGGACCGTATGACCACCCACACCTTCGGGCTATCCCAAGTCGACTGGGCCATCAAGTCCGTCGGCGGCGATGGCGCTCCGGGCGCGATCCACGTCTCGGTATTGCCTTGGATGTAGTCAAGGCGCAGCGATAGCTCGTTGGAGGACCCGATATGCAAGAAGGGGCGCCGGCATCGCCGGCGCTCCTTCGGTTTTCCTCGATTAGGAGCAGAAGCGACCATGTCTGACCACATCGTGATTGGCTATCTGAGGGGCCGCGCGGCGCCTCGGTCTGTGGCGCAATCCCGATGCGGACCCAGCGAAGGCGGAGCACACCTTAGGGCGAAGACGTCGGGTCGCGCTCGGGTCGCGAGCCCCAGCTTCCGCCGGTGAACCAGCCGCGCCCAGGCGGGCTCAATCCGGGGCAATGGACCGGACAGGGCGTGCGCTACTACCTGGAAGAGGCAGGCGCCATAGCCGAGGCACCGGCCAATGAGCCGCCCATCTAGCCGGCGTCGCCCAAGAACCGCGCAAGAAGAGAGGCGCCCAGCTTGCTGAGCGCCTCTCTTCTTGTCTCTGGCAGTGGTGGCGCATACGGGATTCGAACCCGTGATCTTCGCCTTGAGAGGGCGATGTCCTGGGCCGCTAGACGAATGCGCCACGCTGGCCAGCGGCTAGGCCGTTGCCTAGTATACCGGACGCATCGTCGTTTTGATAACCAGGATCACCCGTGTTGTCCGGTGAACCATTCCAGCGGCATGCGTACTGCAACCAGGTCCGCCGTCGCCCGCTCCACCCCGTCCGACGTGAGCGAGCAACTCACCAGCGTCTTGCGCTCCGAGGCCTCCGCCAC
>CAZQVD010000248.1:0-2813 GCA_964596665.1 uncultured Dehalococcoidia bacterium
CGTTCGAGGAGTATCTCGACAGCCTGTTCTCCGAGGGCCAGTCCCTGAACGTCGCGCCGCTGGTAGCGCACGGCGCCGTTCGGCTGGCAGCCATGGGCTTCGACGCGCGGGAGCCCACTCGGGACGAGATGGCCGGCATGAGCTCGATGGTGGCGGAGGCCATGTCGGCCGGGGCGATCGGGTTCTCCACCGGACTCGAGTACTCTCCGGGGCGCCACGCCGACGCGGAGGAGCTGATCGGCCTGAGCATGGTCGCCGCGCGGCACGGTGGCATTTCCCGCCGGAGACCCGAGCTCCGCGGGTATCCCGCGAGTGGTGCAGGAGACCGTGCTCGTGGCGCCATTCAACGACATCGAAACCACGGCGGCCATCATCGAGCGGTATCACGACGACCTGGCGTGCGTCATTGTCGAACCGCTCCAGCGAGTTCTTGCTCCGTTGCCAGGTTTCTTGGAGGGCCTTCGCGAAGTCACCGAGCGCTACGACGTACCGTTGGTGTTCGACGAGATCGTGACCGGGTTCCGCATGGCTTACGGAGGGGCGCAGGAGTACTACGGCGTCACACCTGACCTGGCTTGCGTCGGCAAGATTGTCGGCGGAGGATTCCCTCTCGCAGCCGTCACAGGCCGTCGCGAGATGATGGAAGCGTACGACGCGGCCGCCGTGCCTTCGGAGGGCTTCTTGCCACAGGTTGGCACGCTGAACGGCAATCCGGTGGCGGCGGCGGCTGGCCTGGCCACGCTCGATGTGATCAGTAAGCCAGGCACCTACGAAGTGTACCGCGGGCGCGGCCTCCGGCTCCGATCAGGCCTGCAGCGGATGCTGGACGAGGCCGAGATCCCGGCGGTGGTCAGCGGCGATGACATCATGTTCGACGTGTATTTCACGGATCATCCGATCACCGACTACCGTTCGACGCTGGATGCCGACAAGGCGATGAGCAAAACGTTTGACCATGCGCTGCTGGAGAACGGCGTGTTCAAGAACCCAGGCAAGATCTACGTGGGCATGTGCCACGACGATCGGGACGTGTCCAGGACTCTCGATGCGTTCCAGAACAGCGTCGACGCATTGCGCGACTGACTCGCCTAGCCGCCCCTACTTCGCGCCTTCGAAGAAGAGCTCTTCCGGGCTCATCCTGCGGCTGATGATTCCCTGCTCGTGCGCGTAGCGAACGACGGTTTCAATAGAGGTGCGGTTGCTCTCCACGCCGTTGTGATGGGGGAAGAGGCCGTTCTCGCGCAGCCACTTGATCGGTAGACCCATGTGGTTGTCGTCGTCCGCAACGTCGCGGTAGTAAAGTTCTCTTGCCTTGTCGCTGGCGTCGACGATCGCCTGGCCGAGGCCGGGATTGGCATCGAGCACATCACGCTTCGCAAGCAGCATGCTGTTCAACGGGAACACGCCTGTGGCTTTCTGGTAAGCGAGGGCCGCAGACAGTGGGTCGTCGAACAGGAATCGAGTATTCCCAGTCACCGGCGGCCCTCCCCGGTCCCAGAAGATGGCGTCGATGTCTCCGTTCTCGAGCGCCGCCGAGAGATCCGGCACACCGTCCACCTTGTAGTTCGGGGCGAGCGACACCTGGACGCCGCTGAGCGAATTGGGCTCCATGGTCGTCCAGGTGATGGACTCAGCGTCGACGCCATAGCGGTCGGTAAGCACTCCGCGGACCCATACGGCCGGGTTGAACGCAACGCCGCGCACGCCTACCCGCTTGCCCTCGAGGTCCTTGGGGGTATTGATGCCGGCGTTCTTGTTCACACGGATGCCGAGCAGCGGAAAGAAGAGGTCGATGAACACAGGGATGCCGACCAGCGGGAGACCCTTGTCCATGGCGATCAAGAAATTGGAAAGCGGCAGCACGATCACGTCATACATCGGATCCCGGAAGGCGCTGGTATATACAGACGCGCCAGAGCCCTCGGGCCACATGGTCTGCACGTCGAAGCCTTGGATCGTGACGCTGCCGTCTGCGATGTATTTGGAAGCGAACTCGCGTGGGGCCGCTACAGTGATCGCCATGGTGCTCCTCTATTCAGGTATGGGATAGCCATCGCAACGGCGGTCGGTCCCGCCTGCGTGTACTCCGGTGGCTGGGTCGATCGCGATGAGCTGGACGGCGCCAGGCGTGCCGAATTCGGGATAGGGCACCACTTTGTGACCCCGGGCCTCGAGTCCGCTCACCACGTCGGCATCAAAGCCGTTCTCCATGCGCAACACGACCTCCTGATCGATGCTGCGTGGGTCGGTGCCAGGGAAATGGGTCCAGCGGGGCTCGTCAGCGGCCTCCTGGACGCCCATGCCATGCTTGTAGATGGCCGACAGCACTTGGGCGTTCCACTGCGGCTGGTTATCGCCTCCCGGCGTACCCCCAACAAGCACGAGGTCGCCCGCATCATCTTTCACCATGTAGTTGTGGATCGTGTTGATCGTGCGCTTGCCCGGTGCGATCACGTTCACGTGGCCCTCGTCAAGGTAGAAGCCACGCCCCGTACGGTCGTTCAACAGTACGCCTGTCTCTCCGGGCACGAACCCCGAGCCGTAGTACTGCGAGAGGCTGTGGATGAACGACACAGCGTTCCCCGCCGCGTCGATGACGCAGAAGTAGGAGGTGCTCGGGTTTGGCGCGCCGGAGTGGCGTAACTCGCCTGCGGGCACGATCTCAGGTGAGCGATCCATCTGCACCAACGCCCGCCGTCGTTCGGCATAATCCGTGGACAGCAGCTCCTCCATGGGCACGCGGACGAAATCGGGGTCGCCGATGTAGGCGAGTCGGTCAGCGAACGCAAGCCGCTTCGACTCGACCATGGCAT
>CAZQVD010000249.1:0-873 GCA_964596665.1 uncultured Dehalococcoidia bacterium
CCAACGGCAACACGCTCATCATCCTGCAAAAGACCAGGGTCGTCCCGTCGATCAACCCCAACCCGATCCTCGATGACGTCATCTGGGAGGTGGATCCGCTCGGCAACATCGTGTGGGACTGGTCTGCTTCGGCCCACATCAACCAGATGGGGTTCACTGCGGCCGAGCTGAATTACATCGCCAACTACCCGGCGTCGCCGCCGCTGGCGATCTTCCACATGAACTCGATCCAGACGCTCCCGCCGAACAAGTGGGGGGCGACGGATCCGAGGTTCAAGGCGGGCAATATCCTCGTCAGCCTGCGCGAGTCCAATCTCTCCTTCATCATCGACAAGACCACCAGGGCGATCGTCTGGCGCTTCCAGGGGTCGATCGCGCAGCACCACCCGAGGATGATCCCGGAGGGATTGCAGGGCGCCGGCAACATCCTCATCTTCGACAACGGCGGCTCAGGTGGTTTCCCGCCCGTTGCTCGGCCGTACTCGCGCGTGATCGAGATCGACCCGACCTCTCTGGCCACCGTGTGGGAGTACAGGTGCAACGAGGCGTCCGTCGTCGCCGGCAACTGCTCGCAGTACTTCTTCACCAAGGTCATGGGTGGTGCACAGCGGCTGCCAAACGGCAACACCCTGATCACCGAGGCCATATCGGGGCGAGCGTTCGAAGTGACCCCGACCGGCGAGAGGGTCTGGGAGTACATCGGCAAGAACCGCGTGTACCGCACGTACCGCATCGACAAGACGTGGAAGAACCTCGGCGTGCTCCCGAAGTTCATCTGGTAGGGAAGCCCGGCGGCGCGGAGGATGGCGCGGGGTTGGCGAGGTCCGCCGCCAGATAGAGACGAGGAGAGAAGCCGATGGATGCGAGCACCTC
>CAZQVD010000249.1:883-2806 GCA_964596665.1 uncultured Dehalococcoidia bacterium
CACCTCGACCGTTCCCTCCGAAGATGCTCCGCCGCCCGAAGTGAAGAACCGGGCCCCCAAGTCGCTCGGTCCCTGGCGGGCACTCACCTTCTTCCTCGGCATCCTCGTCTTCTACATGCTCGCGGAGTCGGTCCCTGTCTTCACCGACCGCTACGCGCTGATCGCCGGCTTCAACCTCTTCGTGACCCAGATGCTCGTCGTGGCGCCCCTTGCCATCCTCGCGTTGGCCGCGCTGAGGTTGCCCGTGCGTCAATCGCTTGGCATCGACAAGCCTGCTAACTCGCTCCTGCTCGCGATCACCGCCTTCGCGGTCTGCAACATGCTCTTCGTCATCGGAGTCAACGCATGGGTCGTCGAGAGGGTCTTCAGTCCGACTGACGTGTTTCAGCAGGTCCGTTCTCTTCTGAGTTACTTCGGTAGCGCCGATATACCGGTAGAGACGTTCTGGCTCTTCTGCGTCATGGTCATCGGAGCCCCGGTGGCCGAGGAGTTGTTCTTTCGCGGGCTCCTCCAGAACACGCTGGTGCGCGTCTGGAAACCGTGGGTCGCGGTGCTCTTCACCGCTGTCATCTTCACCCTGTTTCACTTTCACCCCGTCCGCTTCGTCGCCGTCTTTGAACTGGGGCTCATCCTGGGCCTCGTCTATCACCGGACGGGCTCGCTCTGGTTGGTCGTCCTGTTCCACGCCGTGACCAACTTCTTCGCGTTCTCGTTGGCGAACAGCCCGTGGCTCGAATCCCACGCCGAGACGTTGGAGACGCCGACGGCAATCGGGCTGGCGTTGGCAGCCACCGTGGCCGTCGGTTTCCTCTTGCTCAGCAGTGTGAGAAGGACGCCGACGCCGGACCGGAGCATTCGCCCCGGGAGAATGCGCTGGTTGTTCGTGCTGATCAGGGGGATCCCCCTGTGGGTGGCGGCCGTGGTGCTCGTTGTCGCCTCCTCGTTTCTGGCCTCGGAGGGGGCGCGGGAACTCAAGGACGGACAGAGCGAGCTGACCAGCGCCGTGCAGGAGCTCACCGACCAGTTGGAGACCGTCGCCGCGTTGGTGGAATTTCACGAGGTGGTCTCCGAGCTACGCGCGGAGATCAAACAGGACCGCGCCTCGGTAGATTCCCTTACCGATTACCTCGCCGATGCCCACACAAAGATCGACGCGGTGGCTCCCTCTGACAACGACGCGACCGACGTCGAGCCAAGCGCCACCGGAGCGGCGCCGAGACCCAAGTCCGCCGCGCAAACGCCTCTGGCCTGGGAGAGGGACTATCTCGCCTGGGTTCGCGACGAGGTTCGAACGCGGTTCGGGGTCGACATCGCCACGCCCGAGTACGACCAATAGCGGGCGAACGGACGCATCGGCTAGCAGTTGACGATCCTCAGCCGAGTGCGGAAGGCGCGGGTTACACACCGTCGGCGCCGGCGCCGGGGCACCTCGCGCACTTGGGCGACAGGCAATAGGCTAGCCGTCATGTTCCCTTCAACCATCCCACTCCGCTGGGCCGCAACGGCCCTCACCCTGGTCGCGCTGGCCCCGCTAGCGCCATGCCAGGAGATCGTTCCTGTCGACGCTCCGCAGTCCGTGCTTCAGCCGCTGGATCTGCGTGCCGGCACCGCGCAGAACCTCGCCCTGCCGGTTGTGCCGGGCGAGCCGTTCTCCGTCGACGTCGTCCTCGCGGGCGGCTTGCAGACCTTGTCGCTGCGCCCGTTCGATGTCCGCGCTTCGAACTTCCAGCTCCTGGTGGACGACGGCAAGACGTTGCGACGGCTGCCGACCCCGGTCTCCGTGACTTACCGCGGCACGGTCGTCGGCATGGCCGACACGATCGTCGCGGCAGCGCTGATCGACGGCCAGTTGCAAGCCGCCGTGCACACCCACGACGAGACCTGGTGGATTCAACCCGCCAGCGACGCGATACCTGGCCTGCC
>CAZQVD010000250.1:0-1574 GCA_964596665.1 uncultured Dehalococcoidia bacterium
GATTCTCGACTGCAGCCTCCCGTAGGAGTCTGGGCAGTGTCTCAGTCCCAATGTGACAGACCACCCTCTCAGGCCTGCTACCCGTAGTAGCCTTGGTAAGCCGTTACCTCACCAACAAGCTGATAGGCCGCAATCGCCTCCCCGAGCAGGGGGTCCCGAAGGATCCCCTCCATTTACATCAACCGCCATATGACAGTTGAAGACCATCTGGTATTAGCCGCAGTTTCCCACGGTTATCCCAGTCTCGGGGGCAGCTAGATTACGTGTTACTCACCCGTCCGCCGCTTTACTCACACTCCGAAGAGTGCTTTCGCGCTCGACTTGCATGCCTCATCCACGCCGCCAACGTTCGTTCTGAGCCAGGATCAAACCCTTCACTTGAAAAGCTGATCGTTCGCAATGACGTGACCGCTCGGACCCCCGAAAGGACCCGGTCGAACCCATCATCACGTGGTCGCCAAATCCAGGCGTGACAGAGATAACTCCCTGCCACACAAAGGTTTGGACTTCTTGCGCTCACACACTATTTCGAGGCCATCCAAAATATCAAAGAACTCCCTACATCGGTTGGGCGACGGCGGGCCGGCGGTCCCGCCGATGAGGGGCGCAGGAGCCTAGCGAGGCCGACCGGAGGATGCAAGGTGCCTTCCGGGAATCTCTTCGGTCCACGCTGGGCAGCCCTGGGGCCGCCAGAACGCGCCCACGCCGCAGATACGCCCGGCGCCGCGCAGTGGCCTCGTTGGCCGCTACCGGCTCGTTCGGATGATGACCTTCGTGCCCCTCGGGACCACGTTGAAGAAGTCCGCGATGTCACCGTCCGCCATCCTCAAGCAGCCCGCCGACGCCATGGTCCCGATCGTCGCCGGCTCCGAAGTGCCATGGGCCCCGAAGCCCGTGAAGGCCGTGTGCTTGAACTTCACGAAGTAGTCCCCCAGCACATTGTCGGGATGGCCGTAGGGCAGGACGCGACCGTCTGGCGCGTACCAGTCCGGATCCTCCTGCTTCACACTCACGGTGAAGGTCGTTTCGGGCGTTCGGTCTTCGCGGCCATGGCCAACCCAGTAGAGACGGAAGATCACGTCGCCGACGTACATCGCGGCGAGGAAGCTCTCCTTCTCGACCACCGTCACGATCGGCTCGACCGGGATCTTCAGCACCTGACCGGCACGCAGCCGGCGCGGATCATCGATACGGTTCAGGGCCGCGATCGTGCCCGCGTCAAGCAGCAGGCCCTTCTCGCGAAAGCGCCTCGCGATCCGCTCGAGCACGTCCCCGGGGGCGACCTTGTAGGAGCGAGCGCGCGCGGTGTTGGCCGGGTTCAGCACGGTCTGCCGCAGCGGGCGTTGCATGGCCGCCCAGGCGGCGTCGACCACCGCCCGTGCCTCGTTGTCGGTCTTTCGAATCGGCCCGCGCATGCAAGCCTCGATCAGCTTGGTGAAGGCAACGACGGCCTCCTCCGGCGATTGCTTGCCCGCCTCATCGATCGCTGCAAGGGCCTTCTGACGACCGGCCGGACTGTGCAAGAAGTCGTTGCGGGCCGCCCTGGTTTGCGCTGAAGCAACCACCGCCGGGAC
>CAZQVD010000250.1:1584-2806 GCA_964596665.1 uncultured Dehalococcoidia bacterium
ATCTCGAGCGCCACCGCCCCATCCTCGTTCGGCGACGGGGCAGCTGGCGCCTGCAACCTGGCGGGTGTCGGCGACGATGCCTTCGACGGCTGTACGAGCGCCAGGGTGGAATCACCCGCGCTCTCCGGGCTGGCCGACACCGATCCGGCGCCGACAGAACCGGCGTCGACAGAACCGGCTGTCAGCTCATAAGCGAGCCACAGCCCCCCGACCGACAGAAGGGCCAACAAGAATCGAAGCATCTTCACCTCCCATGATCGCCACCGGTCGGCCTGACCCGCCGAACCCCGGAGGCGTAACCACCGCCAAACGAGTTCATACGCTCGCAAAGACAGCGCCCTCACGGCTCTGAACCGTGCGGCAGCTGGGGCAAGTTGAACCCAGACTTTCAGGTGGGGACCCCCCGGAGAATTGAGACTCGGGCGGGCCGTAGCCTCCCGAGTCCGCTTTGCCCTCAGGGTCGGACCCCGTGATCAAGGCATCGGTTCAACCTTTGACCCGCTGGCGATCACGAACTCTGCAGTGAAAAAGCTTTTCGCGAGTCTCCGAGTGTAGCCGGATCTCGGCTTCAGGCAATGACACGGCACACGGCGCCACAGGACGCCGGCATGGCCGCTACCACGGGTGTTGCTTGATCGACTGCAGGATCTGCTCGCCGAGCGCGACCGCAGCGGTTCCGTCCTCGCCGCTCACCAACGGCCGCTCACGGCTGCGCACCGAACCCAGGAACGCCGCCAACTCGTCATCCAGCGGATTGCCTTCATCGAGCTTGTAGTGCTGGACGCTCAGCAACCCGTCGAAGACGAACTTGGTCAGATCCTCGATCCTGCCGACGTCGAGCGACTCGAGGTCCAGCGCCTCGATATCCCATCCCTCGTTCTTGCGAATCACCAGCCCCTGCGCATCGGTGAAATCGAGGCTGACGTAGGCGTCCTTCGCGAACATCCGCATGCGACGCATGGGCTTCAGGGCCACGCGATTGGCCGTCAGATGCGCCACAGCGCCGTTCTCGAACTTGACGATGGCGCTGGCGATGTCCTCGGCCGGCGTGAACAGCGCGCCGCCGAAGGCCTCCACTGACTGGACCGGCGACTTGACGAGCGCCAGCATCAGGTCGAGGTCGTGGATCATCAGATCGAGCACCACGCCGATGTCCATGCTGCGGAACGTGATGCCGGACAGACGGTGCGATTCGATGTAGCGCGGCACGATGCCGAGGTCC
>CAZQVD010000251.1:0-2805 GCA_964596665.1 uncultured Dehalococcoidia bacterium
GGTCGCCGACGATGGGCCAGCGGAGGAGGAGCGTGGGGTAGTTCACCGAGAGGTACGTGTCCTCGGCCTCCATGACGGAGATGCGGTCCTCGGCGGAGTGGAACTCACCGCTCTCGTGTGGTCCTCGCCATTCGGACATCATGACGTACTCGGTCGAGACAGCGCCGCCCTTGCTCGACGGAGAGCCGCCGGTACGTACGCGGCGGCCGTCGGGCTCCCAGATATAGTCGTGCTCTAACGCGCCGGTCTCCACAACCATGGGCCTGCGATCGCGGAAGGCGGGCTCGAGGTAGTCGTCGGAGAACGTCCCCTCCCACTCCTCAACGTGACCATCTCCGTCGAGAGCCTTGATAGCCATCGTGGCCTCCTAGGGTTTCAGCCGGCGCCGGCCGGGTGCCGTCAGCGGTCGAGAGGACGTTATGCAGCGGTTGCTCGCGTGTCAAGCGCGCTCGCCGCGCGTTGAGCGCACGCGTGGGTTGCCGTTGTCGCCGGGTGCGCCTCGCTGCTAGGATGCCCCACGGCCCGGCTTCCACCGGTGCCCGCCCCAGGAGTTACCCATGATGCAGCGCATCCAAGACGGCTCGCCCATCCGCTTCGGGATCGTAGGGCTGGGCACCGCGGGCAGCGCACTCATCCAGCCGGTCGTCAACAACCCAAATTTCATCATGGCCGCTGCCGCCGACTCTGACGAAGAGACTCTCGGGCGGTTCAAGGCCGATTTTCCAGATGCGGGAGTGTTTGGCAGCGCCGATGCCATCGCGACCAGCCCCAGCGTGGATGTGGTGTTCGTGGCAACACCGACGCATTTCCACACCGACCACGTTCTTGCGCTGATCGAGGGCGGCAAGCACGTGGTCACGGAAAAACCTATCGCCACCCGACTCGAGGACGCCGACCGAATGATCGAAGCGGCCGAGCGCCGAGGCGTCATCCTCATGGTGGGGCAGTCGTTCAGCTACGAGGCCCCTATACAGGAGATGCGACGGATCGTGAAGTCGGGCGAGCTTGGGCCGCTGAAGATGATCCACAATTGGTATTTCAACGACTGGATCTACCGCCCACGTAACGATGAGGAGCTGGATACGAGCCTGGGCGGCGGCGTCACGTTTCGCCAGGGCTCTCACCAGTTCGACCTGATCCGCCTGATCTCTGGGGGAATGGTCCGCAGCGTGCGCGCGATGACGGGACGCTGGGACCCGGCTCGCCCCGCTGAAGGTGCCCACACCGTGTTCCTGGACTTCGAGAACGGCGTTGTGGCCACGGCGGTGTACAACGGCTACGATCGCTTCCACTCCGCGGAACTCGTTGGTGGCGTCGGCGAGGGCGGAGCCAACGTCGATCTCTCCACGTACGCAAGTGCCAGGATGGCACTGCGTGGCGCAGGCGGGCGCGAAGGCGAGCGCGTGCTGAAGAAGCAGTTCCGTTACGGCGGAGCGAGGAACCGGCGCAACTCAGGCCCGGCGCCGAACATGCCTTTCTATGGCCTGACGGTGGTCTCCTGCGAGTTGGGTGATATACGCCAGTCGCCGGACGGCCTGCTGGTATACGGCCCGAACGATAAACGCGAGGTAACGATACCTAAGGGTTTCACGGGACGCGACCGGATCCTCGTGGAGCTGCGAGCCGCGCTGGTGGACGGCATTCCGCCGGTGCACAGCGGGCCCCGGGGCAAGGCGAATCCAGAAGTGTGCCTGGCGGCGCTGGAATCATCGCGCGAGCGGAAAGAGATACATCTTTCGCACCAGGTGCCCGTGCACGACTGATTGTGATCGACGGAACGATGGAACGATTGAGGAGGTCCGCCATGGGCAGCAGAGAATGGGATGAGGTCAAGTATCAGGTAGCGGTGGCGAACCGTGTCCTCGCGGAGGTTGGCCTTGCCACAGGCTTCAGAGCATCGCTGGGGCATGCCAGTATGCGGCTTCCGACGGACCCGGGTAAGTTCATCGTCAAAGGCCGGGGCTACCGCGTGGATGCGCTCCACAGCATTCGGCCTGAGGACATGGTGGTGTGCAACCTCGAAGGGGAGAAGGTAGACGGGCCAGTCGGCTCGAGCCAGTGCTTCGAAGTCAAGATGCACTCCTCGATCTTCAAGACGCATCCCGAAGTAAACTCGGTCGTACATGTGCATCCCCACTACATCATCCTTGCGACCACCCTGTTCAAGCGGCTTCGCCCTATGAACCAAGAAGGTATCCAGTTAGTGCAGAACGAGTTGCCCATGTGGAATCATGTGAAGACCGTGCAGACAGACGACGAGGGTATGGAGGTCGCCGGGCTGCTCGGCGACAGCAAGGCGCTGCTGCTCAGGGGGCACGGCGCGACGACGGTCGGCCGCTCGCTGGAAGAGTCCGTGATGAACATGATTCACCTTGAAGAGCAGGCGAAGATGAACTACTACGCCTATTCCGCGGCTGGCCCGGACCATGCCTACATCGAGGACGCGCTGATCGCTGAGATGTCCAACCGCACGCCTATGCCAGAACTGCCGCACTTCGTCCAGGTCTTGCCGCCTGGGTTCCGCCCCAACGTGGGAGGCGTATGGCAGTACTACACCCGCGTGGTGACCAACGACCCCGAGGCACGCCCACCGATCCAACGTCCTTAGTGCTCGATGGCTCGTTGACACATTGTTCGCGTGTTCGTACGCTCTCTCGAACGCCAAGGCGCAGGGCTCCGGCCCGGAGGATCACTCGATGCTAAGTACCGCCGAGAACGATGCACTGACACAGGTTGGGCGCGGCACGCCCATGGGCGAGCTCATGCGCCGCTACTGGCACCCAATCGCCGCCATGGGAGAGCTGG
>CAZQVD010000252.1:0-2776 GCA_964596665.1 uncultured Dehalococcoidia bacterium
TCACGTGGGACAGGTCGTCGCTCATGGCACACGCGACGAAAACACGGTCGCCCAGCCAGTCCTGTACGTGCGACCCCGATCGGCGCGCCTGCAGCTCCTTCACGAGGCGCGGCGCCCACTCACACCCAACCTCCAGGATGCCGGCACGGAGCTTCGGAAAGTCCTCCATGGCACTCGAGCCCATGAACTGCGTGAACCCGTAAAGCACGGTGCCTATGCCCGCAGAGTAAGGATTGGTCTGCGGGAATTGCTGCGTGTCGGGGCGTGGGTATGACGACAGCAGGCTCGTGATCGCGGGGCTGGTTACGCCCGTGTGGATCAGCAGCGGCAGCTCGAGGCGCTCCGCCTCCTCGTAGATCGGCCAGAAGCCCGGGTTACTCAGCGGCATATCCCATTCCATGCCGTGGGTGTAGATGCCAACCGCGCACCCCATCTGTTTCACCCGGCGCAGCTCAGCCACCGCCAAGTCGGGACGGCGGTACGGGATGACGCAGGCGTAGTACAGCCTGCCTTCCGACTTGGCGCATTGCGTGGCCATGTACGTGTTCCAGCTGCTGGCGAGCGCCGCTTCCAACTCGACGTTCTCCGCCACGGGGCCCTGCCAGATCGTCGGGAACACCACCTGTTTGTCCACGCCCGCCTCGGCCAACGCCGCGACGCGCTCCTCGATGTCCGTCAGCTCCTGCGAGCCGATGGTCGCGCCCTTCTGCGAAGAGCGTTTCATGATCGTGGGCGTACCGCCATACAGGCGCAGCTTGTAGTCGATCACCCAGGCGGCGTTGTGCGCGCCGAAGATGGTGTCCTCGGGGAACTGCACCGTAAACGGGCGCTGCCGATGGAACGCGGGGTCCAGATACGACCACGTCTCGAGTCCTTCCTCAACGTGAGCATCGCCGTCGATAACCAACATGAGCAGCCTCCGTACGCCTGTGTGTAGTTTGCCCTGTTACTTACCAAGTATGTTAAGCGCGGCGCCGGCGCGAAACCACTGGAGCTGTTCCTCGCTCATCGTGTGCGTGAGCGAAAGCTCCTCTTCGCCACCCTCGAAGTGCCGCAGGATCGCCGTCACCGGCTTGCCCGGAGCCAGATCCTTCAGACCCTTGATGCTGATGGTGTCCGCCTCGAGGATCTTGTCGTAGTCGTCCGGGTCCGCGAAGGTCAGCGGCAGCACGCCCTGCTTCTTGAGGTTCGTCTCGTGGATGCGGGCGAAGCTGCGCACGATGATCGCCTTGGCGCCCAGCAGGCGCGGCGACATCGCCGCGTGCTCGCGAGAGCTGCCTTCACCGTAGTTGAAGTCGCCGACCGCCACCCACGACTTACCATGCTCTTTGTAGTAGCGCGCATTCGCAGGGAAGGCGGCGCGCTGGCCGGTGATCTGGTTCAGACCCTCGCCCGCCTCGCCGGTGAACGCGTTGACCGCGCCGAGGAAGGCGTTGTCGCTGAGCCTGTCGAGGTGCCCCCGGAATCGGAGCCACGGCCCGGCGGGCGATATGTGGTCGGTGGTGCACTTGCCTTGCGCCTTGACCAGGATCTGCAGGTCGTCGTAATCGTTGCCATCCCAGCGAGCGAAGGGCGAGAGCAGCTGCAGCCGGGTGCTGTGAGGGTCCACGACTACCTGGGCGCCGCCGCCGTCCTCGGCCGGCGCCTCGTAGCCGAAGCCACGGCCCACGAAGCCGTCCGCCGGTACTTCAGGCGCGGGCGCGGGCGGGTCCAGCTTGAACTCCACGCCGTCGGCGCCTTTCAGTGTGTCCGTAAGTGGATTGAACGTCAGCCTGCCCGCGATGCCGAGCGCCATGACGATCTCCGGGCTGGCGATGAAGTTCATGGTGCTCGGGTTGGCGTCGTTGCGGGCGGGGAAGTTACGGTTGAACGACGTCACAATGGCGTTCACGTCGCCCTTGGTAATCTTGTCTCGCCGCCACTGACCGATGCACGGCCCGCATGCGTTCGCCATGACGTTCGCGCCCGCAGCCTCGAGGTCTGCCATCTGGCCGTCGCGCTGGATCGTCGCGTGGACCGCTTCGGAGCCCGGGGTCACCAACAGCTCCGTCGCGGCTTTTGCGCCGTGTGCCGTAGCTTGTCGCGCCACGTCGGCCGCGCGCGACACATCCTCGTACGACGAATTCGTGCACGAGCCGATCAGCGCCGACGACAGCAATTCCGGGTAGTGCTCGCTGGCGACCGCCGCCGCGACCTCGGAGATGGGCCTTGCCAGGTCCGGCGTGTGCGGACCCACCAGGTGCGGTTCCAGCGTGCTCAGGTCGATCTCGACCACCCGGTCGAAATACTTTTCCGGGTTCGCCGCCACGTCGTCGTCGGCCCGCAAATGCTCCGCGAAGCGGTCGGCCAGTGCGGCAAGCTCCGGACGCTCCGACGCGCGCAGGTAGGTCGCCATGCGATCGTCGTAGGGGAAGATGGAGGTCGTGGCGCCGAGCTCCGCGCCCATATTGCAGATCGTCGCCTTGCCCGTCGCGCTGATGGACGCCGTGCCCGGGCCGAAGTATTCGACCACCGCGTTCGTGCCGCCGGAGACCGTGAGGATGCCGGCCAGCTTGAGGATGACGTCCTTGGGCGCCGTCCAGCCGCTCAGCTCGCCCGTTAGCTTCACGCCGATCAGCCGCGGGTACAGCACCTCCCACGGAAAGCCGGCCATCACGTCCACCGCGTCCGCACCGCCCACGCCCGAGGCGAACGAGCCGAGCCCGCCCGCGTTCGGCGTGTGCGAGTCGGTGCCGATCATCAGACAGCCGGGGAAGGCGTAGTTCTCGAGGATCAC
>CAZQVD010000253.1:0-2772 GCA_964596665.1 uncultured Dehalococcoidia bacterium
AGGCACAGCAGTCGGGGTTTGTCCAACGCTGGCCTCTACCGCCACATCGCTAACCACCGGACGCTGATTAGCCTCGCCACAAGCCGCCAGCAGCAGCATGGATACCAGAGCGATAAGGATCGTGCATATCAGCTGCCGCATGGAACAAACGATACGCTACCAGCCGGCCAGGCGATATCGAGGCGCGAATCGCTAGCGGGATGAACGTTTCGGCGGCGCAACCAAGCCCCAAATCAACAGGACCGTGATGGCTAACGGGATGATCGTCAGCCATGGTGCTCCTCCGCGAATCAGTGTGGGCCAGTGCTTAGCTCGCCGGATGCAGCACCGCGTAGACCCGCTCGGCACTCAGTGGCAGCTCCCGCACGTGCGTGCCGATGGCGTCATGAACGGCGTTGGCGATGGCCGCCGGGGCCGGCACATTGGTCGCCTCCCCGATGGGGCCCGCGTTGAACGGTCCCGGTCCTGAGTCCCGAGGCAGCAACACGGACTCGAACGACGGAATGTCCTGGATGTTGGGGATCTTATAGTCCCCTAGGTTCAGGGACACCGCCTGCCCGTCGATGAGCGTTTGCTCTCCCATGAGGGCCATGCCGAGGCCGAAGATGGTGCCTCCCTCGACCTGGCCTCGGTGACCGACCGGGTTGATGACCTGCCCGACGTCGTTGGCGCTGACCATCCGCAGAACCTTCACGTTGCCCGTTTCGGGGTCCACCTCGACTTCGGCCGCCAAGGCACTGAAGGTGGTGCCGGGCGGGTCCGGGACGAACGGCACCGCCTTGTGCACCTTGATCGTGACCCTACCGCCCTCCTCGGCGGTGAGGATCGCGGCCGCCTCCTCGAAGGGTCCGCCGACCGCAGCTTCTCCGAGCTTTGCCTCGAGCTGGTCCACGGCTTCCATGACGGTCACCCCGACGGCGAACGTCGTGCGGCTCCCGGAGGAGCCGATGTCGAAGGTGAGATCCTGGGTGGTGACCGTCTCGACAGCGATGATGCTGGGGTCGATGTCCAGGCGTTCCGCAACCATCTGCCGCATGGCGGTGTTCACGCCCTGCCCCGAGTCGGGCACGGGAAGCTGGAGGGTGATCGTGGCGTCGGGGTGGACGATGAGGTTGCAGCTCGAATCGCCGCCGATGGGGGCGCGCTCGTACATGGCCACGCCTCGCCCCACATTGGCCGGCTTCGGCGCATCCCACCCGATCTTGTCCAACGCGGCCTTAAGCGTCTCCTTCGCCCGGATGACCCCCCACCGATCGCCGGTTGGCGCGGTGTCTCCCTCCTGAAGCAGGTTCCTCATCCGGAGCTCGGCCGCGTCCATGCCGATCTCCTGGGCGATCATGTTCAGGTGGGACTCGACGGCGAATGTGGTCTGCGGCCCGCCGGGAGCCCTCATGTGCCCCGCCGGGATGTTGTTGGTGTAGGCGACGAAGCTCTGGATGTCCAGTGCGGGGATCCGATAGCAGCTGCCGGACTGCTCTATGCCGTGGACGTTGTTGTTGGGGACTGCCTTCGAGCCGCCGTAGGCGCCACCGTTGAAGTACGCTTCCACCTGCATCCCGGTCAGAATGCCGTCCTTGGTCACTCCGCTTCGGAGCGTGATGCTGGAGGAGTGCCGCGTGGTGCCGGCCATCAGCTCCTCGGTGTAGCTCATCACCACTTTTACCGGCCTGCCGGACACCTGCGAAAGCAAGTAGGCAACGGGCGCGTCCATGGGCGAGCCCTTGCCTCCGAAGTCGCCTCCCACCGGGGTCGGGTGCACGACGATGCTGGGAGCATCGACCCCCAGGGACTGCGCAAGCTGGCCCCGCAGCGGGAACGGGCCCTTGTTGGAAGCCCACACCTCCGCGGTGCCGTCCGCACCCACGGAGACGACGCACGCGTGCGTCTCCATGTAGCCGTGAGCCTCCACCTGGGTCCGGAAGGTGTGCTCGAACACTCGGTCCGCCCGCATGAGCGCTGCTTCGATATCGCCGTGGCGGTCATGTATGAAGGAGCAGATGTTCGGCAGGGCGGGCGCCTCCTGGTCCACGTACGCGCCGACGTAGGACGTCGGGTCCTCGTGCACCATGGGGGCGCCCGGCTTCAGCGCCTCCGCGGTCTCGAAGACGGCGGGAAGCACCTCATACTCGACATCTACGAGCGCGATCGCCGCCTCGGCGATCTGCTTGGTCTCCGCAGCCACCGCCGCCACGCGCTCCCCGATGAAGCGAACCTCGCCGATGGCGAGGACCGGCGTGTCCTTGAGCACGCGGCCGATCATGTGGGGGTGCTCGGCGCCCGTGATGACCGCATGCACACCAGGGAGAGCCTTCGCCCGCGAGGTGTCGATACGAACGATCCTCGCATGAGGGTGCGGGCTGCGAAGCGCCTTGCCCCACAGCGTCCCCGGGATGGCCAGGTCGGCGGCATAGCGGAGGCGGCCGGTCACCTTGTCGGGGCCTTCGATACGGTCGGCCGGTTTCCCGACGACTTTCAGGGCCATACGAACCTCCCAGCGCACGAATCACGCTGCCTGGCGGCGCGGCGGGACCGTATCATGCGCCCCACCCCAAGGGAACCAAGCGATTGATGCTCAAGCCGACGCCCTCACGTCACCGCAGCGTAGGCAATCTCCTCGTCCTGTTCGCCGAGGTCAACGTCATCAAGGACCCTGGTACTCGGAGCCACGTGTGGGCTACCAAGGCGGACGCCATCGTGGAGACCTACACGCCACGCGAGTTACTTAGCTAGAATCGCTAGCGCGCCCAAGACACACATGGAAGGGGTGGCCTG
>CAZQVD010000254.1:0-2771 GCA_964596665.1 uncultured Dehalococcoidia bacterium
CACCCATGGCCCGCCACCTGGCGGAGGCGGGATTCGGGGTCACGGTGTCCAACCGCACGCCGGAGCGGGCCGAGGCGCTGCGAGAGCACGGGGTGACGGTGGCGCGGTCCATCGCTGACGTGGGCCGGGCCTGTAACGTGGTGATCACGATGGTGCCCGACACGCCGGACGTGCTGGACGTGGTGGAAGGCGCCGGAGGGCTTGCGGATTCGATGGCCTCAGGGTCCGTGCTGATCGACATGAGCACCGTCGCCCCTGGTTCGACCCGAGCGCTGGCAGAGCGCCTGGCCGCGAAGGGCATCGCCATGCTGGACGCGCCGGTGAGCGGGGGCTCGTGGGGAGCGGAGCAGGGGACGCTGACAATCATGGCCGGCGGAGCGCAGGAGACGTTCAACCGCTGCCTGCCGGTGTTCGAGGCCATGGGCAAGAGCATCACGCTGATGGGGCCTTCAGGCATGGGCCAGACGACGAAGCTGGTGAACCAGATTCTGGTGGCAGGGACGGCGTCGGCGGTGGCCGAGGCGCTGGTGTTCGCGGCGGCGCAGGGAGCCGATCTGCTGAAGACGATCGAGGCGGTGTCCGGTGGCGCCGCGGGGTCGTGGCAGCTCGCGAATCTTGGGCCGCGCATGGCGCAAGGAGATTTCGCTCCCGGGTTCATGGTGAAGTTGCAGCAGAAGGATCTTCGGCTGATTCTCGAGGCTGCTGAGGAGCAGCACGTGCCGATGGCCGTGCTATCAATCGCACGGCAGTACTTCACCGCGCTAGAGGCGTCGGGCCTCGGTAACGAGGGGACGCAAGCCATCATCAAAGCCGTGGAGATGCTCGCCGGCAGAGAGGCTCGCCAGCAGTCGTGACGGAGCGGATGCGAATACCCCGCGACGCGCTGCATTACGTTATCGTGATTGTCGTGTTCGGCATCACGGGCGCCATCGCGGTGCTGCTCGCGAGGGCATTGCTGGCTGGGCTGCTTGGCCTCGAAGGCTCACTCTGGTCGGGGCCGTGGTCGTTCAGGATCGCGTATCTGCTGTTGATCCCGCCCTCTTACTCGGCCACGCTGATCGTCGTGGGTACGGCGTTCGGGAAGGGTGCGTACTTCCGCCTGAGGGTGCTGCGTCCGTGGGTTTGGCTGCTGCGCGTTTGGGTGCTGTGCCTTAGGCGTGCAGCCGAAGCCCTCACACCTCGCTCGGCTGAGCCACCCCGCGATCGGTGATGTAGCCGGCGACGAGGTCGCCAGGAGTGACGCAGTGGTCCAGCCCCAGAATCTGATTACGACCGGCCTGCGCGGGCTGCCCACCGGCATCGATGCGGTCGTGTTCGACTTTGACGACACTCTGGCCGAGACGATGCCCGCTCGGATCGCGGCCATGCGCCGCACGTTTGAGACGGCGGGAATCCGCTCGCCGAGCCCCGAGGAATACGTCGCGTCGCAGCGTGGCGTGCCGCTGCAGATCTCGCTCGATGGCTTTGACGGCGGACGCGGCGCCGAGCTGGGCCTGCTGCGCCTGTACCGGATTGCCTATTGGCACAAGGAGCCGGGTCTGCTGCGGCTCTTCGACGGCGTCACGGAGATGCTGCGCTCGCTCGCCGGCGCGGGCGTCGGCATGGGCCTGCTGACGTCGAAAGCTCGCGACATCATGGTCGAGGGCCGCGCCGCGGGTGCGGTGGTGGAGGTCGCGGAGCTGGGCCTTAGCGATCTGTTCGCTCATGCCGTCGGGGTGGAGGACGTGACGCATCCCAAGCCGCACCCCGAGGGCCTCGAGCGCCTGCTGGCGGCGCTGGGCGCGACGCCTGAGAGAGCGCTGGTGGTTGGCGATTCGGAGGTGGACATGCTCACGGCGCGCAACGCCGGCTGCTGGAGTTGCCTCGCTGGCTGGGGCGTACCTGCAGCCGACCGACGCTTCGACGCGGCCATGCCGGACGCGGTGGCGGAGCACCCAGATGGGGTGCTCCGCATGGTGCGCGGCGGCTGGTGGGGCTGAGGAGCGTCGTCGTCGCTCTGAACGGGGAGTACCGTTAACGCCCCCTGAGTGGGAGCCCGCTTCGGGAGGAAATAGGCTGGAGCTTCTGTCAACACAAGGTGCTGAAAAGGTGCCGAAAAAGAAGTTCCGGATGGCGATGGAATGGCCTTGTGTTGGAGGGTTCGGGCTAGGGGCGAGGCTTCCTGATCACCACCCGCTAGATCGGATGGAGCGCCCATTGGAAAGTACCGACAGAACGCTGAGGAGCGACCACCAGGAACCGATCGGCGTGTTGGATCTGAAGTGCGTCCGCACCGGAACGTTCCGGCTCATGTCGTGGTGGCGTGAGGAACGGTCACAACCGCTCGAGTGATGGCAGTCGGTGGGCTTGTTGGGGTCGACGGCCAGCCGGCTGGGGCCGCTGAGCGCGGGCTTGCCGGATCGGCTGTCGGACCGGATTGCGTCACGGATCGAGATACGCCTCCTGCGGGCGCTTGCGCTAGGTTCCTAGCAAACCTTTCGTATTGCTTGCCTCGAGTCTGTCCAGGGGTACACGCTGCGGCTTGCGGCCGTCGCGTCCGTTCGTACTCGCCCTAACAATCCTCAAGAGGCGCTGCCGAATTGCGGAGCCTCGTTCGTGTTCGTGGTGGGGATGAGGGAGAGTCGAACTCCCCGTCCAGACAACCCAGGCACCCGGTTTGACACTCGCGCGAGGCACCTGGAGAATCGGGTGGCGAGCGATAGCTGCGCAGGGAGGCCGCGATGAAAGAGGTGGTGATCGTCAGCGGGGCGAGGACGCCGGTCGGCAGATTC
>CAZQVD010000255.1:0-2701 GCA_964596665.1 uncultured Dehalococcoidia bacterium
CTCAAGCACCCGCGCGAGCCGGAGCGCTGGCCCTCGCTGCTCGACGCGGCGGCGTTCGTCGCGTTCATCGGTCTCGGGGTCGGCGTCTCCCTCTATCAGGGCCGCAAAGAGGAGTCGTCCGAGGACTATTTTCTCGCCGGCCGGAACCTGACCTGGTGGTTGATCGGGTTCAGCCTCATCGCGTCGAACATCTCCACCGAGCATTTCGTGGGCATGGCCGGCTCCGGGTTCGGTGTCTCGGGACTCGCCGTGGCGAGCTACGAATGGATCGCAGCGGCGTCACTCGTATTCGTCGGCCTCTGGCTGTTACCGCGCTATCTGGAGCTCGGTATCTATACGATGCCGGAGTTTCTCGAGCACCGCTTCGGTGTCGCCGCGCGTACGCTGATGGCGGTCTACATGCTGCTCGCTTATGTGGGCGTGGCCATGGCGGCTGTGCTCTACAGCGGCGCGCTCGGCCTCGCCACGATCTTCGGGCTGGACCTGGTGCTCGGCATTTGGCTGATCGGGTTGCTCGCCGGGGCTTATACGATCTACGGCGGACTCAAGGCGGTGGTTTGGTCGGACCTGATTCAGGGCGCGGCGCTTCTGATCGGCGGAACGGTTGTGATGGTACGCGGCTTCCAGCGTGTCGGCGGGGTCAGGGCCTTTCTGGATACGAATGCCGACAAGCTGCATACGATACTGCCGGCGGATCATCCGGAGATTCCCTGGACCGCGCTCCTACTCGGGATTTGGATCCCGAACATGTTCTACTGGGGCTGCAATCAGTTCATCACCCAGCGGACGCTGGGAGCTCGCTCGCTGCGAGCGGGGCAGCGCGGAATCATGTTCGCTGCTGCGATCAAGCTGCTGATTCCCTTCATCATCATTTTCCCGGGCATCATGGCGTTCCAACTCTTCGGGGACCGGATCGCGGACGGCGATCGGGCCTACGCCGTGCTCATCCAGGAGGTGCTGCCGACCGGACTGCGGGGCGTCCTGTTCGCCGCCCTGTTCGGCGCTGTGATGAGCAGCCTGGACTCGATGCTGAATTCCGCGTCCACGATCTTCACGATGGATTTGTACAAGCGCAGGTTCCGGCCGGAGGCGGATGGCGAGCACTATGTGCGAGTGGGCCGCATAGCCACTGGCGGACTCGTGGTCGCGGCATGCCTGCTGGCGCCGTTGCCGGCCAGGTTTGAGGGTGTGTTCAATTACATCCAGATGATCTGGGGGTTTGTTTCGCCCGGCGTGGTCGCTGTGTTCATGTTCGCCTTCCTCGTGCCCACGGCGACGCGGGCCGCGGCGCTCGTAGGACTCCTGCTCGGTGGGCCGGTCTATGGTGTCTTGCTCTGGGCGCTGCCCGAGGTGGCCTTCCTGAACCACATGGCGGCCACGTGCCTGATCGTTGTACTGGCGATGGGCAGCGTGACGCTTCTCCGCCCCCGCGAAGCACCGTTCCAGTTCGAGCGAAAGAGCGACATCGACCTCACGCCGGACCCGTGGGCCCGTCCCCTCGGTATCGGTGTACTGATAGCGACGGTTGCGCTGTACGTCGTGTTCCGTTGAAGGAGCGACCCGCGCTTGCCGTACTTCTAGGCATGCGATAGCGGCGTCATCGACGACGACGCAGGTGATCACGCGAACCGATCGCGTCACCCTGGGACCCGGACGACCTTGTACAAGACTTGCATGTTCTGTAATCGGCCCCTCGGCACCAACGAGGTCATCGAGACGTTCCCCGTCGGACGCCGCCTGGCTTTCGACGCCGCGCAGGGCCGGCTTTGGGTCGTATGCCGGAAGTGCGAGCGCTGGAACCTTTCACCGCTCGAGGAGCGCTGGGAGGCCGTGGAGATGTGCGAGCGCATATTTCGCGATACGCGGGTCCGGGTATCGACCGAGAACGTGGGGCTCGCCAAGCACCAGGAGGGGCTGGAACTCGTGCGCATCGGCGCGCCGATGCGGCCCGAGTTCGCCGCGTGGCGGTACGGCGACCAGTTCGGGCGCAGGAGGAAGCGGCAGATCCTCTACGGAGTCGGGGGCGTGGTCGTCATCGGTGGCGTTTTGATCGGCGGCGCGGCCACGGGGGTGATCTCGACAGCCCTGCTCGCCCAGAGCGGTAATTTCGTCAACATCTGGACGAATGGGCGCACGCTTGTGAAGCATCGTCGGCCCTGCGGGGACGTGCTCAAGCTCAAGAGGATGGATTTGCTGGGCACGCGGGTGCGTGCTGCGGACGATGACTTGGGGTTCAGGGTCGAGGTGCGGAAGGGCAAGAAGAAGGAGTGGTTCGAGGGCGATGAAGCCCGCCGCATGGTGGGAGCGATTCTGCCCAAGCTGAACGCCATGGGTGGAAAACCGGAAACCGTGCAGCACGCCGTGGACGAGATCGAGTCGCACGGACACCCCACGGAATTCCTGACCGATTTGGTCGAGGGCGACCGCTTCCGCGACAAAAAGGGCGTGCCAGGCTACATCAACAAGATGCCGAAGCCGACCAAGCTCGCGCTCGAGATGGCGCTACATGAGGAGCAGGAGCGCCGGGCTCTACAGGGTGAATTGTGGCTGCTCGAGCGAGCGTGGGAGGAGGCCGAGGAGATCGCGGCGATTTCCGACAACCTGCTGCTGCCGAAGGGTGCCGAGGAGTTCGTCGAGTCGCGCCGGGAGTCGGCCGAGTAGGTAGTCGCCGCGGTCCCTAGCGCGTCAGCTCTTCGGGCAC
>CAZQVD010000256.1:0-1165 GCA_964596665.1 uncultured Dehalococcoidia bacterium
CGTGGACGTGCGCAACTTCGATGCGATCGAGATGTCGCACGAGCATGAGCTGGCCAGCTTCGAGCGCACGGGTGCCCGCGCCGACCTGGGTCTGCTGCTGGACCTGGGACGCTCGTACCAGGACAAGATCGGATGGCAACCGACGGCTCCCGACCGGAACGTGGCCTCGACGGTGCTGACGAAGAAGGCGGCCGCCGATGCTGCCAAGGCCGCCGCCGCTGCCGCCAAGGCCGCGGAGGAGGCAGCCAACCCCGCTCCCGAAGCCTCGACTGAAGACGCCGGTGCCGAACCCGCCGAAGGAACGGAGGACAAATAGCCGTGGGCCTGGTCGTCTTCTACATCTTCGGCGCGATCACGCTGTTGGCCGCGCTCGGCGTCGTCACGACACGCAACGTGGTCTACGCCGCGCTGTTCCTGCTCGTCTCGCTGGCGGGCGTCGCGGGCCTGTTCGTCGTGCTGTTCGCTGAATTCCTGGCGCTGGTGCAGCTGCTGATCTACGGCGGCGCCATCATCATCGTCATTCTCTTCGCCCTCATGCTGACTCGCTCGACCGAGTTCTCCACGACCGCGGCCGAGCACCGGCGCTGGCCGGTGGCCGCCGTGGTGTCGTTAGGGCTGTTCGCGCTGCTGTCGGCCGCCTCGGTGGGCGATTCGCAAACGTACAACGAGACGCGCCGGGTGGGGATCGACATCAAGGAGCTCGGCGTGGGGCTGTTTGAGAACTGGGCCGTGCCCTTCGAGGTAGCATCGGTGTTGCTGCTGGTCGCGCTGATCGGCGCAATCGTCATCGGTCGAACCGAGCCCGGCCAGGACGGCGAGGGGAGAGCGGAATGACGCTCGAACTTGTCGACGTCCAGATCCTCGCGGCGGCGTTGTTCTGCCTGGGCCTCTACGGTGTGCTGGCGCGCCGCAGCGCGGTCATGATCCTCATGTCGGTTGAGCTCATGCTGAATGCGGTGAACGTGAACTTAGTAGCGTTCTCCGCATTTCGTGATATCTCGGCGGTCACCGGGCAGGTGATCGTCATCTTCGTCATCACCATAATCACTTTGCCTCCTGCTGCTGTCAGACAGACAGACAGACCTCCTCGAACCGGCCCAAACCCTTCAGGGCTATCCCGTGACGGTAGCGAGCCTTGAGGTACTGGCCCTCGGAGCAAAAAGAG
>CAZQVD010000256.1:1175-2687 GCA_964596665.1 uncultured Dehalococcoidia bacterium
ATCGTCATCTTCGTCATCACCGTTGCGGCGGCGGAGGTGGGCCTGGCCCTCGCGGCCATCATGCGCCTGTTTCGCGCACGTGGCTCGGTGAACGTCGACGAACTCGATCTGATGAAGGGTTAACGTGGGAATCGAAGAAGCCTGGTTAATCCCCACGTATGGGTTCATAGCGTTCGGCGTGCTGGCGGTGTTCGGCCGCTACATCCCTGTCCCCGGCAAGTACCTGTCGGTGAGCGCCATCGTGCTGGCGTTCGTGACGTTCTGGCCCGTACTGTTCGACTTCGTGAGCCGGGGCGTTGGCGAGCACCACCTGGCGCGCAAATGGTTCACCGCTGGCGATGTCAGCGTGGGCTCCGGGATGATCGTCGATCCGCTGACCATCGTGATGCTGGCGCTGGTGACGTTCGTGGCGATGCTGGTGCAGATCTACTCGCTGGGGTACATGAAGCACGAGCACAACGGCCGCGAGCAAGACGACCCCAACATCACGTGGTACTTCGCCGCGCACTCGCTGTTCACGGCGGCCATGCTCACGCTGGTGCTCGCGGACAACATGCTGGTGTTGTACTTGGCTTGGGAGCTTGTGGGCTTGTGTTCGTACCTGCTCATCGGTTTCTGGTGGCAACGGCAATCGGCCGTGAATGCGGCGAAGAAGGCGTTCATCACCACCCGTGTCGGCGACGTCGGTCTGCTCATCGGCATCCTCGTGCTGGCGTCGGAGACGGGCACGTTCGATATCACGCAGACCATCGCCTACGTCACCGGGGACGACTACAACCAGGGCGTGGTCACGTTCAGCGCGTTCATGATCTTCCTGGGCGCCATGGGCAAGTCGGCGCAGTTCCCGCTGCACGTGTGGTTGCCCGACGCCATGGAGGGTCCTTCGCCTGTGAGCGCGCTGATCCACGCGGCGACGATGGTAACGGCGGGCGTCTTCCTGGTCGCGCGCCTGCTGCCGGTGTTCGAGGCGGCGCCCTCCGCTCAACTTACGGTGGCGATCGTGGGGCTGGTGACCGCGATTGTTGGTGCAACACTGGCGTTGGTGGTCACGGACCTCAAGCGCATTCTGGCCTATTCGACCATGAGCCACCTGGGCTTCATGATGCTGACCCTGGGCGCCGGCGGCTACATGGCGGCGATCTTCCACCTGCTCATGCATGGGGTTTCCAAGGCCATGTTGTTCCTGAGCGCCGGTTCCATCATGCACGTGATGCATGAGGAGACGGACATCAACAAGATGGGAGGGCTCCGTCATCGCATGCCGGTCACGGCGCTCGCGTTCACCGTCGGCGCGCTGGCCCTCTCGGGCATCCCGCCGCTGGCGGGGTTCTGGTCGAAGGACGAGATGCTACTCGCGATCAAGGACGGTCTGAACCCGGTGTTCCTGGTGCTGTTCCTGGTGGCGGTGGTGCTCAGCGCGCTCTACATGGCGCGGGCCACCTACCTGGTGTTCTACGGCGAGCTGAAGCCGGAAAACCGTGGAGTGCGAGAGGCGCCCGGGATCATGAGCCT
>CAZQVD010000257.1:0-2634 GCA_964596665.1 uncultured Dehalococcoidia bacterium
TCCAGTATGCTGGCTCACAACGTCCTCATTGTAGTCAGGTCAAGCACTCTTAGGAGCCGCACAAAAATGGGTTCCCCTTTTGGGGCGTCGTACTCATGCCGCGCCCGGCCATTGCAAGGCGCGCGGAGGGAGAATGCCGGATCGCACCTCCGGAGAAGGGCGAGAGGCGTTGGTGTACGGCTCCTCCGCCCGGGACTGGGACGCAACCGATGTTCCCAGGCGATCTTCACACCGGGTTGTTAGAGGCAAGCTTCTCTTCATGCAACAACGCCGCGACCTCTCGGTGCGACGCCGGACTTTCACCACGGACTGGTGGTGTCACATCCACCGAAGCAACCATAGGGAGAGTGCCGGAAATGCTATGAGCAGTGCCAGTCGTACGATGTCTGCGATCCAGAAGGGCCTGACACCGCGAAAAATCGTGCTCAAAGGCACATCCGGTAAGACGTTGCGCAAGACGAAGACGTTGAGACCGACCGGCGGGGTTATCAGGCTGATTTCGGTCACGACCACCACGATCACCGCGAACCAGATCAGCGCGGCCTCGGGATCCAACAGCACGTCGGCGCCGAAATTCAGCTCATACATCAGCGGGTAGAAGACCGGCACGGTGAGCAGGATCATCGAGAGACTCTCCAGCACACAACCCAGGATCAAATAGATCCCCACAATGCCGGCAATGACCAGATAGGCGTTCATATCCAGAGCGGCGACCAAACCGGCCAGGCCCTCGGGGAACCCTGCAAGGTTGATGAAGTTGGAGAAGACCGCTGCCCCGATGATGATGGCAAAGATCATCGCGGTCGTCCGTGCGCTGTCAATGCAGGCATGGAATAGCTCGCCAGCGCCCACGCCGCCCGCAAGCGTTGCGATGAGCAAGGCGGCAGCAGCACCGATACCGGCCGCCTCGGTCGGTGTGAAGAAGCCACCGTATATCCCCGTCATGATCAGGACGAAGAGCCCAACGACAGCGAGAACCCCGATTCGCTCCCTGGTCGAGAACGGTTCGACCTCCTCCGAAATTGGCGCAATGTCGGGATTCATACGGACGACGACGGCGATGGCGCCCACGTATAACAGGATGCCCAGCACTCCCGGTATCACACCGGCGATGAAGAGCTTCCCGATGTCTGACTCGGTCAGTAGTCCGTAGATAATCATCACGACGCTCGGCGGGATCAGGATGCCGAGCGTGCCCCCGGCGGCGATGGAGCCGGCGGCAAGACTGTCGGCATAGCCGTAGCGTCGCATCGAGGGCATGGCGACCTTCGACATCGTCGCCACGGTGGCCAGCGACGAGCCGCAGACCGCGCTGAACCCGCCACAGGCGATTATCGAGGCCATGGCCAGCCCGCCGCGCGCGCCGCGCAAGAGATGATTGGCCGCCGCATAGAGACCATGGCTGACGCCGGAGCTGGTCAGGAGATTGCCCATCAAGATGAACAACGGCACAACCGACAGCGAGTAGGCGAGGCCTGTGTCGAAGGCAACGGTGCCGACCATCGACCAGGCCGCCGGCCAGCTCCGGAGCAGCGCGAAGCCGACGGCGCCGACGGACGCCATCGCAAAAGCGATCGGAACCCGCAAGAAGATCAGCGCGAGGAGCGCGCCGAAACCGATCAAGGATTCAGTCACTGAGTGGCGGGTCGCCTGCCTCAGCCGAGAGCCGGACCAGAGCCAGTACGCCGCTCAGCGCAGCCATTGCGGCCGTGAACCAACCGAAGGGAGCGAGTGGCACCGAGAGGGCGTTGGTCGTCGCGCCGCCCTCGGCCAGGCGCGCGCCATGCAAAGCCAGCCGCCAGGCGATCGCCCAGAGCGCAGCCGTCGACACAAGACCGCTGAGCCAGAGCATGAGGGTCTTGACCGGGGCCGGCGAGACGACGAAGCCCATGTCGACCTCGACGTGTTCGCCGGCAAGTGTCGTCAAGGGGAGGGCTGCAAACACCAGCGCCCCGAGCATCAGCTCGGTGAGCTCGAAGGCTCCCGCCAACGGCGCGCTGAACACGTAACGGCCCATGACGTCCGCAACGGTCAGCCCGACCAACCCTGCCAGCAAGAACGCGCAACAACCGCCGAGGCCGAAGTCCAACGCGCGCCGAAGCGCCGCCGTGGTCATCCTAGTGGCTCACACCGGATTGGCTGCGCAGCGCCTCGAGGGCCTTCACGCCGTCGAAGCCTTGACCGGCGACCGTTTCCGCCCACTCAGCCTCGAACTCTTGCGCCGCTGTCTTGATGGCGTCTACCAGTGGGACCGGCGCATCATAGATCTCGATGCCGGCCGCGGTGATTGTCTTGATGGCCTCGGTGTCGGCGTCGTTCCAGGCCTTGCCGACCAGCTCTGCGAAGACCTCGCCGGAAATCGCCTCGATCGCTGCCTGGTCCTGCGCCGAGATCTCGTTCCACTTCGCCTGATTGACGACCACAAACCAGGTGCTGTTGTAGATGCCACCCGGCACTCGCATGGCGAACTTGAGGTGTCGCGTAAGCCGGAAGGCGGTCAGCGCCTCGTAGGTGAAAGTGACACCATCGATCACGCCGCGCGACAGCTTTTCGTACACCTCTCCGGACGACATGAAGAGTGTGGTCGCACCCATCTCACCCATGAGGTCGGTAATGTAGCCGCCGGGGGTGCGA
>CAZQVD010000258.1:0-2541 GCA_964596665.1 uncultured Dehalococcoidia bacterium
CGAAGTCCGTCACGGAAAATTCGAAGCCCTCCACGTCGTCGGTGAAGCCACGCGTCGTGTTCGTGACCTCGCGCTTGCCGCCGATGTACTCCTGGTGCAGCACCTGCAGGTGCGCCGGGTCCATGGAGTTCTCCATCGCCTGGAACCAGTTGCAGTCCAGCACCGGGTGCAGGCGGACGTTGCGATGGCCGTCCTTGCGGTACAGGGTGTCGTAGCGGGTCATGGGGGGCACCGGCGCCGGGCCCATGTAGGTCCAGATCAGGCCCAGGTACACGTTCACGGGATATGCCTTGATGCTGACGCTCTTCATGATCGCGTCGTTGCGCTCGGGTGGTGTCTCGAGAATCGTGCCCTCGCAGTCGTACAGCCAGCCGTGGTAGGCACATGAGATGCCGCGCTCCTCCACCCGGCCGTACACGAGGGACGCGCTGCGGTGCGCGCACTTGTCGGCGATCAGGCCGGTACGGCCTGACTTGTCGCGAAAGAGGACGAGATCCTCGCCCAGCACGCGCACGAACTTGGTCGGGCTCTCGTCGCTCAGATCCTGGGCCAGCGAGATGGGGTGCCAGTAGCGCCGCAGCATCTCGCCCGCCGGCGTGCCGGGACCCACTCGCGTCAGGACCTCATTCTCTTCTGCTGTCAGCATCGTCGCCTCCACGGCCTGCCGGCCCGAACGTCGTCGTCGTGGCTACGGTCAGGGGCGTGGCTACGGTCACGCCCCCTGCACGCGAGTATATCGCGCCTTCAGGTGTCGTTCATGCACGCCGCCTAACCTCTCCCCATCGCAGTCCAGACGGTACGAAGGAGACACGCATACTATCGATCGCACAGAACAAAGCCATGACCCGCGCCGCAGGGGCATCCCATCGCGGCGGCGCCTCGGCCTTCGCGCCCAGGCCATTGCGATAGAAAAGGCCGGCGCGAGAAGACTCGCCGGCCTTTTTTGCACGGTTTGTTCGCCGCAGCGTACTCCTGAGCCAGCAAGCAAGCGCCGGACAGCCGTGCTAGCATCGGCTTCTGCACAGATCGTCGCGTCGCGCCCGCGCGGACGCAAGGCGCCTGAGGAGCAACCGATGTTGACAGCAGCGCAGAACGAGCGGCTCACACGAGTAGGCCCCGGCACGCCCATGGGCGAGTTGATGCGCCGCTACTGGCACCCCATCTCCGCAAGCATCGAGGTCAACGAAGAGAATCCCACCAAGGAGGTGCGCCTCCTCGGTGAGGATCTCGTGCTCTTCCGCAGCGCGTCCGGGGAGATCGGGCTGATTGAGCCGAGTTGTCCCCATCGCAAGGCCAACCTCTCGTACGGCGTGCCGGAGCCCGAGGGCATACGCTGCGCCTACCACGGGTGGCTGTTCGACGTGAACGGCAACTGCGTGGACCAGCCGTCCGAGCCGGTGGGCAGCCGCTTCAAGGACAAGGTGAAATTGAAGGCCTACCCGGTCGAGGAGCTCGGCGGGGTCATCTTCGCCTACATGGGCCCGCAGCCCGCACCGCTGCTGCCTCGGGTCGACGTGCTGGTCTGGCCTGGCGAGCGCTCCACCTTGTCCGCCATACTCCCGTGCAACTGGCTCCAGTGCCACGAGAACTCCCTCGACCCGCTCCACTTCCAATGGCTGCACCGCTATTGGGGTGGCTGGGTCATGAATCGTGCGAAGCCCAAGGAGGAGCGCGACGCCTGGAACGAGCGCCTTTCGTTCCGGGGAGCGGACCACCGCAAGATCGGCTTCGAGGTCACCGGCTACGGCATCATCAAGCGACGGCTGGTGGGCAACGAGACCGAGGAGGACGATTTCTGGAAGTTCGGGCATCCTATCCTTTTCCCGAATATCCTCCATATCACGGCCAATCTGCAGTACCGCATCCCCGTCGACGACACCCACACGCTGCACTTCGTGGTCGACTGGCGACCCGAGGGTTCCACGAAGACCCGCTCCGGGCTGGAGTTGGCCGAGTACTCCTCCAATCCCGCCACGGTCCCGCACATCGAAGTGCCTGCGTTCAACGAGGACGGCCGGATCAAGGCGGACTGGGTGCTGGGCCAGGACCAGGCGGCCTGGATCATCCAGGGCTCCATCACCGACCGCACCACCGAGCGCCTTGGCGTGTCGGACGTTGGCATCATTATGTTCCGCCGCATCCTCGAGGAGCAGATGGCCATCGTGGAGGCCGGTGGCGAGCCGATGAACGTCTATCGCGACCCGGCGGAGAACGAGATCCTCGTGTACCCCGTGGAGTACTTCACTTACCCCGGCTACGAGAAGTCGGACGGTGGGCCGTTCAAGGACATCGTGGTCAAGAACGACCTGGAGCAAGTGCTCTCCGGCGAGGGCGCGCAGCGCCCCGAATGGGAGAAGTAGACGCTTCGCACTCGCACATCAAAGGGCTGGCGCCCCAAAGCGCCGGCCCTTTTCGCTTCCCAATCGCCTGATGTCCCCTCGTGCCCAAGCGCCCCGCGGGCGGGAGGATGGGACGGCAGCGCCCCTATCGCAGCGCGGCAGCGAGTGGCCGCAGGGTCGCACCCTACCTAGAGCGGGAACA
>CAZQVD010000259.1:0-2541 GCA_964596665.1 uncultured Dehalococcoidia bacterium
GCGGGTCGCGGGTGCAGCGCGGCCACCTTGTCGCGGGAGTACGAGGGAGCGACCGCCTCGTTGCGCAAACGTTCCGCGGGTGGGTGGGTTGGGAACGACGATGTCAGCCATCGCAACACGGCAGCGAATCCGTAGCCGCAGGCGTACAGTCCAACTCTGCCCCGACGCGCCCTTAATCGAGCATCGGCATCTTGCGGATCAGAGTGGAGTCGATGCTCGCGATGTTGGGGCGGCCTGCCAAGATCATGGTCTGCTCCAGCTCGTCGCGCAGGATATCCAGCACCGAGCTCACGCCATCCTCGCCGTCGAGGGCAAGACCGTAGAAGATGGGCCTGCCAAAGAGTACGGCGTGGGCCCCCAAGGCGATCGCCTTGGCGACGTCGGCGCCGCGCCGTATGCCGCCGTCGAGGAAAACGGCCAGCTTGCCGTTCACCGCGTCGACCACCTCTGGCAGCGTCTCGATGGTCGTCATCGTGGTGTCGAGGTTGCGCGCACCGTGGTTGGAGACGATCAGGCCGTCGAGTCCGTTGTCGGCGCACAACTTGCCGTCCTCGCCGGTCATGATGCCCTTGAAGATGAGCGGCAGCTTGGTGACGGTTCTCAGCCAGGCGACCTCCTCCCAGGTGGCTCCGGGGTCCGTTTGCCCCCGGGAGCTCTGGGCGGAGTCGAAGCGACCCTTGGGCGCGGCCTCCTGGGCCGCCTTGACCTGCTCGGGGGTGTAGTTCGCCCGCCGGCCCTGCTTGTAGCCGTTGCGTATGTTGCGCTCGCGCTTCGACGGCCAGCTTGAGTCTAGCGTGACGATGATCGCATCGTAGCCTGCGTCCTCGGCGCGGCGGACAATTTCCACGGTCTGCTCGCGGTTGCGATAGAAGTAGGCCTGGAACCATTTGGGCCCGTCAGCGGCCTCGGCGACGTCTTCGAGCTTGTGCCCCGAGTTGGCGCTGATGCCGAGGACGGTGCCGAACTTGGCGGCGGCGCGCGCAGAGGCGAGCTCGCCTTCGGGGTGGGCCCTCGTGTGTCCTCCCGCGGGAGCGAGCATGAAGGGTGCGCTGATGGTTTTGCCGAAGACGGTCGTGGTGAGGTCGGCCGCATGGGTGCCGGTGAGCACGCGTGGGCGAAGAGCGATGTGCTCGTAAGCTGAGCGGGTGCGCCGCATGGTAATCTCGTCGGTGGCGGCGCCCTGGACGTAGTCGAACTCATGGGGGTGCATGCGATTCTGTGCCGCGGCCTCGTACTCGAATAGGTTGATGGGGGTGGTGGTCATGGTCACTCCTCCAGGGTTGTTCAACTGTGGGCCTGCACTTGGCTACGGCTCCGGACTAAAGCCGCCGGGCGGTGTTGGGGCTGGCGCTAGGCTATCGCTCAGCAATAGCAAGTGGGTGCAAGGTAGCACCTTGTCCTAGGCGCCGCCG
Source organism: uncultured Dehalococcoidia bacterium (assembly GCA_964596665.1). GTDB lineage: Bacteria > Chloroflexota > Dehalococcoidia > Lucifugimonadales > Australimonadaceae > CAZQVD01. The sequence continues at coordinate 1,413 of CAZQVD010000259.1, forward strand.
CCGACGAGATCCGGCGGCAGATGGCGGTCCTCGTATCTCGCTAGCATGAATGCGAGATCGGAGGTTCGGTTGAGGTAGCGTAGTATCTCGGGGTTCTTGAGGGCTCCGCGGTCGTGGAGCTCCACGACCCGGCGCTCAGCCCGCCGAAGGGCCGTGCGCGCTACGTCGAGCGCGGCGGATGCGGGGGAGCCCCCCGGCACGATGAAGCTGCGCGGCAGTTCCACCTGTGCGGAGAGCGAGTCGATGTCGCCCTCGAGAGCCGCGGTCATCTCAGGAGTGACGGCGGAGAAGTGGGCCAGCAGTTTGTCGTAGTGAGCCGGTTCGGTGGCGAGCTCCGCGCCGACCGTGAAGAGCTCGCGCTGGAGGCGGTCGACGATGCTGCGCACGAGGGGATTTTCGGAGAGCGCCTTGGCCAGGCCGAGGGCAGACACCGCTTCGTCGGTGGTCCCGTAGGCCTCCGCGCGCGGGTCGGCCTTGGACATGCGGCCGCCGTAGAGCAGCCCCGTCTCGCCTTCGTCTCCGTACTTGGTGTAGATCTTGACCATGGGCTTGGCCGGTGCCTCGTGTGGGGCTTGAACGGGGCGCTATGACACGCCGCGGTGGTGAGGTTGGCAGGCCGGGCGATTATAGCGATTACGGCGACATGTCGGCGGATGCCAACAGGATGGTCCGAAAATGGGGCCTGATCGGGCACGCAAAAAAGGGCACGGGCTAGGCGGTTGACACGTTCCTGAGCCTACTGTAGCATCATAACGTTCGCGCGAAAACGAGGCGCGAGGCATACTTGTGTGAAGGTTTGGGACCGTACGATGCCGACCGTAAATCAGTTGGTGCGACATGGGCGGACGCGCTTGGTGAAGAAGACCAAGGCTCCTGCGCTGCGCTACGTGCGCAACACCCTGCGTAACCGGGTTTATCGCGGTAGCGGCAGCCCTCAGAAGCTGGGGGTCTGTGTGCAAGTCCGAACCGTAACGCCCAAGAAGCCGAACTCAGCTCTCCGCAAGGTGGCCCGCGTGAGAATGACCAACGGGATGGAGGTCACCGCCTACATCCCCGGTGAGGGTCACACCCTGCAAGAGCACTCCGTCGTCCTGATCCGTGGCGGCCGTGTCAAAGACCTGCCTGGTGT
>CAZQVD010000260.1:0-1335 GCA_964596665.1 uncultured Dehalococcoidia bacterium
TACAGGGGACGTTGCCCTAGAACAGCGCGAGTGGGTTCGCGGGTGATCCGGTGCCGCCGACGATCGCCAGCGGGGCGACGGTGAGCATGAACTCGTACCGCCCCTCCTCGGCGCAGGCCTGCGCCAGTGCGCCGAGCGTGCAGTTGTCGACCAAAGCGACGCCGTAGGCGTAGATCGAACCGTGCACCGCGCTGACGATCTCGTTGCGGGTGGCCACGTGGTCCATCATGTCCCAGGCGAGAACGGCCACGTCGTGATCGCGCAGGAACCGCAGGCACGACGCGTGCAGGCCGGGCCTGGCGGGGCCGACGAAGGCCTGCGGATCGTGCGCGATCATCGCGTCACGGCCGCTGTGGACGACGATCGCATCGCCGGGCTCCACGCTGACGCCCTGGGCTTCGGCGATCTCCTCGAGCTCCCAGGCGTGCACGGGGCGCTCACGGGTCACGAAGGGCTCACCGCGGTGGGCCGGGACGTCCAGGAAAACGCCACGCGTGACGATGCCTTCACGCCAGTTGTCGATGGAACCCCAGTGGGCGCCGTCGAAGCCGATCTGCTCGGAGGGGTCGCGTCCGTTCCACATGCCGTCGGCGCCCCACATGTGGCAGAGCGCGTCGATGTGGGTGGCCGCGAAGCCGTGGTACTGGATACCGACGAAATCGCTGGATGAGCCACCGGTGCCGCGTTCCTGCGCGCGCATGTAATGCAGAGCAGGGTTTGGGTTGCCGGGGCTCGGAACCGTCGGGAAATCGCGGCTGAGCGACACGATGCGCCCGCTGCGCACGAGGCCGGCCGCAGCTGCCCGCTTCTCAGGGGTGATGAGGTTGATCGCGCCGCGTTGGTCGTCTTCGCCCCAGCGTCCCCAGTTGCGGCGCCCGGTGAGATACGACGCCAACTCTGCCGCGGAGGGCTCGGTTCGGTCTATAGCCATGGTGTGCTCCTCTTGGTGCCTTCGGTGGTCGCGGCCTCGGCGCCTCCGGCGATAGCCGGCAAGAAGTGTACCTCGGAGCCGTCCTCAAGCTTGGTTCGCAGGCCCATCGCGGCCGGCTCGCCCTCGACGATGGCCGCCATGCCCGGCCGCAAGCGATGAGGGTTAGCCGCGTCCAGCACACGGTCCTTGAACCCGGGGTATGCGGCCTCGAGGTTGTCTATGAGCTCGCGGAGCGTGGCGCCGGGGATATGCACGGTCGCCTCTCTGCTCGTGAGCTCGCGCATGGCGGTGGGGATGAATACGGAGGGCATGTCACGCCCCGGCGCGGGCCGCGCGGATCGCCGCAAGCACGCGCCCCGGCTTCATCGGCAGCTCGCGCAGCCGCAACCCCGTTGCGTTGTGGA
>CAZQVD010000260.1:1345-2484 GCA_964596665.1 uncultured Dehalococcoidia bacterium
CGATGGCCGGCGCCGGCGGCGTGATGGGCACCTCACCCACGCCCCTCACGCCGAAGGTGTGGTTGGCGTTCGCCACCTCGACGATCACCGTGTCGATGAACGGCACGTCCAAGGCGGTTGGGATGCGGTAGTCCAGCAGCGTGGCGTTTTCCATGCTGCCTTGCTCGTTGATGAGATACTCCTCGGTGAGTGCCCAGCCGATGCCCTGCACCGCGCCGCCTTGCATCTGCCCCTCCACGTAGGAGGGGTGAACCGCGAGCCCGGTATCCTGCACGGCGGTGTAGCGGACGATCTCCACCTTGCCCGTCTCCTCGTCGACCTCCACGTCCACAATGTGAGTGGCGAATGCCCCGCCACCTCCACCGTGCTTGGTCACGGTCGCGGTTTCGCTGACGGGGCCGCCCGTCTCGTCGAGCGCCTGCGTGAGCTCGTGGAAGGTGATGGTGCGACCCCCCGCCGAGTCGGAGAACGTTCCGTCGGCGAAGGCGACCTGCTCGGGATCGATCTCCCAGAGCGCCGCCGCCCGCTCCTTCATGGTGGCGGTCACCTTTAGCGCGGCTTGGATGGCGGCCTCACCGGTAGCGTAGGTGGTCCGGCTGCCGCCGGTCATGTCGGTGTAGCCGATGCCGTCCGTGTCGGCGACGGTCGGGTGGATCTCCTCGGCTGTGATGCCGAGCACCTCCGCGGCCTGCATGGCGACGGAGGTGCGCGTGCCGCCGATGTCGGTCGAGCCTTCGACGAGCGAGATGCCGCCATCGTCGTTGATGCTGAGGGTGACCGTGGAGCTGTCTCCGCCGTTCGCCCAATAGCCACTGGCCACGCCACGGCCACGCTTGCGACCCACGGGGACTTGCCGATCGATGGGCGTGCCGTAGTGCTCGGTGGCTCTGGCGGCCTCCAGTACATCTAGGTTGCCGATGACGGGATAGCGTGGTCCGTCAGCCCGCCGGTCGCCGGTCGTGGAGCCGTTCAGCAGGCGGAACTCGATGGGATCCATGCCGAGCCGCTCGCAGGCCTCGTCGACGATGCATTCCATGGCGAATGCGACCTGTGGCGAGCCTGGAGCGCGGTACGGTGAGGTGCGGGTGAGATTGGTGAGCACATCGTAGCCGTCGATACGCGTGGTGGCGATCCGGTAG
>CAZQVD010000261.1:0-2467 GCA_964596665.1 uncultured Dehalococcoidia bacterium
ACACGGGGTTCCGGATCGGCATCAACTACATGATGCACGGGCTGACGCACTAGCAACCCGTGGTGAGCGCCGTCGCCTCGATCATGTCTGTTGCGGCGTGGTGAACGCGGGGAAGAGCAGAGGCGTTGGTGGATGCATCGAACTGGCGCGTCTACCGCGACCCTGGGTTTGCGGCCTGTGCAGCGGCCTTCTCTTCCGCCCGCGCTCCAGCGAGGATGCCCTCCATGGCGTAGTTACCCTCGTGACACGCGTACTCGTAGAGCGGTTCGTCGTTCTTCGTCAGCTGCACCTCGGCAGTCCAGGGTCGCGTCCACGTGTCGGGATCTTCCACGGTGAATCCGTACTGGATGGCGTGCGGGTTGATGCGGGTGAAACGTTCGACCAGAACGGCGTTCGGGGTGGATCCCCGGATGCCGGTCAGGCGGTGGAAGTTCAGCGTCTCGACGACCAAGGTGTCGCCCTCCCAGTGGCCCCGCGAGTCGCCCACGAACTGGCGGATATTTCCATGGGGACGCCCGTCCAGAGGGACGACGCGCAGCGTGTGAGTCATCTCGATGAGCATCACCACGTGGTCAGGTGTCTGGAACAGGTGCACGTTGTTGTTGTACGCACTTGGGACAATCGGCAGCCCGGTGGTGAACATACAACGGTCGTTCAGGCCTCGGTCCTCCCATGAATCGGCGGGGTGTTCACGCCGATACGCCCTTCGCGTCTCTGCTCGCTTCTCCGCCTCCGGCGTCACCGGCGGGATGCGTCCGTTCGACGGATCCACGATCAGCGACGTTCGCCTGGTCCCGATGGTCGTGGTACCCCGGTCCAGCCAGAAATCGTTGTAGGCGCCCAGTGCCCCGTCCTCCCCCCGGTCCACGTTGCCACCGGCCTCCGTTCTTCGAGCGGGGCGATTCAACAGGCGTTCCTCTCGGTCCACGGTCTCTTGTTCAAGGTTCGCCGCCTCTTCCTCTGTCAGAAACTCCTTGTCCGCCAGCTCTTCGGGCCGTTGGAGGGGCGTAATGGAGCGGAAGTCCCACACGCCCTGCAGGTCCGGCGCACCCCACGCCGTGCGAGGAGTCTGCTGATCCGCCGTGGCCTTCTGGGCCTGGCCGGTCACGGGTACCGACAGCACTCCGACGGCGGTCACGGTCAACAACACCGCGAGACATCGATGGCTCATCCTGACCCTCCTCCTCGATCTCGTCCAAGTACACCCATGATGGACCCGCACGCGACTCGGTGCAAGAACACTCTCGCGCCCAGTGACTCGCTGCTCGCCGTGAGCAGGGCGCGGGCGCCTGACGGAACGGCTGGGTCCGTGGGCGGTCAGCTGGAGCGAGCGCCCTATCGATCTTCAGCTGTTCGGGCCGCGCCAGAGGTGCCGTCTCAGGAAGCAGCCTCGCGCTCCATGATGAAGATGTGCTCGGAACAACTCACGAACCCGGAGATGGCGAATCCCTCCGCAACCGCCTGCTTCCGCCTGCAGCGTTGACATCCGATCCGTCGTATACTTGCCCGGTTCTTGCAGGCCGCCATGTCCTCGAGCCGAGGCACGCGGCTGGTCCGTATGCGGGCCCGGGTCGTAAAAGGGAAGGTACACAGTGGGACGAAGATTTCTCGCGATGTCAGGCATCGTGTTACTGGCGGGCGCAGTATTGGCCGCGGCGGACTTCTGGGAGGAAACCGAGTTCACGGCCTGGTCCGACAAGGACGTCGAGCAAATGATGAACGACTCGCCGTGGGCGAAACGGCTCACGGTCAGATTTCCGCGTCCCCCTCGAGCGTCTGGCGGCGGGAGATTTGGCGGCGGGTTTCGACCCGGGACCAGCACCCCCCAGACCAGGCTCGTTATCCAATGGCAGTCCGCACAGCCGATACGCCAGGCGATGGTCCGCGGGCGGATTGAACAGGGAGGCACCGTCGACCCCGAGGCGCAGGCGTTCCTCGACCAGAGCGCACCAGGATACGTGGTGGTCGTGACCGGCCTGCCCGGACAATTTGGCAGGCTGACGCCGGAAGCCTTGATGGCCGAAGCGCGGCTGGAGAGAAAGGGGAAGTCGCCAATCGGTCCGGCGCAGGCCCAGCCACAGAGGGCTGAGCGAGGCGTCACGATCGTCTACCTCTTCCCCAAGGACGATGCCATCGTACTGGAAGACAAGGAGGTCGAGTTCATCACGGAAGTCGGGGACGTCACGATCAAGAAGAAGTTCACGCTTGAAGACATGGTCTTCAACGACCAACTCGAGCTGTGAGCCGCCCCACACCTCACCGCGACCCTTGTGTTGCCGCTTGCGCCGCGGCCTTCTCATCCGCTCGCGCGCCGGCGAGGATGCCCTCCATGCTGTGGTGTCCCTCGTGGGCACGAATACTTGAACAGCGTTAAATCGTTCCGCCGCATCGGCTGCTGAGCGGTCCAAGGTGCCGTCCAGGTCTCCGGGTCGGTCACCGTGAAGCTCGAACTCGGCGAGCACGTCGA
>CAZQVD010000262.1:0-2465 GCA_964596665.1 uncultured Dehalococcoidia bacterium
CCCCGAGGACGGCGAAGCGCCCGTCCAGATACTCCAGGCAAGCGGCGCCCGCAAGGACGTAAGCAATGCGAGCGGCGACCCCGCGGACGAGCTGACCGGGGTCCGTGGCTACTACGAGCGCTGGAACGAGAACCACGATGGCCGCACCTTGGTGGGGCTCAGCGGCATCCCGCAGCGTGGATTCCGAGGGCTCGTGAAATACATGGAGGAGTTCGACCCCGCGGAGCCCACCGACTACGCGAAGAAGCCCGACGGCATGACCATCCCCCGCTTCCTGCGCCTCGCTTCCGACGACCTGAAGTCGTTCTACATGGAGGCCCGCATGTGTCAGCGGCCCGACCAGCAGAATAACGACCTCCAACGCTGGTTCTGGACTGAAACGGCCATGGGGACCATGTTGTCGGACCTCGCCGGCCGGTTGGCTGCAAGCGAGGAGCAGCCCTACCAGCAGGCAGCCACCGGCATCGCGCGCTAGCCGAAGGTCTCAGGGTCCGTGAGCCGGGCGGGCAGGGGTGGCGTGCGTGCAGCCAGGAAGAAGACCGTGCTGGCCGCGGTGGCGACTCCGAGGGTCCAGAATGCGACGTTGTAGGTGCCGAGCCAGTCGAACAGCACACCGGCATACACCGGGCCGATTACGCTGCCCAGAAGTGTAAGGGCGTTCGACCAGCCCGAGATAAGTCCCAGATTGCGCCTGCCGTAGAAATCGGCGCGGATGGCCATCATCAGCGGACCGCGGGCGCCCCACGAGAATCCGTGGAGCATCACCGTGGCGACCACTGCTGGAACCGATGCGCTGGTAGCAAGCACGATGAACGCGAGCCCATGGCCAATCATCGCTCCCGCGGCCACCAGACGCTTGTTGTAGAAATCGCCCAGTACGCCGCCAGTGATTTGTCCTCCGATTTGCATCACCATGATGCCAGGGAACACCAGCGCGGTCGCTGCTGGGCTCCAGCCGTTCTGGTCCACCAGGTAAGGAACGAGGTGCACCGGCACGGTGCTGGTGACGAGCAGCGCCATCCCATGCCCGAGCGACACGAACCAGAACGAGCGATCGCGCATCGCCTCCCACAACGTGAAGTCGCCTTCGTTGATCTCCGGTCCGTGGGCTCGCATTGAGGCGCGCTCGCGGGCGAGCTGGGCCTCCTCGGCGGTATCGCCGTCGGGGAGGAGACCTTGCGCCTCCGGCGTGCTGCGGAAGAGTTGGGCGGCAGGCAGGCTGACCAGCAGGATCACGATGCCGGAGATGAACGACGTCTCCCGCCACCCCAGCGTGACCAGCGACCAAGCGACGGCTGGGGCGATTAGCGCGCCGGTCGCGAAACCCACGGACGTGACCGACATGGCACGGGTCCGCCGCCGCACGAACCACTGGGCGATGGCGATGTGGATCGTCAGGAAGCCTCCGAGCCCCGAGCCGATGGCGATGACGCCGAACACCGCGTAGAACTGCCACAGATTCTGTATGCGGCCGAGCAGGATGAACCCGACCCCGAACATGAGGCTCCCGACGAGCATCACCGGCCTTGGGCCGAAGCGGTCGATTACCCATCCTTGCAATGGGCCGAGCACGCCGGATTCGAGCCGGACCAAGGAGAAGGCACCGGAGATGGCGCTGCGGCTCCAGCCAAATGCTGCCTGGAGCTCGATCAGGTACGCGCCCTGCGAGAGGAAGAGCAGCGACGACTGAAGGTTCTGTACGGCGAAGCCGCCGATGACGAGCCACCATCCGTAGAAGAGCCGTGGTTTCCGTTCGCGTTCGGGCGTCGTCGTCAAGCTAGTCGTACCACTGCCCGGTGATCTCGCGTACCGACGGATAGCCGGGGTCGTCGATGGTCGTCTTGAATGGAGGGAAGAGGCAATCGATGATCAGACCCGGGCCGCCCGCGGGGCCCTTGGCGTTGCGGACCTGCTCTTGGAGCGAGCTGATCTGCTCCTGTAGCTTGTCGGCCACGCCCAGCAGCGCCGAGGTCTCGGCGCTCCCTGTGGCGAGCTGATCGCGTAGCAGTGTAAGCGCCTCGGCGACTTCATTCGCCTGGTTAGCCCGCGCCTCGGCGATGCCGCCGTGCCACTCGCCCGGTGGGTGCCACGTGATGAACGGGGTCATGTCGCCGGCCCACCTGAATGACAGCTCGCCCGATTCGTGGCTGTGGCGAACGCCGGGCTCGCCTGGCATCTGCATCAGCGCCGTGACCAGCACCTGGTCGGTTTCGAGCACGCTGAACACGCGGCGGCGGGGGTGGCCGGTAAGCTCCATTCCGCGCCATCCCTTCTGGTCCTCCGGCAGGGTGAATGGATTGATCATGGGTGCCATCACGGTCTCCTTCGTAGGTTTGAGCGGGACTACCCCGCGTAGCTGTCCGCGCCGAGGGGCTTGGCCACGTAGTCGTTGATCTCGCCGCGTAGCTCACCCTCGTTGGGGCACGCGGAGATGGCGACGTGCACGTCCATCCGTGCTCGGAACT
>CAZQVD010000263.1:0-2464 GCA_964596665.1 uncultured Dehalococcoidia bacterium
TTCCTGGGCCATGGCGAACTGGAGCTTGGGGTCGCCCTCGCCGTAGCCGGCTTCCAGGAACATCTCCTCGCACTAGTGGGCCCATCCCTCCCAGAAGGAGTAGGCGCCGAAGACCTTCGAGAGGGGCGATGGGGCGTGGTGGTGACGCAGGAAGTGGACGTAGTGGCCGGGGTAAACCTCGTGAATGGAGATGATTCGTAGCGTGGCGTAGTTGAAGTTGGAGAGCCACTCCTCGACCTGCTCTGTGGTCCAGTGGTCTTCGACGGGCGTCACGTAGTAGAACGACTCCGTCGCAACCTCCTCGAAGGGGCCGGGGCCGTCCATGGCGGCGAAGGCCCAGCGCATGAAGGCAGGCGTCTCACGGACCTGCGCGCGCACTTCGGAGATGACCGACGCGATGTGGTGGTCGATGGTGAACGAGCGGATCTCTTCGAGCATCTCGCGCGTCTCGTCGATGAGATTGTCCGCCGTAGGGTGGTTTTTGGTGACGACGGCGATGGCTTCGGGTAGAGGCTTGCCGGGCGCAATTTGCGCAGCGGCGGCACGTACGATCGTCTGGTGGCGCGCCAGCTCGCGCTCCCCCGCAGCCTCGATGTCGGCGAGAGGGAAGTCCACCATCTCGCCGTTGACGAGCATAGTGCTGAAGAATGCGGCGCCGATAGCAAACTCGTCGTTGGCGCTCGACTCATGCGTACGTAGAAATGCGACGTGGGCGTCGATGGCGTCCACTGCGGCGCTGGCGGCGCCGGCCAGATCAGCGGCAAGTTCAACGCTGACGTTGGCCTTCGCGAAGTCGACGACATCGGCGCGGTAGAAGGTGGCGACGCCCTCGTAGGCCTCGATGGCCTGGCTGAGGACGGGCTTGGCGAAGGGTGGTTTGAGCAAACCGCGCGCGGATTCGAGGTAGGCCGGGACGGCTCGCAGCAATTGCGCCATGGACACCATGCGCTGCTCGACGGGTGCGTAGTTGCGGTCCATGTAGGCGGTGGCTTCCAGGGGCCACATGAGGGCCATGGGGTTGCGCTCGAAGGACCGGCGCTCCGTAAGCTCGTGGAGCTCGTCCTTCAGGCCGAGGAGCAGGAGGTCGCGGTCGAACTGCTGTTGGGGTGCAAGAGTATCGGCTGGAATGGCCTCGGCGTCGGCGAGGGCTACGCGGACTTGGGCGACGCGGGCCGACATCGACGCTCGCGTGATGGGCGGCAGCTGGCCGTCGAAGGCATGCAGGCCGGAGGAGGAAGCTTCGGCGGGGAAGGCACGCCAGCGTTCGTCGAGGACGCGCTGGGCGAGGGCGGCGAAGCGGGCGGAAAACCCAATCGGGAAATCAGCAGCGTTCGTCATGAGGCGAGGTTACGCGACCGTGGGAGTGGGCGCTAGGTCGGGCGCGGCGGCAGGTGGAAGAACCGGCGTTCGTTCGTCCTCCGCCGGTGGGGCATCTTCGACTTCAGACCCGATCAGTGCGTGCGTTCTCGTTGAGGGCAGGCAGGTTCTAGTCTTTGGGCACGTAGAAGCGTTTCTTGCTTGACACTCTGTATTACATGTACTACACTATTTGCATGGATAACTCACCCAGGCATCTTCGTGGCTTAGCCGACGACGACACCTCACCCGTTTCGATACGGCTCACCGCCTCCGAGCGCAGGATGTTGGAATTCGCAGCGAAGAAATACAGAGTGCCATTGGGAACTTTCATTCGCAGCGCCGCAATCAGCATCGCGAGAGGTTTTCACAATAATCCACCTCAGTTGGACGCTGCGCTCAGGACTGAGTCAAACAGTTATGCCTACGGTGCGCAACGACGCGGCAAAGGCAGAGTCCGCATCGACGCGTGGGGAGATCAAGTGAGGGAGCAAAAGGGGGATCCGAAATGACCAACGCCCAAAAACCAAATGCAGCGCCAGACGGGCCAAAATTCATCAGTTTTTTGCTTGATGAGTCCGGCTCCATGGAATCCATTCAAGGGCCGATAATCGCAAGCTTTAACGCGTATCTCGATGACCTCAAGTCAGACGAAAACGCAGTTCAGGCTCGCTTCTCACTAAGTACCTTTGATTCAAACGCGTTCTCTCGGCGCTGTGTTGCAGTACCGATGGCCGATGTTCCCCACTTGAGCACTGATACCTTCCAGCCAGGAGCAAGGACTCCATTGCTCGACGCGATTGCTAGGGTCATTCGTGAAACTGAAGACCAGGTAGCATCCTCGGTTGATCCTGACGTGGTCATCACGATTCTCACCGATGGGTACGAGAACGCATCGCAGGCCTATCGCATCGAAGAACTCTCCTCGCTCATTCGGACCAAGGAGGCTGACGGGTGGACGTTCGCCTATCTTGGCGCTAACCAAGATGCCTGGGAGGTCGCATCGGCGATGAGCATTCGCCGAGGAAGCTCCGCGTCGTTCACATCAACGCCCGAGGGCGTGATGAACGCGATGCGGAGTGTCTCGCTAGCGACGCACGACTGGTAC
>CAZQVD010000264.1:0-2449 GCA_964596665.1 uncultured Dehalococcoidia bacterium
CCCTTGCGTCATCCAGTGTGCCGCATGATAAGTTCCGCCCCGTTGGTCTTCGGGACGCCACCGCAGTCGCTGCATCGTCCCCATATGGTCTGGCGCGACCACCGATCAACCCACTCGTCGATTTCGTTCGGAGCACACTGCGGATGCCTGCTGATTCCTCGGCTCAACGCGTGTGGGAGGCCGTCCTTGGCCGCCTGCAGCTACAGGTCACGAGGCCGAGTTTCGATACTTGGCTTCGCGACACCTCGGGTCTCTCCCTCGATGGGCAGGCTCTGGTTGTTGGCGTGCCAACGACGTTCGCGGCCGAGTGGCTTCAACGCCGGATGCACAACCTCATCGGAGCAGCCGCGGGAGCGGTTACCGGAGCAACCCTTACCATCACTTACCGGGTGCGTGGCGCGGCCGAGGAGTCGGTGGAGTCCGCCCTGCTCAGCGGGAAAGCCCCAGCCGCCACGGCGGCGCCGCGGCCGTCAGCGCACGAAAGCGGCCTCAACCCGAGGTATACCTTCGATTCGTTCGTGGTTGGGCCAAGCAACCAGCTCGCCTACGCCGCGTCCCTGGCGGTCGCCGACGGTCCCACCGGGAGCTACAACCCGCTCTACCTCTACGGCGACGTCGGCCTCGGCAAGACGCATCTGCTTCAGGCGATCGCGCACCGAGCGGTTGCTGCCGGCCGCAGCGTCACCTACGTCACCTGCGAGCAGTTCACCAACGAGTACGTCGCGGCGATCCGCGAGCGGCGGACAGATCAGTTCCGTAGCCGCTATCGGCAGATGGACGTGCTCCTGGTCGACGATATCCAGTTCCTCATCGGGAAGGACGCCACCCAAGAGGGCTTCTTCCATACATTCAACGCACTCCATGGAGCGGGCCGCCAGGTAGTGCTCGCCTCCGACCGCATGCCCGCGTCGATGCCGCTGCTCGAGGAACGCCTGCGCTCACGATTCGAATGGGGGCTCATGGCCGACGTTGGCGCTCCGGACCACGAGACTCGGCTTGCAATCCTCCAGGCACGCGCCGCCGACATGCCCGTGGCCATCCACGACAGTGTTCTTGCCTATGTCGCTGAGGCCAGACCTGGGAGCATCCGCCAGCTCGAGGGGTCGCTGAACAGGATCGGCGCCCTCGCTCATTTCACCGGGCGTATCGCGGACCTGGAACTCGCTCGCTCCGTGATTGGCAGCGACCCGGGGACCGCCTCCCACGCGGCCATCTCCCCCCGCCAGGTGATCGTCGAGGTCGCACGGCACTATTCGCTCACCCTACAAGACCTCACGGGTGGCAAACGAGATCGGCGGACCGCCGCCGCCCGCCATGCGGCAATGTACCTGCTCCGCGCTAATCTCCACTGCCGACCCGAGGAGATTGGCCAAGCCCTGGGCGGCCGCGACCGCACCACCGTGCTCTATGGTCTCCAGCGCATCACCCAACGGCTCGTTGGGGACAGCACCCTCCAGCGGGATCTCGCCACCATCACAAATTCCTTGCGAACTGCCACCGAGGCTGCCTAGTGCCAGTTGACGCCCCTTTTCGCCAACAGCTGTGCTCCTCGCAACGAAGAGGGAGAACCGATGTTTCCACAACCCTTCTCCACCCGGGGCATTTGTTATTGTTACTGAGAGGAAACACTTATCCTTACCATCAAGAAACTATGATAGATACCAAACAGGTAACAGTTACGGGGGGACGAGGTGGCGACGGAGCCATCACGTTCGTCCGGAAGAAGGCTGTCCCTCGAGGAGGCCCCGACGGGGGTGACGGAGGCAATGGTGGGACCGTATCCATCGTTGCTCGGGGAAACCGGGGAACGGTGGCGCACCTGGATCGGATGTCGGAGATAGAGGCATTCCCAGGAGCACGAGGGAAGAGCCAGGACCGTACAGGCCGACGTGGGAAGGATCGGATGATCGAGGTGCCGGTGGGTACGGTTATCTGGCAAGAGGCGAGCGAAGGGGAAGAGCAGTGGGAATGGATGGGTGAGGTGGCGGCTGAGGGGCGTCGTCTGGTTGTGGCTCGTGGAGGACGCGGAGGACGTGGGAATCACCGTTTCGTCAGTCCGACGAATCAGGAGCCTTTGCTGGCTGAGGCGGGGGAAGATGGAGAAGCGCGGCGGTTGATGCTGGAGGTGAAGTGGATCGCCGACGTTGGCGTCGTGGGTGCACCGAATGCGGGGAAATCGACGTTGCTCGCCCACATCTCTCGTGCTCGGCCGAAGATAGCGGACTACCCGTTCACCACCTTGGACCCAGTACTCGGTGTGGCAGAGTGGAAGCGCCGCCGCCTGGTGGTGCTGGACGTACCGGGTTTGATCGAGGGAGCTCACGAGGGTCGAGGGCTGGGCTTGGAGTTCTTGCGCCACGCCGAGCGCGTCTCGGTGCTCGTGCACATGGTGGACGGCAGCAGCGATGACGCAGCCGCTGAGTATGAGGAGGTGAGGCGCGAGCTAGAA
>CAZQVD010000265.1:0-2422 GCA_964596665.1 uncultured Dehalococcoidia bacterium
GCTCCTCGCCACGTGAGCCGACCGGCCCGCGGAATCATCGCGACCCCCTGCTATACTCGCGCCATCTTGCTCTTCGTAGGGGCGGCATGGCGGACAAGGCCACCATCAGCCGGGTCGACCGGCTCCGCGAAGAGATAAACCTCCACAGCTATCGCTATTACGTGCTCGATTCGCCGTTGGTCGGCGACGGGGAGTACGACACGCTGCTGCGGGAGCTGCAGGCCGTGGAGGAGGAGAACCCGGAGCTGGTGACGCCCGAATCGCCCACGCAGCGCGTGGGCGCGACGCCGTCTCCGCAATTCCAGGAGGTCGAGCATCCGCAGCCGATGCTCAGCCTGGGCAACGTGTTCGACGACGATGAGCTGACGGCATGGCACCGGCGCGCCGCGGGACTGCTGGAGGACGACGACTTCGCCATGGTGTGCGAGCCGAAGATCGACGGGCTCGCCATCGCGCTCACCTACAACGGCGGCAAGCTGGTGCGCGGCGCAACGCGCGGCGACGGGCAGCACGGCGAGGACGTGACGTCCAACGTGCGTACGATCCGGTCGGTGCCCCTGTCGCTGCAGCCTGATTCGCCCGCGGGACGCTTCGAGGTTCGCGGCGAGGTGTACATGCCGCGCGACGCGTTCGTCACACTCAACGCGGAGCGCGAAGCGCGTGGAGAGCAACTCATAGCCAACCCGCGTAACGGCGCCGCCGGGTCGCTTCGCCAGCTCGACTCGCGTATCACGGCGGCGCGGCGTCTCGACGTGTGGATCTACCAGCTGGGATGGATGGAGAACGGCCACAGCCCCGGCACCCACGCCGAGGTGATGGCCTGGCTGCGCGAGATGGGATTCCGGGTGAATCCGGAGATAGAGCGGGTGGAAAGCCTGGGCGCGGTGAGCGGCTACCACCATCGATGGGTCGAGGAGCGGTTCGGCAAGAACTACCAGACCGACGGCGTGGTGATCAAGATCGACCGGCTCGACTATCAGCGCCACATGGGCTTCGTCGGACGGGAACCGCGGTGGGCCATCGCTTACAAGTTCCCCGCCGAGCAGGCGGTCACCACGCTTCTAGATATCGGCATCAACGTCGGGCGCACCGGCGCGCTGAACCCGTACGCCATCCTGGAACCGGTGCAGGTGAGCGGCGTCACGGTGCGGCAGGCGACGCTGCACAACGAGGACGACATCCGCCGCAAGGACGTACGTGTTGGCGACTACGTGATCGTGGAGCGCGCCGGCGATGTGATCCCGCCGGTTGTGGGGCCGGTGGCCGACCGCCGCACGGGCGCCGAAGTGCCGTTCGTCATGCCGCAGCGATGCCCCGTGTGCGACACCCCGGTGGTCCGCGAGGAGGGCGAGGCAGCGCACCGGTGTGTGAACGCACGGTGCGACGCGCAGCAGTATGAGCGCATCCGGCACTTCGTCTCGCAGGCCGCCATGGACATCGAAGGGCTCGGCGAGAAGCTGGTCGCCGCGCTCCTCGACGCGGGGCTGATCCACGACTTCCCCGACATCTACACGCTGACCGCCGAGCAGCTGGCGGCGCTGGATCGCATGGGGGAGAAGAGCGCTGCGAACCTCGTGTCGGCAATAGACGCAAGCAAGGCGAGGCCGCTGCCCGCAGTGATCTCCGGGCTCGGCGTGCTTCACGTGGGTGGCGAGACGGCGGAGCTGCTGGCGCGCCGCTTCGGCGCCATCCAGCGGCTGATGGACACGAGCGAGGAGGAGCTGCAGGCCGTCCCTGGTATCGGGCCCATCGTCGCGAAGGCGATCGCCGGTCACTTCGCCAACGAGGGCAACCGGCAGATCGTGGCGGAGCTGGCAGCGGCGGGCGTGCGGCTGGAGGCGGATGCCTCTGCCGAGGAGCCTCCCGCACAGGTGCTAGCGGGCATGCGATTCGTCGTGACGGGGCGCCTCGAAGGATTCACGCGCTCGGAGGCTGAGTCGTTCATAAAGGACCGCGGGGGCGCGGTGAGCAGCAGCGTGAGCAAGAAGACGAGCTACCTGGTGGCCGGCGAAGAGCCTGGGTCGAAACTGGCCGAGGCGGAGCGCCTGGGCGTCGAGGTGATCGGCGAGGAGCGTCTGCGCGGGCTGGCGCTGGAGGCTGAGGCGTGAGGGATCCATGCTCGAGGATCGCCAAGGTTTCCGTTGTGCACGGAGCGATCCGCTACCGCGGCGAGATGAACCCCGTAGCGACGTGGGATGTGGCGCTCGGGGAGCGGCTGGACGGCGACGTGACCACGTTCGTTGACGCTCGGCTACGCGAGCCCGCCATCCCGGGGCGAGCTCGTGGCTAATCCACTGGGATGGCTCCGCAAGCGTCGCGCGGGTCTGTGCAAGGCTCCGCCAGCGGTCGTGGTGGGACTCGGCAGTCGGGGCGAGAGATACACCCGGACTCGGCACAACGGGGGGTTCAGCGGTGTGGTCCT
>CAZQVD010000266.1:0-2405 GCA_964596665.1 uncultured Dehalococcoidia bacterium
ATGGGCACCAGCTCCGTCGCCGCACCTGGGAGCGCCCGCAGTACGCCCGACCGCATCGCCTCGGCCGCGGCCATGCCGCTCAGCGTGCCCTTGAACCCCTGGGGTGCAATCACAACGTGCATTGCCCGGAGTATGCCACCTCGCAACGAGCAACGGAGGACACTCCGCCAGGGCATCGGAGCCGCAACAGTGGATGGGGCGTCCCTGGCCCACTAATGGGAGTGCATAGGCGCGCAGCCCCGCTGCTGGGGAAAGGGTGCCTCCATTCCTCTTTACCCAGAACCCTCTTCCCAGTTTCCCTTGGGCGGCTAGGGGAGTGTCAGCCCGTACAGGTTCGTCACGTTGTCCTGCACCAGCTTGCGTAGGGAGTCCTGCGGGAGATGGCCGATCGTGCGTTGCAGCACATCACGCGAGTTGGGCCACGGCGAGTTGCCGTGCGGGTAGTCGTTGGACCACATGCAGTTGTCCACGCCCCACCAGGACAGGAGTTGACCCCCAACCGTATCGTTGAAGAAGGTCAAGTGCATCTGCCGGTAGAAGTATTCGCTAGGCTCCAGTTCGATTGGCAGACTTCGCACTTTTCTGAAGCGGCGGAAGTAGTAGTCCCACTGCTGCAGGATGAACGGCATCCACCCGATCTCACCCTCGACGATCACGATCTTCAGCCCGGGGAAACGATCCAGCACGCCGGTGAACACGAAGTCGAACACCGAGTTCATCATATCGTTGGTCTTGCGGTTCACCGAGTCGCGGCTCGCCTCGATGTCGTTGTTGCGGACCGTCGCGCTGTAGTTGAACCCGGTGAGTATGTGGATGCTCACCGGCATGTTCAGATCCTGCGCGGCCTGCCACAGCGGGTCGTAGTGCGGCGACGTGAACGGCAGGTCGGGGTGCGGCACCTGCCACAGCATGATGCCGGGCATCCCTGCCTTGTGGCACCACTCCAGCTCCTCGATTGCCCGGTCGATGTTGTAGGCGGGCACCATCCCTATTCCGTACACCGGCCCGGTCGACGCCTCGCAGTACTCCTTCAGCCACTCGTTGTACGCATGGAAGCACGCCTCTTGGAGCGGCGCGTCCTCCATCTTGAAGAGCGTCAGCCCCAGGGTGGGGTACAGCACCTCGCCGCTAACGCCGTCCTCTGTCATCTCCACCAGGCGCTGGCTGGGGTCGAAGGCGCCGGGGGGGTCGAAGGGACGGAACTCCTCCCGGGGCCGCAGCGCCTTGGGCAGGCGCGTCTCCCAAAGGTCGTGCGGCTCGCTGACGTGCGAGTCCGAAGAGATCAGCAGCGGCGGAGCTTGGGTCCGTGTTGATGTCATCGTGTACCTACTGTCCAAAGAAGCTGCCCGGCACTTCCACCGGGAGTACGGGCTTGTTGTCGGGGTGGTCGCCGGGGAACGGATGGCCGTGCAGGTCGATCCGGTCGTCGCCGATCTTGTCGCCTCCGCCGTCGAATTTGCCCGCGAACCGCAGCATAACTAGGTTCTCATCGCCCGTGCTCTGGAACCAGTAATAGGAGCCGGCGGGGAGCAGGATTCCCTCGAACGCACCCACCAGGGTGAGGTTCTCCTCCTCGTCGTGGAACGTCGCCTGGCCGCCGATGACGAAGAACCCATGGTCTTGCCTTGTGTGGCTGTGGAGCGTGTTCTCGCCACCCTGGGCATAGACCTTGCCGCGGAGCTGTACCATCTCCGTGCGTGCCAGGATGCGGTCGCTGCGCCCTTCGGAGAGCGTCGGCAACTTCATGCTGAACGTCTGGGCCTTCGGCGTCGTCTTGGTGGCCATTAAGCGTCTCCTCTGGGTCGAGCTTGCAAAAGCGGGACTAACGGCGATGGTAAGCTTGCCATGGATGAGCGTCAATTGGCCTGCGCGGGCCATCAACGGGCGCGCCTACGCGCGCTTGCCCCACGCCGGTGGCCTGACTACACGGAGCATCCACAGGAGGATCCGACATGGCGACACTGACGGATACCGAAGGCATAAAGGCCCGCGTGCGCGAGCTAGTCGCTCATCACGCCCCCAAGGCCATCGATCTCGCCCGCGACATCCTTGAGCACCCCGAGACCGGCTTCCGCGAGTTCCACACCGCCAAGCTCGTCGCTGAATTTTTCGACTATCTCGGCCTGCCTCATCGCGACGGCCTAGGCATGACCGGCGTGCGCGCTGATCTTACGGGTGGTAAGCCTGGCCCTCGCATCGCGGTCATGGGCGAGCTGGACTCGCTCATCGTGCCTGGCCACCCCTTTGCCGACCCCAATACGCTCTTTGCCCACGCATGCGGTCACCACACCCAGATCGGCTCCATGCTCACCGTCGCCGCCGCGCTGGCCGATCCGGGCGTGCGCGACGCCCTGCACGGCAAAGTCGCGTTTCTGGCGGTCCCGGCCGAGGAGTACATCGAGCTG
>CAZQVD010000267.1:0-2380 GCA_964596665.1 uncultured Dehalococcoidia bacterium
CCCCTCGTTGCCCTCACAGCCGATCAGCACTTGGCCGCTGGAGAAGTAGTCGCGCAGCGCCCGGCCGCTGCCCCCACCCACGTACACGCTATCGTCGCGGACCATGCGGTCGAGCAGCACCGCGGGCCAGGCGGCGCCGCCCTCGAAGAACCCGATGTGGAAGTCCGGGAATCGGTCGAGCACGCCGTGGTAGATCATCGAGGTCAGTGCCAGCAGCAGCGGCACCGGGTGGCGTACGGCGCGCGCGGCCCACGCGCTGGTGAAGCTGTCGGCGCCGAAGCCGATACTGGACCCGCCGTGGATGCCCAGCGCGCAGCCAAGCTCCGCCGCCTCCTTGTACACGGGCCAGTAGTACTCGTGGCCGTGGTGCAACGAGAGGCCGGTGGACGGCAGCATCGCCCCTGGCAGGCCAAGCTCCTTCACCAGCCTGCGCAGCTCCAGGGCGGCTGCGGAGGGATCCGCCATCGGGATCAGCCCCATCGGTCGCAGGCGACTACTGACGCGTGCGTAGCGGTCCGCCACGTAGTCGTTGAACGCGCGGCACACACGCACCGCGTAGTCCGACTGCTGGATGAAGCCGACCGACAGACCCTCCGACGTGAACAGCACGGAGGTCTCGATCCCCGCCTGGTCCTGGAACGCCGCGATGTCCTCGCCAGACCCCTTGCGGAAGGCGCTGGCGACGACGTACTCGCGGGTCTCTTGCTCGACGTCGGCCAGCGCCTCGTTGTCGCGCGGGTAGTGCATGCCGTCTAGGCCGGGAAACACGCCCATGCGGTTGCGCGACGGATTCGTGGCCAACGCCTTGATAACCGGGTCCATGAACTCGGCCATCTCGGGGATAGACTCGATGATGTGTCCGTCACAGTCGAAGATGGTGGGACTCGCGCTTGCCATGAGTTGCCTCCGGATGAGCAGACGTGCGGCCGCGCCGACCGTAGCGGGGCGACCTGTGTCGCGTCAAGGGTAGGTCCGCAGGCGGAGCGCGATCGTCATTCCGACGCGGGCCGGAATCCAGGCCCCGTTGCGATAGGGGCGCGGCCGTCCCACCCTCCGGCCGCGATCAAGGCGCACAGTCAAACACCGGTCAGCCGGCGGAACGCCGGTTGACAGCTTGGGCGCCAGGCCATAGCGTCCGCACCAGCCGTTAAGGGGAGGGATGTTCCCATGTTGAAGGACAAGGTTGTCGTGCTGACCGGTTCGGCCAAGGGGATCGGACGCTACAACGCCCACCGATTCGCGCAGGCCGGCGCGAAGGTCGTGATCGCGGATATAGACACGGAGCGCATGGCGCAGACGCTCGAGGAGCTCGAGGACTACGGTGGCGCGGCGATGGCCGTGGAGACCAGCGTGCGGGATGAGGAGCAGGTGCGTGGACTCATGGCCGCGGTGGCCGAGCGCTTCGGCGGCATCGACATACTCATCAACAACGCCGGTATCGTCCCGCACTTCAACTGGGGCGTGCCCCGCTGGCCCGCCGTGCGCGACATGGAGTTCAGCTTCTGGCAGAGCGTCATGGGCACGAATCTCGGCGGCACGTTCCTGTGCAGCAAGCATGTCACGCCCTACATGGAGCAGCGCGGCGGCGGAAACATCGTGAACCTGTACGGCGGTGGCGGACTCACCCCCGCAGGCGCCAACGCCTACGTCACCTCCAAGGAGGCGATCGTCATCTTCTCCCAGTTCCACGCCGAAGAGGTGCGCGACGCCAACATCGTCGTCGTCTCGATCTCCCCGGGTGGCGCCATCGCAACCGAGGACGCGCCCGACGAGGCACGAGGCCGCATGCCGGGGCCCGACCTCGCAGGCGACCGCTTCCTGCTGGCGGCGGAGGCATCCATGGAGATGACCGGGCATCTGTTGAACCTGGAGGGCGACAAGCTCGTCATCGAGCGCTAGAGCGCCATGGTCATCGGCACCGAGCGGACGAATTGGTACAACGACCACCCTCCTGCATGCACCTGCGCCGACTGCACGGCGCGCAACGCCTCGCAGCGCAAGTTCGACGCCCTCACGCAGGGGCGCAAGGTGGGGCGGAACGAGTCGTGCCCGTGCGGCAGCGGCGTGAAGTACAAGAAGTGCCACGGCCGCTAGCATGGTGAGAGTAACTACAGCCGCGAAGGAACAGCTTGCGCGGGTCGTCGCGGAACGCAAGCTCGACCCGGGCCGCTTCCTCCGCCTCGCCATACCGCCCACGTGGACCGGCGACGGCGACTTCGGCATCGTCATCGACAGCCGTACGGCTACCGATGCGGGGATCATGCACAACCGCAACACGGTCCTGTTGATCGATACCGATTTGAACGAGGAGATCCCCAACTCTATTCTCGACTACAAGACGCCTCCCGAGGGCGCCCACTTCTCGTTGGACGTGTATTAG
>CAZQVD010000268.1:0-2365 GCA_964596665.1 uncultured Dehalococcoidia bacterium
AGTTCCCGCCGGACGTCCGCGCACATCCCGCCCGCGAGGGCACGGGCCCCTTCCACGAGCGTTGGGATCAGCGGCGCCACGATCCCACTGGGGTAGCTAATCGCCGCCAGCGCGAAGGCCCCGAAGGCTGCCGCGAAGTAGCGTCGCTCGGCTCGCTGACGAAATCTTTCGTACGCGACCAACCCTCCGAGCGCAAAGAAAGTCACAGCGTTGTGCGTGGTGCCGGGCTCCACCATGTACCACCGCAGCGCGAGCGCGGACGATGCCAGAAGCATTGCGCCCGCCCACAGCGCGACCACCCACCGTATCCCCAACAGGCGCGCGTATGCGTACAGGAAGGCGGCGCTGCCGAAGCTGTAGATGAACGCCACCGCGTGAAACGGAATCGCCGAGCTGCCAAAAAGGTCGACGAACACGGTTTGGTACAGCGGCCGCGGCGAATAGATCGCGTGCCGGAACAGGTGGAGATTCTGGAGGTACCCCAACACCGGGTTGAAGAATGGGCCTTGCGGCGTGCTGGCGATGCGGCCTGAAAGCACGTTCAGCAGCTCACCGCCGCCGATCGCATAGGTCCAGCCGGGCCACGCGAATGCCAGGGCCACGGCAAGCAGCACGATCACGGCGACTCGGTTCGGCGTCGTGACCGCTCGGATCTGTCGACGAACTTGCAGCACGAGACCTCCAGTCGGAGCGGAAGCGGATCTCAGACTATCTCGCCTCTGCAAGAAGCCCTTTTTCGCTCGAGCGCGGCCCATGGTACGCTACTGCTCTGGCTGCAGCGCTGGTGATTCCCATGACTGCGTCGCCAGTGTAGGCGCCTCATAGGGGTTGGCCTCGACCAGTGACTCCTTCAGCACCAGCCGTCGCGCGTCTCGAGGACTCACATGTGCGGGATCTGTGGTGCGACCGGACCCGACGCCTCCACGCAGGTGTCACGCATGATTCCTGTCCTAAGCCATCGTGGGCCCGACGCGCAGGGGACGTGGAATGGACCCGACATCACGATCGGCCACACCCGTCTGTCGATAATCGACTTGGCGACCGGCGATCAGCCGATGGCGTACGCCAACGGCTCGCTCCGTATCTCGTACAACGGTGAAATCTACAACTATCGCCGCCTCCGAGATCGTCTGCGAGGCCGCGGGCACACCTTCATCACCCATTCCGATACTGAGGTCATCCTCGCATCGTATGCGGAGTGGGGTCCCCAGTGTGTGGACGAACTCATCGGAATGTTCGCATTCGCGATCTGGGATCAGCATCAGCGGGTGTTGTTCCTAGCACGTGACCGCCTTGGCATTAAACCTCTGTATTTCGTGGAGTCGGATGGCGAACTCGCGTTCGCCTCGGAGGCCAAGGCTCTGCTTGCGCGGTCACCACAGCGCCCATCGGTCGACCCACTCTCTGTACACCAAGCCCTGAATTACCGCTATGTGCGCGGTGACGCATCAATGTTTCAAGGCCTCAAACGGATCCCGCCTGCACACGTCGCGGAGTGGCGCGATGGACGGCTTACCATCTCGCGTTACTGGTCACTTCCGGCGGCGAGCCCCGACGCGGCGAACCAGCGGGTCGAGCTGCCACGCGTTATGCAGGAAGTGGTCACTGACCACCTCGAATCGGATGTCCCGGTCTCCGCCTTTGTTAGTGGCGGTCTCGACTCGACCGCGCTAGCCGCATGGGCCTTGGAGTCCGGAAGTCGTCAGATGGATGCCTTCTGTATGGATTTTGGCACTACCCACGACGAAGGTGGCCATGCCGCCACCGCCAGTGAGGCGCTGGGGTTGACGTTTCACCCCGTGCGGATGACACCCAACGATTTCGGTCGGCTTCGCGAAGTCGCCTGGCATCTCGACGAGCCAATCGGCGACGCCATCACCGTTGCCACCTTCATCCTTGCCGAGCACGCAGCACGTCACACGAAGGTGGTGCTTTCGGGTGAAGGCGCGGATGAGGTCTTCGCCGGATATATACATCTGCGTGCGATCCGATCCGGTGACCTCCTACATGGACGGCACGGCTGGGCCGCGGTCGCAGTGGCGCGAGCGTTCGCCCGGATCCTGCCCGGATCCTTGCTCGAGGCCGCCTTTCCCTATCCGGGCAGGTTAGGGGTGTCCGGACGGCAGATGGTCCACCGGATCCTAGCCGGGTTGCGTGACCCCGTTGCAACCTATCGCACGCTGACACAAATGTTCACGCAGGACGAACGGCGTGATCTCTACACCGAAGATTTCTACGCGGCGACCATGGCCTATGAGTCGGCCGAGACCGAACGCACCCGCCAGCTGATGGCCAAATCCACATCGGGGCTTGCCGGTGCCATGCACCTGGACGAGATTCTGCGCTATGACTCAACCGTCCCTGC
>CAZQVD010000269.1:0-2363 GCA_964596665.1 uncultured Dehalococcoidia bacterium
CGCGAGTTCCCTTCGGCATAATGTGCACTCCTCGGTGCCGTCGAACGGCGCCTCACCAGGGGTGGGGTTGATGTCGGTGGCCCGCTTGGGCGTCCGACAGGAAGGCTGGTAAGCAATGTTGCCCTCATTGTCGCCGTAGATGGTGTGGAGGCAAGGCTCTGCCCATTCGACAATGGCCTGGCGATACTCATCCAGGTTCGACGCCCGCATCATGCCGATCGCGCCGACGACCGAATGCGAATCAGCGCGCGAAAACTCGACGTGCTTGAAGGCGTACTCGCCATCGGGGTTGTCCATGAGCTCGGTCACCAGCGGACCAAATCCGGTCTCGCGCACGGTGAGCTCGACGTCGGCCTCACCGGAGACCGCGATCGTCTCGTTGATGGTCACCAGCGGGACGTCGGCCCCGTCGAGCACGTAGTTGCTGCCATTGACCGTGATCTTGAAGAGATCGCCGGCATCGCCGCCCGCGGCCGAGCCGCCTTGGGCGATGTTGCGGTTGAACATCACCAAGAAACCCGGTGTGCCGGAGAAGCCCCCGCCGCGCACATCGAGCTCGGGCGTGGACAAGTGATACTCGTAGAGAAAGCTCGGTGCCATGACGGGAAGCTGGGGATTGGAATGCAGCACCGCGGCGTCACCGGCGCTATTGCGCCAGCCGGCAATGACCCACGAGTGACTCGCCTTGAAGGGCGCCTCGTCGCGCTTCAAATCAGGGCCGATCATGCTCGCCTGCATGGGATTGGGAACAACGGCCGCTTCCTCGTCCAACACGCCCCCCGGGCAGATTTCGTTGGGGTCGGGCACCTTCGTCTCGTTGGCGATCTCACCGGCGACCGCATCACCGCCAAACCTGGCCGTGGTGTAGCTCCACGCGAGAAGCGAGTCGGCGGCGCTCCACGGTTCGAAGGCAGCGATGTTGGCGGTGGCAAAGTCAGCCGGCAGCACGAAGTCGTCGCGCTCGACATAAGCATTCACGCCCTCGGCGTAGGCGGTCAGCAGGGCCGTCGTGTCGCCGGGTAGGTTGCTCACCACGGTGTCGGCATGGCGCCCAAAGCCGATGGTGCGGCTACGCCTGTCGATGTCCAGCCACTCGCCTTGCCCACCACGCCCGAACACCTCGGCCATGCGTCCACGCATGTAGCGCCGCTTCAGCTCGATCTGCAGAAGGCGGTCCTGCGCCGTGGCCCAGCCCAAGCCATACATGGCACCCGCCAGATCGGCTGCGTACACATGCGGGGTCCCATGCTCGTCGCGAATCACGTCAACACCTTGGTTGATAGTCCCTCCGCCCGCGCTGCCGCTTGCAGCTGGGGGATCCGACGAGCAGCCCATGGTCGCTGCGCAGCCGATCGCGAGGGCCATGGCCAATGCACGGTTGGAGGAAAGCGCACGGTGAAAAGAAAAAGAATGGATGTGGCTAAGCTCGATTGTCATATCTAGGTCTTTCGCAAAGTGAACATGCTTTTAGATCATCATGGTGCAAACAGCCATGCTCCAGTCGACCACAGCGAAGGTAAGGCAGTCGACGCAATGTCATCGTGGTAGTCGCGGATACGCTGCCACCAACGCCACTCCCGCCTCCTGCATCAACGATGGCGATGCCACCGCACGCTGCGAACGCCATCACCCCTGCCACGAGCCACACGTACCGCATCGCGCCACATGATACATTGCGAACACCCCGCCGATCCACGGCAAGTGGGGTGCGCTGACGTCGATCCAGGCATGCCCTTCCAGCGCCACCTCTACAGGTCCCCGGCAGCCGGTGGAGGGCTGTTTTGGTCGGCAGCGGGCACAGTTTTGGGAACAACTTCGGCCCGATGTTTGGAGTGGCTGGAGAGGAGCCCGAAATGCCTCAGCAAGTGAAATCTCGGCGGGGGAACAGCGGCGACCAGGCGGGAGAGTAGGTCGTGAGGCTCAAATAGGAGAGCGCGGGTGCCGTCTCGCCAAACGTTCTTGAGCGTCAGCTCGATGCGGCCGTCGGCATGCTGTTTGAGGCGGTCTTGAGCAATCGGCGGTCGGGTGATGTATTTGCAAAGGCGTGTGAGCTGCCGGCGATCGCGACCATCGACCAGCTGTTTGGGCACCGGGGTCCAGCAGCGTAAGTTGGTCGCCTGCAGCCGGCGGAGGGGTGTATTGGTCGGGCTCAGGCGCTGCCTTGGGGACAATCTTGCCCGTTTCACAGAGCCTAGAATATTGAACCGAAGTTTGGACATGCTTATAAGTGTCTGCTCTTACTCGTTTTCGCAAGCCGTCATCGGCGTTTGTCACCGATTGCGTTAGCGAGTCCGTCGGGGCGAGAATTAGCCCTCCCGCACGAACCAATATGTGCTGATCTTGACCGTCGGTCCGATGGGGAA
>CAZQVD010000270.1:0-2345 GCA_964596665.1 uncultured Dehalococcoidia bacterium
CAGCGCGTCGTAGATATACAGGGTATGGATGGAGATGATGCCGAAGACGGTGTCGACGCCCTGAGCGATGAGCGATTCGACCACGGCCTTGCCACCGGTCATCTTGCTCATTGCATCATCAGAAGCGACGGATTCTCCAGCAGGCGCTTGATTTCCATGGCGAACTGCGCCGCCTCGGCGCCGTTCGCGGCCCGGTGGTCCGTTGACAGCGTCGCCGACATCATCTGGCGCACCATCACCTCGCCGCTCACCACCACGGGCTTCGCCTGCACCGCTCCCGTTGCGAGCACCGCCACCTGTGGCGACACGATGATCGCCGTGAACGCGTCCACGTCGTACATGCCCAGGTTGCTCACGCTGAACGTCCCGGTGTACTCCTCCTGGCGCAGCGTGCCCGACCTGGCCCGCTTCGCTACGTCGCGCGAATCCCGGCTGATCTCCGCCAGCGATTTGGCCTCACACCCCATGACGGCCGGCACGACGAGCCCTTCCGGCAACGCCACGGCCATCCCCATGTTCACGCGCGGATGCACGACCAGCCGGTCGCCCTCGAACGTGGAGTTGAACACGGGATGCCTCTGGAGAGCCATCGCGCACGCCTTCAGGATGATGTCGTTGATGCTCACCCGCTTCCCGGCGCCGAGGGCCTGGTTCAGGTCGTGGCGGAACTCAGCCGCCTTCGTCATGTCCACCTGGATCGTGACGTAGAAGAGCGGGGCCTCGCTGTTGGTCGCCTGCGTGCGGCGCGCGATTGCCTGCGCCATCTTTCCCAGCGGGATTACGCCATCGGCGTTCGGCGTGCGCGGGTCGAATCCGGCCCGCAGTCCCCGTCCTGCTAAGGCTGCTGCCTTGGCCGGCGCCGGCTGCGTGCCCGATACGTGCCCGAGCACGTCGTCCCGCGTGATGCGCCCGCCCGGACCCGTGCCGGCGATGTCAGCAGGGGCGATTCCGTGCTCCCTGGCGAGCCGCCGCGCCATCGGTGAGATGACCAGCCGGTCTCCGGTTATGGGCTCGGCACCGTTCGATGCGGCGGCGGCCCCGGCCGCCGCGGGCGCTTCGGCGAACCGGCGCACATCATCCTGTGTGATACGCCCACCCGGACCCGTCCCCGTGACCAGCCGTGGATCGATCCCACGCTCGTCGGCCGCGTGACGGGCCATCGGCGATATCTTGACGTCCTGGTCGCTGGCCGGCGCGGCTGTTGCTGGCGGCTCCGTGGATGGTACCTGCGCCGGCGCTGCTCCTGCGTCCGGGATCGCCTCGTCCGCGTCCCCGATATAGGCGATCACCCGTCCGACCGGCACCAGCTGACCCTCAGGCACCACGATGCGGCGCAGAATACCGGCTCCCGCCGCCTCCATCTCCACCGTTGCCTTGTCGGTCTCGATCTCCGCGATGACCTCGTTCCGTTGGACCTCGTCGCCCTCGCGCTTCAGCCAGCGAACGACCGTCCCCTCGGTCATGTCGTAGCCCTTGTGAGGCATCGCCCCCTCGAGTGCCATACGGGACACCTCCGAGCTTGAATAGCGGCCACAGTCTAGCAGGGCGTGACCCTCGACCCACGTGGTGGCGGGCCGAGCCTGCAGCGATTCCACTAGACCCAAACGGAAGCGGCGCCCCGTGGAGACGCCGCTTCTCAATCATGTACGACTGTCGCGGATCTACATCATGCGCTGGACGATCCGCTCCGCCTGTTCCACCGTGATGCCCAGCTCGTGGTCAACCAAGGGGCCGTGCTGGAGCACCGGCTCCAGGTCCGTCAGCGACTCGCGGTCGTCCCGCTGGAAGAACAGGCCGGTGTAGATCGTGTCACCCCACTCCATCGCCTTTTCGCACGCCGACTTCCAGTCAGCCGTGTCATGCCCCTCGTCTTCCAGTTTCTTCACCCGCGACTTGAAGAACGGGTGGTCGTTATCGAGGTTGAACGTTACGCACGGACTGAATATGTCCACCAGCGAGAACCCCTTGTGGGTGATCGCGCCCTTGAGCAGTTGCGTGAGCTGGCGGATGTCGCTGCTGTAGCCGCGTGCCACGTACGTGGCACCGTTCATGATGGCCGAGGTCAGCGGGTTCAGCGGGTACTCCACGCTGCCAAACGGCGTACTCTTCGTCTTCATGCCGAGGGTGCTGGTCGGCGATATCTGCCCCGTGGTCAGGCCGTAGATCTGGTTGTTCATCACCACGTACGCCAGGTCCACGTTGCGCCGTGCCGTATGGGTGAAGTGATTGCCGCCGATGCCGTAGCCGTCGCCGTCACCGCCCGTTGCGATGACCGTCAGCTCGTGGTTGGCCATCTTCGCGCCGGTTGCCACCACTAGCGACCGCCCGTGCAGCGTGTGCATACC
>CAZQVD010000271.1:0-2333 GCA_964596665.1 uncultured Dehalococcoidia bacterium
GCGGGCGTGTTGGACATGCTGTGCGGGGTCAGCAGCAGGCGCGCCGGGTCCGGCGCCAGCAGCCACAGAGGGTCGTCGGGTGGGCACACCGGCGCTGGTTCCTCAAGCGCTACAGCCCAAACAGCTTGGCGGGGTTGTCCCACAAAATCTTGCGCTTATCGTCGTCGGAAATCCCGGGCAGGTCGAGGAACGTGGTCACCGCGTCGGGGAAGAGCGAGTCTGAGTGGGGATAGTCGGTCGAGAACAGTAGGTTGTCCGACCCGATGTAGTCGATGACGTACCTGCCCACCTCTTCTTCAGGCTCGATCTCGGCATAGCACTGGCGGGTGAAGTACGCACTCGGCCGCATGGGCAGGTTGATCCCCAGCTTCGGCAAGTCGGGGCGCGAAGACTCCCATTTTTCGTCCATGCGCCAGAGCAGCCAGGGCAACCAGGACGCGTTGACCTCCATCATGACCGGTTTCAAGTTTGGATGGCGCTCCAAGACGCCCCCGAGGATCAGCTCCAGCAACTCGGTCTGCGCGTGGAACGGATTGCCGATGACCTGGCTGATCAGCTGCGTGCCGCGATGGCCGTTGTAGCGATGAGCGATGTTGTCCTTGAGCGCAAGGCTGGGCGGCGGGCCGTGCAGGCCGAACGGCACACCAAGATCGTTAAGCTGCGCCCACAGAGGATCGAAGTGATCGTCGCACAGCAGGTGGCCGTCGACCGCGCCGCCGGTCATGGCGACGCCCGCCGCGCCCAGGTCCACGACGCACCGGCGCGCCTCCTCGGCGGCCATGACTGCGTCGTGGGGCGGCACCCACGCCCAGAACTTCAAGCGATCAGGGCTATGCCGCACGAAATCGGCGGCGTAGTCGTTGAAGACACGGCACAGCGCCAAGCCGTGGCGCGGGTCGAGCCCGTCGACCCGAACGATGCCCATGCCCTGCGTCGGCATCAGGACGCCGACGTCGATGCCCTCGATGTCGAAGCCCTCAATGAAGTTCTCCGGCGACGGATCGGCGGTAACCTTGGCCATCAACGGCTGGGCGGCGACCCGACGAGTCGCTCGCTCACGCACGAGCCGCGGGCCGACTGCCCGCTGAGGGACATCGTGGCCCTCGATGCTGGTCTCGGCGCTGCCCTCGCCCGTCTTACCGCGATCGAGTGAGCGGACGCGGGTCTTGACGCGAAACTCCTCGGGCAGGTTGCGCTCCCACAGATCGTGGGGCTCTAGGAAATGGGGCTCGGCGTCGACGATCTTGAACCCGCGTTTAGCCATCGCGCACCCTCCGGGGAGTTGACACAACGCGATGCTATCGGTGGGCGGCTGCCTCGTCCAGCGCGGCCTGCCGCAGGTCGGTCAGCTGGTGACCGTACTTGGTGGGCGCGGTGAAGAGCACGGAGCCGACGACGAGCATGGCGCCACCAAGGACCAGCGCCAACGGCGCACTGACGATGGCAACGAGGCTGAATTGCACCTCGCCCAGGGGCCGAATGGAGGTGTGGACAATGCTCCACACGCCCATGACGCGGCCGCGCAGCTCGTTGGGGACCAGCATCTGCAGGTTCTGTTGGATCGTCACGTTGGCGGCAGACGCACCCGTGCCTACCAGAAAGAAGATGAACAGCGATATCCAGTACACCGGGATGAACGCCAGCGCGATCATAGCGCCCCCCAACAAGATGGGGTTGAAGATCAACGAACGGCGCTGATGCCATGGCTTGGCGTAATGGGTCGCCAAGATCACCCCTGCCATGCTCCCTACGCCCTGCGCGCCCCACATAATTCCCTGGGCACCGGGACCAACGTGCAAGATGTCCTTGGCGATCACCGGGATTAACACAGTGAACGAGATGCCGAAGGCCATGTTGTACCAGGCTAGACCGATGAGGAATGCGAATACACGCTCGCGCCAGATGAACCGAGTGCCCTCCGCCATGCTTTGGATCATACTGCCGGCGTGAGCCCGCTTGATGGGCGGAAGGTGGATCATGAGCAGCGCAACGGTGTAGACCATTACGCCAGCCACGGTCACCAGCAGCACCGTGCCCGCGGCGATCCGCGGGGAACCGGTCACGTCCATCATGAGCGCCAAAATGAGCCCTCCAACGACGGGGGCAGCGATGCGTGTGCCAGGGTGAATTGACGAATTGAGGCCGATGGCGTTCGGCATCGCTGCACGATCGACCAGGTGCGGAAACATAGCTTGCCGCGCAGGGTTCTCGAACGAGCCCACCGCGGATTGAACGAACGCGATGGTCAAAATGTGCCAGACCTCAAGGAGCTCGGAGAGCGCCAGTCCAGCGAGCAGTCCCAATAACACGATATTGCCGATCTGGACGGCGAT
>CAZQVD010000272.1:0-1191 GCA_964596665.1 uncultured Dehalococcoidia bacterium
GTTCGGCGACGGGTTCAGCAATATCCTGGTTCCGACCCAAGCCGTGCTCGTGGGAGCGTTGGCCATGGCCGAAATCCCATACGACCGTTGGCTGCGCTTCATCCTACCCTTCATGGTGAAGATCTGGATCGTGGGCTCCATTGCGTTGGCTGTGGCTGTATGGATCGGATACTCCTGAAGCCTTTTTTGAATGCCACGAACCGGAGCGGAGCGCAATGGACTTCACAGACAAGCGGGTGTTGGTTACCGGCAGCAGTCGGGGCATCGGTTTTGCGATTGCAGGGGCCTTCCTCGATGCTGGCGCGCGAGTCGCTATCAACGGCAAGACGGAGCAATCCGTGGGCGTCGCCATCGAGAAGCTGGGCGGGCGTGGGGAGATGGTTGCAGCGCCCGGCGATATTGGGACTGTTTCCGGCTGCGAATTAGCCGTAAAGACCGCGAACGACGCCTTCGGTGGCCTCGACGTTCTGGTGAACAGCGCCGGTATCGGTGCTGGCAGGCCAATTGAGGATTCCGACGAAGCGATGTGGGACGATCACGTCGACGTCAATCTGAAAGGCACGTTCTTCTGCTGCCGTGCCGCGTTGCCCGAATTGCGCAAAGCCAAGGGCAATATCATCAACATCTCATCGGATGCAGGCTTGATGGGGGTGCCCGGGCTGACCGTATACTGCGCGTCGAAGGGTGGAGTCGTGAACATGACGCGCGCGATGGCGTTGGAGGTCGCTCCGGACGTACGGGTCAACAGCGTCTGCCCGGGTTACGTCGAGACCGACATGATCCGCCGCAGTATCGACAAGAGCCCTGACCCAGCCGCCAGGGAGCAGATGATGATCGACTATGCGCCGTTGAAGCGCATTTCGACGCCCGCTGAGATTGGTCAAGCGGTCCTCTATTTGGCTTCGTCGCAGGCCCGCTTCATTACGGGTGCCGCGCTGGCGATCGACGGCGGCGCGAGCGCGGGCCATTGAGAGGGAGGATCATACCGGTGGAACACCGCATTGATGAGGTCGTTGGTTGTGTATTCAGCCGTGTGTTCGGGACTCATCACGGATGAGGAGTGCCTACACCAGAGTTCCCTCGAGGCCGATCCATCGTTCCGAAACGACCTGAACCAGCGCTGGGACTTTCGCGGAGTGGGCGGGATCCAGGTCACCTCCGAGACCGTCCGGTGTCTTGCCGCGAGCAACC
>CAZQVD010000272.1:1201-2321 GCA_964596665.1 uncultured Dehalococcoidia bacterium
AACCCATTCGGTTCAGGGTCGCGACGAGCAGCCATTGTGGACTCGCCTCGCGCGCATGGCCTCGTGCGCCTGTTTGCGGCCTACGCAGGTGACGCGCCCGACGACGTACGAGTCTTCGAGGACCCCAAGGAAGCAAACGAATGGCTGGGGCCGGCCTCAGATGTGCCATAAGAGCACATGCGGGAACCGGGAGCATGCATCAACCAGGTGACTCCATGGTTGCTCGAGCATGGGCGCAACCCGCAGGTTGCCGGTGATGCGTTGGACAACCCCGAAGGAGGTGCGGCCCATGTCGACCCGAGGCACTTGTGCCGGGAACCGCAGCGGCGGGAGATGGAATTACGGCTCGCGGGCGAGGTCCTGTCATCGCGGCTGGTGGGGCGTGCTCTTGGCTCTGGGCGCCTGCCAGTCGGGCCCCGATGCTTGGGCGGATCTAGTGGTGCTGCATGGGACCGTCATCACGGTCGACGACACCGGCCCAAGAGCCGAGGCCTTCGCGGTCCGCGGAGACAAGTTCATCGCTGTGGGTTCCACGCCTGAGATCCGCCGATGGGTGGGCGAATCTACGAAAGTCATCGACGCTGAAGGACACACCATCACTCCTGGGTTCATCGATGCGCATATGCATCCTCGGCCCACGTACCCGGAGGCGTCTCCCCTCGCTACTGTCGACCTTCGTCCGGCCAACGTCGGTTCGATGGCCGATCTGATCGATGCGCTCGCGGCCAAGGCAGCGCTGGTTCCGGAGGGCCAGTGGATTCGGGGCGTACGTTACGAGGACACGAAGCTCGGCCGACACCCCACGCGCGCAGATCTGGATCTGGCGTCCAACAGACACCCGATATACATCACACACTCGAGCGGTCACCTCGGGGTTGCCAACTCCTTCGTAATTAGGGCCGCCGGCATCACGGGGGACACACCGGACCCTCCGGGAGGAGCGTTCGATCGAGCCGACGACGGAGCGCCGAACGGTGTTTGCCGTGAGCTCGCCTGCCGTGTGCTCCGCCAGGCGGTGCCCGAAACTCCGATCACGATGGAGGACGAAGTGGAGGGGATCCAACGCACCCTCCGGCAGTTTGCGGCGACCGGGATCACGACGGTCGTCGACGCGGGGGGG
>CAZQVD010000273.1:0-2306 GCA_964596665.1 uncultured Dehalococcoidia bacterium
TTTGAAGGCTCCGCCTGCCCGACCGACCCTATGCTTTGCACCTGCTGGGCCTGCTCACGCAGAGCCGGCACGGGATCGGGGTCGGCGAACAAGAAGGGGTCTGTCATGTCGCCGGGCTCGTATTCGGTGGCGTCCTTGGCCCAGTAGCTCACTTCGAGCGCGATTCCGTTGACCGGATCGGTGAAGTAGACCGATCGGATCGCTTCGTGATCGACGACTTGCGTCGCCGGGACGCCTTCTCGCTGTAGCTGCGCCTGAAGGGCTAGCAAGGCTGCCTCGTCGGGCACATCGAAGGCGAGGTGATCGAACTGCCAACGGCCTGTCGCGGGTTGGCCGGCGGGCTTGTGGAAGGGCTCGACCATGTCGGGCCACTCGAAGAATGCGATGGTGGTGTGCGGTCCAACCTTGAAGAAATAGTGGCGATAGGGGTAGCTGCCTTCTTTGTTCCCCGTTGTGAAGACGACGGGGAAGCCGAGAACGCCGCGATAGAACCGGACCGTCGCGTCCATATCACTGGTGACCAAGGCCAGGTGGTTGATGCCGCGGATCTCCATGTTGCTCCTGTTCGATTGTGCGCCTGCGCTTCGCTACGGCTCACGGACTAGCGGTCGCGGCGTAGGCCGCTCACGTGCTCGCTCATCATATCTGATGCCACCGACAGGTTCGTTGATGCACTAGGCCTGGGGTACTAGGGCCAAAGGTAGTGGCTTGCGTCGCTCCGGCTCGGCTAATGCACTGCGGCAGAAAGTGGGTGCCTCCTCACTTCTCCAACGCCAGGTGGGTGGGTGGGACGGGCGCGCCATGTTGCAGTGCGCCGGTTGACATTGGGCTATAGCCAGGGCAGCATCCGCAGGCGCCATCCGAACGTGGCACAGCGCACATAAACGATCGTTTTTCCGTATAGAGAGGTCATATGGACGAGATCATCACCATGGAGGACATGGCTGCCGTCTACGAGGTCACGGACGAGCTCGGCATCGACCGGGAGTCCATAAACGTGGAGCTCGGCAAGGAAGATCCGGGTGCTTGGGGCACGGGGGTCGGAGGCATGATGAAGCGGGAAGTGATCGAAATCACGCTGCCCGCGACCACACCCCTCGACGAGTGGCTGCCGGTGCTCCGCGAGGGTCTTTCCGCGTTACTGAAAGGGTGATTGGGAGGGCACATGACACGCACCACTAGGAAGCTCCGCGAGTTGCTAGCGCGTCCCCAGACGCTACTGGCGCCTTTCACCTATGACGGATTCACCGCGCGCATCGCCCAGGAGGCCGGCTTCGATGCGGTTTACATGTCGGGCTTCGGCACGTCCATGTCCAAGGGGATGCCCTGACGTGGGGTTACTGAGCCAGACGGAGATGGTGCAAAACGCCGCCTACATCACGGCTGCCGTGTCCGTGCCGGTAATCGCCGATGCGGACACGGGGTACGGCAATGCGATCAACGCGGGCCGCACGATCCGCGAGTACGAACGCGCCGGGGTCGCCGGGGTGCACATCGAGGATCAGGTAGCGCCGAAGAAGTGCGGCTTCTTCGAGGGCAAGCAGGTGGTTGACGCCAGGGAGGCGGCGGCCAAGATACGAGCGGCGGTCGAGGCCCGCAGCGATGACGATTTCGTGGTGGTCGCGCGCTCCGACGCGCTGGCGGTCAACGGCTGGGACGATACGGAGCGGCGATGCCGCGCCTATCACGAGGCGGGCGCGGACCTGATCTTCGTGGATGGCGTGCGCACGCTGGACGATCTGAGGGAGCTGACGCGACGGCTCGGCGATCTGCCGCTGATGTACAACGGCGAGGAGCCGCCCGCCGCGGTGAGCGCCATAGGCCTGAAGGTGCAGATCCACCGAGGGCCGGTGTTCGCGCTGTACCCGATCATCCGCGAGATGATGGTCGAGCTGAAGGAGACAGGGACGATTTCGGCGATCCAGCGCTGGGGCACCGGCGGGGAGCTGCGGCTGTCCATCGCGAATGCGCTCGGCCTGGAGGAGATCTCAGCATTGGAGCAGCGCTACGCGGTATAGCGATCAACGACCAGGAGGAACGCATGAGCAGCATCACGCTTGAAGAGGCGGACCGGGCGGTCGAGGCATCGCTCGCAAAAGCCCGGGAGTTGGGTATGAGCATGGCAGTCGCCGTGGTGGACACCGAGACGAGCCTCGTCGCACTTTCGCGGATGGACGGCACGAACGCGTTCACGCCCGACGTGGTGCGCGGGAAGGCGGTCGCGGTGGTAATCACACGTGGGACGGCCAGCGGAGTGTCCGCGGCGAGGTTCCCGGCGGAGCTTCGCGATGCGGTCAGCGGGTTCT
>CAZQVD010000274.1:0-2284 GCA_964596665.1 uncultured Dehalococcoidia bacterium
AATGGCACCAGAAGTGACCATCGACACGATCTTGTCACGGCCTCGATCCGCTTCGTCGCCGCCGCGCTTCTGCTCGCCGGCGCGTCCATCGCTGCCGCGCAAGGAGTCGCGCCGGCACCCGATCGCGGCCCCGACGACGGCGCCGGCCCGTTCAACCGGCTGATCATCCGCGGCGCCATTGTCATCGACGGCACCGGCGGTCCGCCGCGCGGCCCCGTCGACATCGTCATCGAGGGAAACCGTATCGAGCGCATCGCCGGCATCGGTACGCCGAATGTGCCGATCAACGAGAACCGCCGGCCGCAGGACGCCGACTACGAGATCGATGCCACCGGGATGTACGTGCTTCCAGGTTTCGTGGACATACACCTGCACACGGGAGGGGTTCCAAAAGCGCCCGAGGCCGAGTACGTCTACAAGCTGTGGATGGCGCACGGGATCACTACCGGGCGTGGCGTAGCCTTCGGGCCCATGGAGTGGTCGCTACGCGAGCGGGAGCGGAGCGCCCGCAACGAGATCGTCGCACCGCGCATGTTCACCTACGACCGACCCGGCAACGGCTGGCAACAGGGCCCGGTGCGCAACGCCTCGGACGCTCGCGAGTGGGTGAGCTGGGCGGCGGCACAGGGCATCGATGGTCTCAAGCTTGGCGCCCACCGTCCCGATATCATGGCGGCGCTGCTCGACGAGTCGAAGAAGTTCAACCTTGGCTCGACGGCTCACCTGGCGCAAACCGGCGTCGCCCAGATGAACGCTATCGACGCGGCGCGCCTGGGGCTCGAGACGGTGACCCACTACTACGGCCTTTTCGAGGCCCTCTACGACGACCACGACGTGCAGCCGTGGCCCGTCGACCTGAATTACAACGACGAGCAGCACCGCTTCGGCCAGGTGGGGCGGCAGTGGAATTTGATCCACCCGCAGGGCTCTGCGGAGTGGAATGCGATGCTCGAGGAGCTCCTGGCGCTCGATGTCACCCTCGACCCGACGATGACGGCATACCTGGCGACCCGCGACGTCATGCGGGCGCGCACCGCCGAGTGGCACGCGAAGTACACGCTGCCCTCGCTGTGGGACTACTACCAGCCCAACCGCACTAACCACGGCTCCTACTACTTCAACTGGACGCTCGCCGACGAGCTCGCCTGGAACGAGTTCTATCGCGTGTGGATGGCGATGCTCGACGACTACAAGGACATGGGCGGCCGCGTAACCGTGAGCTCCGACGCTGGGTTCACCTATAACCTGTTCGGCTTCTCCACCATCGAGGAGATGGAACTGCTGCAAGAGGCGGGATTTCACCCTCTCGAAGTGATCCGCAGTGCGACCATGCACGGCGCGCAGGCCCTCATGAAGTCCAAGGGCGAGCCGATCGAGTTCGGCGTCGTGGCCGAGGGCTTCCTCGCCGACCTAGTGATCGTCGAGGAGAATCCGCTCGAGGACCTCAAGGTCCTGTACGGCACCGGTGTCGTGCGTCTCAACGACGAGACCGGCGAGGCCGAGCGCAAAGGCGGCATCCTCTACACGATCAAGGACGGCATCGTCTACGACGCCAAGCAGCTGCTCGCCGACGTGGCGTCCATGGTCGAAAACCAGAAGCGGGAGCGCGGCATGCGGTAGTGTCGATCGAACCGGGTTGCGCGATGGCGTTCAAGAGAACGGCGCGCGCCGCCGAGCAGAAAGTTTCGCAAGCGCAACATCGGCAAGGGTTTCCGCGCAAACCCCTATGGTTGTAGGATTATCTCAACCCGGTAAAAAAGGGGCATCATACGCCTTAAAATCCCCTGGCCTATGGTCGTGCGAGTTCGAGTCTCGCCCCGGGAACTCAAGCTATTACTGGCTTACAGCGACATCGTCTTTGGATGTAGTAACGCCGGTTTGACCAACATGCCACCCGAGGAGGTGAAGTTGCCATGTCGAGGGGAAAGAGTGATTCACGCCATAGTGACGCGCGCATCGTAGTCGCCTTTTCTTCCATGCTGTCGCTGGCCCTCGTTCTTTTGGCAGCCTGCGGCGGTCCCGACGCCGGCGGCGGAGCGGAAGCGACGGTCTTCGAGGGGGCCCGCTTGATCGTCGGAGACGGCAGCGCGCCCATCGAGGACGCGGTGTTCATCGTCGAGAACGCTCGCTTCACTCAGGTCGGTTCGAGGGCGGACGTACAGATCCCGGATGGCGCGACCCGCGTCGACTTGGGCGGCAAGACCGTCATGCCGACGCTCGTTAACGCACACGTCCACCTGGCGTCTGAGCGAGAGGCCCGGATCGACCAACTCCAGCACATGGC
>CAZQVD010000275.1:0-2264 GCA_964596665.1 uncultured Dehalococcoidia bacterium
TGGATGACGAAAGGGGTGTCGCAGTCCATTTTGCGGCGAAAACCCAACAGTTTTCTGAGGGCCGGTTCGCTGGAGCGTTTCCCAGGCCACGGCCTGGAAAACGAGGTATCCCACCCATGGTATGATGCCTCGCATGGTAGCCCTGCGCGTGGTATTCATGGGCTCGCCGGTGTTCGCCGTCCCGGTCCTCGAAGCGGTGCTCCACCTCCGTCTTCCGGAGGTGGTGCGGGTGGTCGGCGTGTACACGGCCCCCGACCGGGCATCCGGCCGGGGAAGGCGGCTTGCCGCCAGCCCGGTGAAGGAGTTAGCGGTTTCGCGTGGTCTTCCCGTGTTGAGCCCAGCCAGGGTCACGCCGAGCGAGGAGCAAGAGCGTTTCGCTGAGCTGGGCGCGGACCTCGTCGTGCTCGCCGCCTACGGGCTGTTGCTGCCCAGCACCTTCCTGTTCGGGCCACGCCACGGAGCGGTGAATGTCCATCCATCGCTGCTGCCACGCCATCGCGGCGCAACGCCAGTCCCAGCGGCGATCCTTGCCGGCGACGGCGAGACGGGAACGTCGATCATCGTCATGGATGAAGGCCTCGATACCGGCGCGATCCTGGCGCAGCAGCGGGTGGCGCTGGCCGGCACTGAACGCACGCCTGAGCTAACAGACCGCCTATTCCGGATCGGGGCCGCGATGCTGGGCGACTGCCTTCTGCCCTACGTTACTGGGAAACGAGCACCCATGCCCCAGCCGGACGAAGGGGCGACGATGGCGAAGCGGTTCTCGAAAGGCGACGGACCCATCGACTGGGCACAGCCGGCGCACGTGCTCGAGAGGCGCGTGCGGGCACTCAACCCGTGGCCGGGGACGTCGACGACGTGGGAGGGGAGGGGTCTCCAGGTGCTCGAAGCGGCCGTCGGCTCGCCTGGCCCCGGCTCGCCCGGCACGGTGACCCGATCCGGCGGAGGCATCGCCGTGACGACAGGCGAGGGCACGCTGAAGCTGCTGCGGGTACGGCTGGAGGGCCGCGGCGCGGTGAGTGCGGAGGAGTTCGAGCGGGGCCACCCCGCATTCGCGGGCGCTTCGCTGCCGTCGTAGCATGGCGGCGGGCCTACTCGGAGTCGGAGTCGGAGGCTTCCTCTCCGGGAGCAGCTTCCGTTGCAGGGTCGGCTGTCTCACCGGCAGCTTCGCCGCCTTCCTCTTCATCGGCTGCGGAACGGCGATGAACGATGCGGACGACCGGCGTCTCGGGATCGGTCGCGAGGGTGACACCCGCGGGAAGCTCGATCTCGCCGGCGCGGATGACGGAGTCGGCGTCCACGAGCAGCCCGAGGTCGGCGATGAGCTGGCTTGGGATCTCCGTAGGCAGCGCTTCCACCTCGAGTGCGTGGAGGTCCTCGAAGACCTGCACTCCCTCCTCGCGGGCGGCGCTGGCCTCACCCTCGAAGTGGATCGGAACGGATGCCTGCCGCCGCTCGGTGCGCGAGACCTGAATCAGATCGACGTGCAGCAGCTGCTCGGTGACCGGGTGGCGCTGGA
Source organism: uncultured Dehalococcoidia bacterium (assembly GCA_964596665.1). Classification (GTDB taxonomy): domain Bacteria; phylum Chloroflexota; class Dehalococcoidia; order Lucifugimonadales; family Australimonadaceae; genus CAZQVD01. The sequence continues at coordinate 1,523 of CAZQVD010000275.1, forward strand.
CCTGGCGCACGATAACGAAGTGCTCGTCGGACCCCACCTTGACGGTGAGTGGCGTGGTGAAGCCAACCGCCCGCAGCGTGTGGATCACCTCGGGCGTGGCGGCTTGCAGAGTGAGCGACGCGATCCCGCGGCCGTAGATGTGGATGGGGGTGATGCCGGAGCGGCGAAGCGCCCCCAATTTTTTCCGGAGAGCCGTGCGCTCCTCGGCGTCGATAATGATCTGATCCATCGGTGCGGCTCCCTGGCGTGAAAACGCCCCACGCATTGGTGGGGGCGGGCACCCTGCTACGAGCGCCATCGCCCATGATACCAGAGCGGTCCGCAGCCCCGCCACGAGACAAGATAGGGAGAGATTGTCTATCCATTAACGCGTTTTTGGATGTATCATGCGCGTGATGGTGGCGCCGGCCGCCGCCGGCCTTGGCAAGAGGACAGCGATGCGCATCCCAATGAGGGTGGACTACGGAGTGAGGGCGCTGGTGGACCTCGCGCTGCAGGTGCAGGGCGACAGGCCCGTGCGCACCGCGGAGATCGCCGGCCGCCAGGCGATTCCCGAAGCCTACCTGGACCAGGTGCTGACGACGCTGAACAAGTTCGGCTTCATCCGCAGCCGCCGGGGCCCGCAGGGCGGCCACGTGCTCGCCCGCGCCGCCGCGGACCTCTCGCCCAACGCCGTTGTGGAAACCCCCGCGGGACGCAGAGCACCCCCCGATTGCATCGAGGAAGCGTCCGCGTGCTCCTT
>CAZQVD010000276.1:0-1976 GCA_964596665.1 uncultured Dehalococcoidia bacterium
TGCGGCCGGCCCTCATGCCCCTGTGCCAGCGGAGGCCCGCGCCACCCAGGCCTGCATCTGACGGTGAACATCGGGGGCCGCACCCGGACGCGCTATGTGCGGGTCGGGGAGCGGGACGCCATCGAGGCGAAGCTGGCCTCGTACTGGCGCGTGCGGGCGCTGATCGAGGAACTGACCGAGGTGAATCTGGCATTATTGAACGCCAGACCGGCGCGCAAGCTGGGGGCTCAGGAGGAGGAGGGATGAGGCAGGGGGTCTTGCCATATGAGGTGGAGGTGGTCGAGAAGGGCGGGACAGTGACTGCGCGCAGTGGGTTGCCTTTGGTGTGGGAGACGATGCGGGCGCTGGGTGTGGAGGAGGCAATTCGGGGCTCGGTGCAGGTGCGGGAGCGGGCTCGTGGGGCCAATGAGGTGGGGATGATCGAGTGGCTGGTCCTGTTGCTGGCTAGCGGCGGCACGTGCATGGACGACATGCGCGTGTTGGCAGCTGACGAGGGGTTGTGCCGGCTAGTGGGGCAGCGACCGCCGTCGCCGGACGCGGTACGCCGTTTTCTCTATGCTTTCCACGACGGGCAGAAGATCGAGCAAGCACAGGAGGAGGCACAGGCGGCGGGTCAGATAGCCTTCATTCCCAAAGAGAACGAGGCCCTGCAAGGGCTGGGGTGGGTGCAAAACGAGTTGGTGGCGACGGTAGCGCGCCAGGGGCAAGGCACGGTGGCCACGCTGGATCACGACGCCACCGTGGTCGACAGCCACAAGCGCGAGGCGCTGGCTCACTACAAGGGCGGGCGGGGCTATCAGCCGGCGGTCATCTACTGGGCCGAGCAGGATCTGGTGATCGGGGATGAGTTTCGCGACGGGAACGTGCCGGCGGCGATGGCGAACCTGGCGTTGATCCGTCGAGGGTTTGCTAACCTGCCCCTGACGATCACCACGTATCGGTTTCGAGCCGACAGCGCCTGCTACGAGCAGGCAGTGCTCAAGTGGCTGGCCAATCCCCAAAGAGAGGGCGGGCCGCAGGGGGAAATCGGGTTTACGATCAGCGCGGACATGAGCACTGAACTGCGCGGCAAGTGCGCGAGTGTGAACGAGTCGAGGTGGGAAGTGGTCGAGGAGCGGGCGGAGGAGACGGTGTGTTGTGCAGGGGTGGAGTTCACGCCGGGCGATTGGCCGAAGGCGGCCAAGCCGTTGCGCTACGTGGCGATGCGCATTCGCAAAAAGCAGGGATGGCTGTTCGCCTCCGGCTACGACACGAAGTATCTGGCCGTGGTGAGTAACCGCTTGACGCTCCTCAGCGCACCGGACCTGCTGCGCTGGCACTGGGGCAAGGCCGGCACCATCGAGCACCTCCACGACGTGACCAAAAACGAGCTGGGAGGGGGAGTGCTACCCTGCGGTCGCTTCGGAGCCAACGCCGCGTGGTATCGCCTCTCGCTTTTGACCTACAATGTACTGAGCGCCATGAAGTCCATTGCCCTGCCGGCTACCTTCAGAAAAGCGCGCCCTAAGCGCCTGCGCTTTGCGGTCTTCACCATTGCCGGCAGGCTAACTGCCCACGCCGGGAAGCTACGGCTGCACATATCGGCTGCGGCAGAACAGATCGCGAGCCTGGTGAGCGCCCGTCGCCGTCTTCGTCACCTCATCCCGGTCCCGGGCTGAGTCGGTATCGTTGCCTATCTTGACTGGCTTGGTTGGCATCGCCACAGCGCCATCGTATCGCCCAAACCCGCCCTCCTGCCTCCCGCTACACCCAATCACACCCCGGTCTCCTTTGCCCGGTCCCGCCCGCCTCCCTTTCGCGCCTCCCCCCGCCTCCCGGCGCCGTGGCGGACGCCGCCAGTACGCCAACACTTCGTTAGCACCGGATCTGGGACTACCTGCCCCCCCTCCTTTTCAGACCCCTGAATGGTATGCTTGACAGCCCCCCGGCTCATCGGTACTCTTCCGATTGTTGAAAAGTGGCTTTTAAAATTCCTA
>CAZQVD010000276.1:1986-2254 GCA_964596665.1 uncultured Dehalococcoidia bacterium
GCGCCGTGGCGGACGCCGCCAGTACGCCAACACTTCGTTAGCACCGGATCTGGGTGACCGCTCCGACCTTGTCTTCCTGTCCCTTAGTCATGTAGTCTTGTAGTCTCGTTTGCGCGTGGTCGTTCTTATGGCGTCAGATTCAAAAAGGGTTTTGCTTGGCGTGACGGGGGGTATCGCCTGTTACAAGGCGTTGGAGCTCGTGCGTCTTCTGAAGGAAACTGGTTTTGATGTCCGTGTAGTTATGACACGCGCAGCGACCGAGTTCGTG
>CAZQVD010000277.1:0-2250 GCA_964596665.1 uncultured Dehalococcoidia bacterium
GCGTGCTCGTGGGTGTTGTGGGCGATCTTGCCGACCCGGGCCGTGAAGTAGCCGTGGTCGTGGAAATGCTCGGGCAGCATGCGCAACGCATCGCCGATTGAGGCTCGCGGTCCCGCCGAGTTGTCGAGGATGCCGGTCGAGGACGGTCGGAGCCCGCTCAGGAACGATGTGCGCGACGGGTGGCAGAGGGGGCCCTGCACGTAGGCGCGCTCAAAGCGAATGCCTTGCGCTGCGAGCCGATCGAGGTTCGGCGTCTTCGCGCTGGCGTACTGCGGTCGAGCGGCCGAATCGAGGTACGAGCCGAGCGCTACATTCAGGTCGTCGGCCACGATGAAGAGGACGTTGGGCCGATCCTCAGGCCCGACCTCCCGATTCGGTGCGGCGGCGGCCAGGAGGAATCGATCCGAGCGGTCTTCGGGCTGCGCTACGGCGGCCCAGGGAAGCAACAACCCGATAGAAAGGATGAAGAGTGCGGTTCTCGACATCTTCGATTCCACCTCTATCCTGAACCGCTCCAGACAGCTGTGCCAGTTCCAGCAGATTCTACCCGCTCAGCCGAGGCCGGCATCGCTGCCTAGCCAGTAGGCAAGGGACACAACCCACAGCCTAGAATTCCGAAATGGCCGAAGTGCGAAGCCGGGAAGCGGCATCGCGTGCGGCAACAAGGCGAGGGGTGGATGAGATGAGCGATTCCGAACAGGCCCGTGCGCAGAAGAAGTCACTTGGGCCGCTGGCCTGGATCGGCATCGGCGGCCTTCTCGTCATCGGGCAACGGCATCGTGCGGGCGTTGGCTTGTGACGATCCTCACGGAACAATCGCCACTAACTCGACGCTTGACAATCGTCCGGACGTAGTGACTACACGAACCTCGTCACCTACCAGCGAAACTCGGTGCAACGCGTCTCCTCGTACAACCGCCTCAGAATGCCCTTCGCCACCTCAACATCCAAGAACGGAATATGAATCCGATGCCCCGAACTCCCCGCCCCTGCCGTATCCACCGCCACCGACGCCATCCGATTCCTGTAATCGAACGGTGACTGTTTCATCGAAACCGTCTGTATGTTGACGAAACGCACCACACTGACCTGGCGGCTGATCCAGCCACTGCGAAAGTAGATGGCGCAATCGCTCAGCGCGTACCCGGTGCGACGAACCCACTGGCGCGAGGCCAGCCACGCCGTCGTCAAGACCACCAGCGGCAGCCACAACGCATGCCATCCACTCAACGGAATCGGAGCAAGCGCAAACAGCGCCGCGATTCCAATCGTGATCGGCGTCACCGCAATCGCGATGCGACTAGAGATCCGCCGCACCGCCCGCGCTTCGATCGGATTCCACTCCACCCCCTCGATATCTATCTCGGGCAGCACGTCCCGCACCAACCCATGCGCCCGGTCGGTCTCGATGATCGGCGCCAACCACAGCCGCGTACTCGCCGCCCCCGAGGCCGCGGCCAGCTCGGAGTTGCTATCAGTGGCCCCAGCCGTTTCAAGATCGATCGAAGCCCGGCTGAACCAGCGATGCAATAGCGACGCACTGACCGTCACAAGCTGGATCCGATGCACCGGTATCACCGACGAAACCTCGGGCCACAACCCATAATCCGCGCGAAGGTTCTCGCCCTTCTGGTGTAGCGTGAAGCCCCGATACCGCACCAGATACCAGGCCATCGAGAACACACGGATGATGACGAGCAGCAGTACGAGCGTGGCCAGACCCAGGAACACTCTGCCGACCGTGGTCCCCGAATCGAATAGCCAGCTGGCCCAGCCGGGGGCCCTTGCGCGGACACCCTCGTAGATTCTCTGCCAGTCCTGGTCCTCGAACCAGCCCTGATTCCACCCTTGCACTTGAGAGGCGGCGCCCAGAGCGGCTGCAACAACAAGAAAGCCGCGGTTGCTGATCAGGCCGAGGCGGACGAGCTCGCGATCCGGAACCTGCAGCGGCGGGTTGACCTCCCGTGCTCTCTCCATGGAGTCCGTCCTGTGTCCTTCGGCCAGCGTGTAACGCCTCAACTCCTCCGCGGCTTTCAGCGATACCACCCGCAACAATGCCTCGGGCTTGCCACCCGCTGCGGTTTCGATCCGTGCTGTGGCGACAGCCAGCATGCGATGGATCGGATTGCGCACGAGCGCGACGTTGTGGATCCGATCGTAGGAAATGCGCCGCACGTTCTTCCTCAACAGGCCGTCGCGCACCACCAGCTCGCTCTCCCTCTCCACCACTTCCACCGGCTCCACCACCGC
>CAZQVD010000278.1:0-2184 GCA_964596665.1 uncultured Dehalococcoidia bacterium
CCTCGACGTCCGAGACGTAGACGGGCACCGGCAGGACTGGCAGGCCCTCGCCGAACTTCGCGGATTGCAGGTGGATCCCGGAGATCGGCACGTCGGCCAGGCTGAGGACGGTGCACATGGGTGCGTGCGCGTGCACGATGGCGTTAACGTCGGGCCTGGCCTTGAACAGCTGCGTGTAGATCGGTGCCTCGCCCGGCACGGTCCCCGTGCCCGATAGCTTGTTGCCCTCCATGTCGAACGTCATCAGCCAGTCCGTATCCTTGTCCTCCTGGCCGACCCGCAGCATCTTGACCGCGATCCCCTTCTCGTCCGGCAAGCGCACGCCGACGTGTCCGATGATGTCGCCGAACTCCCACTCGAGGATGGTCGAAGCCGTCACCAGGTCGGTCTGCAGATCGTCGGTATCGCTCATCGCACTCTCCCCCAAGGCGGCGGCTGTAGCTCACCTCGCGGGCGAGCGCCTCAACCTTACAACGAAAAGCGGCCACAAGCGCACCGGTGGAGTTCACGGCTCCTCCATGAACCAACCGCTCGTTGTCGCATCTCGTGCATACCGCTTGCCTACGTTGGTGTTCGTATCAAGCAGGTCACCGGATGTCTGGAGGTAACCCTTGAGCACGGGTGTTGGTTCCTCGAGGTCTACGCGGTCCGTGTGGGACGGCGTGTTGCAGGGTATGGCCGGGTAACTACCTGGGCGCGAAGCCGGGCCCCTTTCCGACCATCCGCGGCGCGTGATCCACGCACACATCACCAACGAGGAGCGCACCCCGACGGTGGCGGCGAATCGGTCGGGGGCCAGATCCCTATCCGCAGGCTGCGCCAAGCTCGCCAGGGAGAACCGAGTGGTGCATCCCGGGGTGTTCTTGCTGCTGCTGTTGGCAATGGCGATGGTCAGTGAGAAGCACGAGCGCATCTTGAAGTTCGTGCCGGGGCGGCTCGAGGGTCAGCAATCGCGTTTGACTGTGCGCCGCTCTCCGCTATGGCTCCGGACCAAAAGGCCGCGGCTTTCGCCGATTCCTCGTGCAAACGTGGCTTGCAAGAGCCGGGGGCAGGGCCGCACCCTGCTCTACTCCGCCTCCGCCATGACATGCGGTGGGATGACGACTGCCACCGGCTGCTTCAGCACGCGGGCCGAGCGCTGCGACTCGCGCAGATAGAGATCTGCGTCCGATAGGTGCCGCAGCACAACCGTGTGCAGGCCCATCGCCTTCAAGATCGGCTCGTTGACCATGGTCGCCACGTCGTTGTGCGGCAGGCGGATGCCCATCTCCTGCGAGTGGCTCGCAAGGATCAGCAGTGGCACGCGGCTCAACACCTCGTGGGCCAGCACCAGCCCGGAGAAGCCGATGCCCGTGCCCTCCATGATGATCGCCGGGCTGCGCCCCGCGTGCGCGGCTCCCGCCGCGATGGAGATGCCTTCGTCCTCCCTGGTGCAGCAGACGCAGGGCATGTCGGGATCCGACTCAGCCTCTTCGATGATGGGGTAGAGCTCGCCGTCCGGGAGGTACACGACGAAGTCGATCCCTGCGTCCTTCAACGCAGCGTAGATCTGCGACCCGGCATGGCGCCCGAATCGCTCGCTGTCCAACGGCGGATCCACCGCGGGCGACGGCAGCGGCATCGCCGATCCCGGCGGATGGTTCGCGAGGTAGTGGTGGAATGTAGAGGCGAAGTCTATACGGTCAGGCCGCGTCCGTTGCTTCGCCGCATCCAGAACTCGGGTCTTGTCGACCCGCGCAACCACCATCGACGGCCCATCCTCCGCCATCGCCTGCGCTATCGCCAGGTCAAGCTCCTCCTCCGTTTCCGCGGTCGCAGTGAACCGGAATCCAGTGGCGCGCGCCACGGCGGTCATGTCGGTCGATACGCTGGCCGAATCGAGGTACCCGCTGAATGACCCGAGATACGTGCGGTTGTCCATCACCAGCACAACGAGATTCTTCGGCGCATAGCGCCCGATGGTCGCGAGGCCGGCGAGGCCCATGAGCATAGAGCCGTCGCCCTCGACCGCCACGACCTTCAGGTCGGGCCGCGCCAGTGCCATGCCCAGCGCGCCCGGAGCGCTGTAGGACATGCCCGTGAAATAGATCGTCTGGTCGAGGTGCGCGACCGCCCACATGGTCGGCGTCTGCCCCGACGACACGAACGCCACCGCGTCGCCGCGAGGCCCCGCGAATATCCCCA
>CAZQVD010000279.1:0-2176 GCA_964596665.1 uncultured Dehalococcoidia bacterium
CAAACCGTTCTGCGACGGTTCGCACTGGTACATGGGATTCAAGCACGAGATGGGGGAGGACAACGGCGGGGTCTGAACCGTACATTGTCGCGGCCCGCGTCCTAGCGGCCCGAAGCGCCCGTCCATCCACAACCCTGAGACGCCTCGATGGAGACCGCCCAGCCCCTGGTGACCAACGATGCCGTAATACTGGGCATGCTCGCACTGATTCTCGGCTTCGTGTTCTACACGGAGAGCAGCGAGCACCCGTTCTGGAAGAAATTCTACACCTACGTGCCGGGTCTGCTGCTCTGCTACTTCCTGCCTTCGCTGCTGAACACGTTCAACGTGGTGGACTCGGAGCAGTCGCGTCTCTACTTCGTGTCGTCCAGGTATCTGCTGCCCACGTGTCTGGTGCTACTGACGCTGTCCGTCGACCTCGGCGCCATCATGCGCCTGGGGTACAAGGCCGTGATCATGTTCTTCACGGGCACCTTCGGCATCATGGTGGGCGGGCCCTTGGCGCTGATGATCGTAGGCACGGTGAGCCCGGAGACCGTGGGCGGGTCCGGCCCGGACGCGGTCTGGAGAGGCCTTACGACCGTCGCCGGGAGCTGGATTGGCGGCGGCGCCAACCAGACGGCGATGAAAGAGGTCTTCGAGGTGGGCGATACCCTCTTCTCGCAGATGATCGCGGTCGACGTGATCTGGGCGAACGTGTGGATGGCCATCCTACTCTTCCTCGCGGGCCGTGCGGCGGTTCTCGACAAACGCATGGGCGCGGATACGACCGCGCTCGAGGACCTGCGGCAGCGCGTCGAGGCCTTCCGCGAAAAGCATGCTCGGGTCCTCACGCTCACGGACCTCATGCTCATCCTGGCGGTCGGCTTCGGCGTCACTGGCTTCGCGCACTTGGCAGGGACCTACATCGCCGAGTCGATCGCGGTCAACGCGCCTGCGTTGGAGCGCATGAGCCTGACGAGCACGTTCTTCTGGCTCGTGGTCATCGCCACCACGATCGGAATCGGATTGTCATTCACGAAGGCCAAGAACCTCGAGGGTGCCGGCGCGTCCCGCGTCGGTACCGCCATGCTGTACGTGCTCGTCGCCTCCATTGGCATGGGCATGGATGTCATGGCGGTGTTCACCAACCCCGGACTCTTCGCCATCGGCGGCATCTGGATCGCCTTCCACGCATCGCTGATGCTGATCATGGCGCGGGTTCTCAGAGTGCCGACGTTCTACATGGCGGTGGCCAGCCAGGCCAACGTCGGGGGCGCGGCCTCGGCACCCGTTGTCGCCTCGGCTTTTCACCCCAGCCTGGCACCGGTAGGAGTGCTGCTCGCCGTGCTCGGGTACGGGATCGGAACCTATGCGGCTTGGATCTGCGGGTTGGTCATGAAGGCCATCGCGACCTGATGTCAGTGCTTCAGTGGCCAGACGGAGGTGAATGATGAGTGCACCGCAGAGCTATACATCCGAGCAAATCTGGGACAGCGTAGGAAGGGAGCCGATCGTGTCCGAGTGGCTCGATGTCGAGCAGAAGACGATCGATCAGTTCGCCGACGCCACCCGTGACTGGAACTGGCTGCACATCGATCCCGAGCGCGCCCGGCTCGAGGGGCCGGCGGGTGGTACCATCGCGCATGGCTTCTGGACGATTTCCATGCTCAGTCACTTCATGCGATCGACCCCGGAGTGGCAGTATCCGGAGGGCTTGCAATACGTGCTCAACTACGGACTCGATCGAGTCCGGCTCATGGCTCCCGTGCCTGTGGGTGGGCGCATTCGTGACCGAATGCAGGTGGTAAAGGTACGGAGCGCAGGTGACAATCGCTTCGTCATCAAGACGGAGCACACCATCGAGGTCGAGGGCGGAGAGAAGCCTGCCATGGTCGCGGAGTCACTCGCGATGCTCGTCTACCCGGCCGGAGACGAACCGCCCGAGTAGCTCGGGCGGTTCGGCCCCCCTACCGCTCAGCGTCCGTCGGTCTCCGCCTTCAGGTCGAGCGGCGCGGGGGCTCAGGGGCTAGCTTGCCGCCGCCGGGACCTTCGTACAGCGCCTGGGCCACAAAAGGAGTTCGCGGTGCGCCGAGTGAAGGCGAAGCAGGAAGGTGACCAGGAGGAGGTGGAGCGCCTGGCTCGACAGGTGTGTCAACTCGAGGCTGGCTGAGAGTGGCGCTCGCCTCATGGGACG
>CAZQVD010000280.1:0-2148 GCA_964596665.1 uncultured Dehalococcoidia bacterium
TTTTGCACGCCGCCAGGGATGCCACGGGTGAACCGCAGTTCGCCGATGTCGAACTGCACGTGCATGATCGTGGACAGCATAGGTTAACTCCGTTTACGTTGTTGAGGGTTGTTCTTGTGAACTTGGGTCGAGCTCGTAGACCACCACCTGCCCCTTCCCATCAGCAGCGGCCAGCAGCCTGCCGTCGGGGGTAATCGAAATTGCGAGCAGCGATTCGCTTTGATCCTTCTTCTCTTCGCCGAGGCTGCGGACGTGCTTCCCGTCGCTCAGCCGCCAGATCTTCACAAGTCGGTCGCGGCCGGACGTGAACAGGTGCTCACCGTCCGGGTGGAAGGCGAGATCGGTCGCCCCGTTGTGATGCGGCGGGGTCAGTTCGCGGAGTTTCCTGCCTGTGCCAGGATCGAGCAAAAACACCTTTCCTTCGTTGTCTCCGCGGTCGATGGTGCCCTGGCAGATCGCCAGGTGTTTGCCGTCGTCGGAGAACCGAACCGCGGCCATCTCGAACTTCAGCTCTTCGCTCACGTCGAACTTCAGCTCGCCGGACTGAATATCCCAGCCGCGGACCCCGGCATCGGATTCTTTGAACTTCAACTGGGGAAAGTTCTCCGCCGTCACCACCGTCTTGCCGTCCGGGGAGATGTCCAGCGCGCGAACCCACAGCTTTACCTTCCAGCGATGCTGCTGCGCGCCCGTCTGCGTGTCCCATACGATCACCTCGCTGGAGTCGTCGCCCGTGACAAGCGTTTTGCCGTCACGGGAGAGGGCGAGGCCCCAGATCCAGTCTTTGTGCGCCGTCAGTTCGCGGAGCGGCTTTTGCACGACGACGTCCGCCGTGACGGGCGGCGGTGGATCCGAAATCTTTTTCAGTCCCATCGTGCCGCCTTGATTTTTGCGGACGAAGCCGTCGTTCAGGACGACCTGACCCGGTTCGCCGGTGGTCAGCGCGGCGTCCCAGAACTTCACGGTGCGATCGTTACCCGCGGAGATCAGCGTCTTGCCGTCGGGACTGAGCAGGAGGCAATTGATCGCCCGGGTGTGTCCGACCAGCCGCCGAACCGGATCGGGGCTCTTGTCGCCTGTCGCGGGCAGGTTCCAGATCAGGATATCGCCGCGTCGGTTGGCGGCCGCGACTTTGTCGTTGCCGATGAACGCAACGGCGAAAACCATGTCGCTATTCCAGGGGAGCGTGTGGATTACTTTGGCGTTGGCGAATGTTTCGTTCATAGTGACCTCGTCGATATTGGCGGTCGTCTTGTGGGCGGCAAGCCGCTAGCCGCCGGTATTGACCGGAACCGGTGGCTAGCGCCATTCGGCTCACACACTATCCCAACAATTCCTTAATTGGTTTGGATCCTTCCTCCGTGGCCCAGATGGGGCGTGTGCCAAGATAGTGCTTGGCCCGATGGTCAACGCCCATCGCCCTGTAGATGGTCGCGAGATAGTCCGCTTCGCTGACCGGATTCTCCGCGACCTCGAAGCCATCGCGGTCGGTGGAACCGTAATGCTGACCACCCTTGATGCCGCCACCGGCGAGGACGACCGTCCACGCTCGGCCAAAGTGATCCCGGCCCGCTCGGACGTTGATCGCCGGCGTACGGCCGAACTCGCTCGTCCACACGACCAGCGTGTCCTCGAGCAAGCCACGCTGCGTCAGATCGTCCAGAAGCGAACCCCAGGCAGGATCCATGTTCGAGTAAAGCGACTTGGAGATGGGGAAGTTACTCATGTGGGTGTCGTGGTTTCCTTGGCCGACCTCCACAAACGATACGCCGGCCTCGACGAGCTTCAGGGCCGTAAAACAACCGCGGCCGAACTGACTGTCGCCGTAGCGGTCCTTGGCTTTTTCCCACTCGGCGCTGACATCGAAGGCTTGGCGGGCTCGCATCAGGCGGATCGTCTTCAATTCGGCCGTGCGGTGTGACGCGAACGGATCGCCGGGACGCTGCTCGGCGAATCGCTGTTCCATGAAGCTCAGCAGCTCACCACGACGGCCCTGAATCTCCGCCGCTACGGAAGGATTGGCAAACCCCGGAAGTTTGCCGTCGTCGGCCACCACAAACGGATCGTACTGCGGGCCAAGATAGCCCGCTCCGTAGACGCCGCTACCGCTCCCGATCTTGACGAAGCTCGGCAGGTCACTTTCCGGGT
>CAZQVD010000281.1:0-2138 GCA_964596665.1 uncultured Dehalococcoidia bacterium
GGGGATTGGCGATCACGCAGTCGAAGGTGGCGAGGCCGCCGGCCCCGTCAGTGAAGGCGGGCTTCCGGAGGGTATCCTCACGAACGATCTGCACGTCCTCGATGCCGTGGAGGACGAGATTCATGCGAGCAACCGAAGAGGTCGTGAGGTTCTTCTCTTGACCGTAGAGCTTGCCGAAGAAGGTCCGCGGGTCGCCGCCGTTGTGCGTCACGTGGTCGATCGCGGCCAGCAGCATGCCGCCGGTGCCGCAGGCGGGGTCGTAGATCGACTCGCCTTCCTTGGGGTCGAGGATCTCGACCATCATCCGCACCACGCTGCGGGGGGTGTAGAACTCGCCGGCCTTGTTGCGGCGGGTGACGTCGGCGAACTTGCCCACGAGGTACTCGTAGGCGTCACCCAGGACATCCGTGCTGACAGCGGTGTTTCCGAGGGAGAGCGACGAGAAGCCTTCAATCAGATCTTTCAGGAGTTCGTCCGTGAACTTCTCCTTGTTGCCCCAATCGGCGGTCCCAAAGACGCGGTAGAGCGTATCGGGGTTGACCCGTTCGACCTCCTGCAGCGCGTGCTGCAGCGTGGTGCCGACGTTGGTGGGCGTCTCGCGGATATCTCGCCAGTGGCACCCCTCTGGCACCTGGAATCGGTGCACCTCGGGGAACTGTGAGGGGTCGGCGTCGCCGTAGGTCTCGACGGCGTCGGCCGTTTCCTCATCCCAAACGTCACAAATGCGTTTGAAGAAGAGCAGCGGCAGGATGTAGCCCTTCCAGTCGGTCCGATCGACCGCCGAGGCGCGCAGGATGTTCGCGGCGTCCCATAATCTCGGCTGCAGGTCGTTCGCTGTGAGCGCCATGCTGTTCTTGAACGAACATTATCCAGCAGAGCACTCCTTATTGCAGCGATCGTTCTTCCGGTGTGTCCCAGTAAACGGATGTTTTCTGAGACAAGCTGGACCCCAGTGTGGGGTCCAATTTCTCTAGTAATTTCGTTGCTCAGTTAGGCGAAAGTCGGTGGGGTTTTCTGAGACAGCCACCGATGAGCAGTAGCTGGCGAGACACCAAGCCGCCGGGCGGCCTCCCGCACGGAAAGCCCCCTGACCGAGCTGAGGACGCTCTCAGGGACGATCTTGTGTGGTCGTCCGAGCCTGGTGCCGTTCCGTCTCGCACGGGCGAGCCCCGCAGTGACTCGTTCGGTGATCCGCGCCCGTTCAAATTCGGCTAGCGCGGCCAGAATGTGAAGCTGGAGCCGTCCCGCCGGGGTTTGGAGGTCAATCCCTTCCCCCAGCGACACGAAGCCCACCCCGACGGCGTGGAACTCGTCGAGCAGCGTCACTAGGTGCTTCAGGCTTCGTCCGAGCCGGTCCAACCGCCACACAATGACGGTGTCAACTTTCCTACGCGTGGCGTCTGCCACAAGGCGGTCCAAAGCGGGGCGGCGGTCCTTGCTTCCGCTAATACCTTGGTCCACATACTCGACAGCCGCCCATTGTCGAGCCGCGGCATAGCGCCGCAGTTCATCGAGCTGGTTTTCCGGCTCCTGGTCGTGGGTCGAGACCCGTGCGTACAGAGCCGCACGGTGGGTTGATGGCAACATTTTGACCTCCATGGGGAGGCCAACGGACTGCACAGGTATGATTCGTGGCAGGCCGTCAGCCGTGTGAGCGGTTGACGTGCTCAGGGGCGCTGGTCTGTTCGCGCAGACCGGCGTCCCGCTTCTACGTAGCGGTTATCGTCGTCGTTGTCCTCTCTTTGGGCCGTGGCCCTTCGCTTCCAGATACGCCCACAGCGCCTCCCGGATCACATCGGCCTCGGAGCGTTCGTAGCGGCCGGCATAGCGGCGGAGGGCGTGCAGAAGCTCAGACCCGAGACGGAAGTTGATCCGTTCATCCTTGCCCATGTCTTACATTGTACGTACACCACGACTGCCTGTCTATAGCCGATGTGGCCTGACTCGCATGAAGTCACGCTTGGCTGCTGTCCTGACGACAGCATCGGATGAGGCGGAGGGGGGTACTAGGTGGAAACCGCTCCGTGGGCCATCCCACCCACGAAACTGCGGCTCAGACGTTAACGCGGTGACTCACTGCGGATGCGCGGCGTCCCACTCGCGGGCGCCACTGCTTTTGATTTTCGGCGACCAAATAA
>CAZQVD010000282.1:0-2101 GCA_964596665.1 uncultured Dehalococcoidia bacterium
CCAGGAGGTGACGGCCGCAGTGATCAACGAGGCCGCGCGGCCCACCGACTGGATGGGCGCGACGCACCGCAACCACCACGTGATGTTGGCCCGCGGGCTGGACCCGAAGCTGTTGATGGCGGAGTGCCTGGGCAAATCCACGGGCTCGAACCACGGATACGCCGGGAGCTTCCACATCAACGCGCCGGGGCTGAACGTGGTGCCGACGTCGGCGATGGTGGCGGGCATGATCCCGGTCGCCACGGGTGCGGCGCTGGCCTCGAAGGCGAAGGGCACCGACGACGTGGCCTTCCCGTTCTTCGGCGACGGCTCGGTGGGTGAGGGCGCGTTCTACGAGTCGCTGGAGGTCGCGACGGTGCACCAACTTGGGGTGGTGTACATATGCGAGAACAACGGATTCCTGGACCCAGACATGCCCGGCTGGCGCACGGGCCACACGGGCGGGAACCGGGTCCCGTTGGCTTTCGACATCCCGGTGTCGATCGTGGACGGCATGGACTCGGGCGTGTTGTACCGGGCCGCGAGCCGCGCAATCGACCGCGCACGCAGGGGCGGCGGACCGAGCTTCATCGAGGTACGCACGTACCCGAGCCAGGCCGGCCACATGGATACGGTCGAGCTGCCGGAGGGATTCACGAACCTGGAGCCAGCCGTCGGCCTGCGTCCGTACGACGCGGGCGTCTCGTGGTACTCGCTGCACGACCCGGTCTCGCGCTTCGCTCAGGAACTGGTGATCGGCGAGGTGCTCAGCGCCGAAGAGGTGCTCGGCATCGACAAGGAGATCATGGTGGAGATCGCCGAGGCGACCAAGTTCGCCCGGGAGAGTCCTCTGCCGAGGCCTGAAGAGGCGCTCGAGCGGGTGTACGCACCCTTCTAGGCGCCCATGGAAATCAACGGAACCAGGAGCACGAACTCATGACGAAGATGACGTATGCGCAAGCCGTCAAGCAGACGCTGGAGCGGCTGATGCGCGAGGACGACCGCATCATCATGATCTATCCGGGCATCGGCGAGGCGCTGCCCTTCAAGCTGCCGGACGACCTTCACCACCGTGGCTTCGGCATGCCGATCGCGGAGCTGGGCTACGGCGGTGCGGGCACGGGCGCGGCCGTTGCCGGGATGAAGCCGCTGGTCAACTTCGGCATCGGCAGCTGGATGTTCCAGGCTTGGGCCCACGTGATCAACGAGGCGCCGCAGTACTACTACACGACGGGAGGAGAGCGGCCGATCCCTATCGTGTTCCACATCGCCTCTGGTATCCGATCGGCCAACGGGTCGCAGCACAGCCACAACGTGCAGGGCATGCTGTGGAATACGCCGGGCCTGCAGATCACGATGCCGGCAACGGCCGCCGACGTGAAGGGGATGCTGCCGTCAATGTTCGCGAGCCCGAACCCGACATTCTTCATCTCGCATTCGTTCACGGACAACATCGAGTGGGAGGTTCCGGACGAGGACTACGTGATACCGCTGGGCAAAGCGGACGTGAAGCGTGAGGGCCAGGACGCGACCATCATCGCAAGCTCCATCATGGTGCACCGTGCGCTCGATGCGGCGGAGACACTCAAGAATGACCACAAGGTTGACGTCGAGGTCGTGGACATCCGGTCTCTGGTGCCGTTGGACAAGGAGACGCTGTTCGCATCGGTCGCCAAGACGGGGTTCGTGACGATCGGCGACGAGGGCCATCGGTCCAACAACGTTGCATCCGGGATCTCGTCCTTCATCGTTGAGGAGGCTTTCGACTCGCTGAAGGGGCCGATCAATATCGTGTCCCCGCCCGACGTATGCATCCCCTACTCTCCACCCATGGAGGCGTTCATCCGGCCGACGGCGGACAAGCTGGTGGCAAGTGTCCTGTCGCAGCTCAAGCTGGCGCCGGCCAACGCGTAGAGCGCGCATGACCAAGATGACGTACGCGCAGGCGGTCACACAGACGCTGGAGCGTCTGATGCGCGAGGACGACAGGATCATCATGATCTACGGGGGCAATAAAACTCCCGCTACTCGCTTCTACTCCCTTATTTAATGAGTAACTGACTCCGCTGTTTTCATGATTTCGAAGTACCTTGATATTGAAGTCAGTATTGGTACTACAACG
>CAZQVD010000283.1:0-1685 GCA_964596665.1 uncultured Dehalococcoidia bacterium
TCTGGACCCAACGATCGACGCCCTCGGGGTTCGCCACCCGGTACGTCGGGCCGATCTCCCGGAACCACGCCGGCAATGATTGGAACTCCGGGATTCGCCCATACTTGCTCCCGAGCGCCTTATATTCAGGGTCATCGAGGTGCCCCCCTCCGTTGCAGGAGACGACCATGCTCCGCAGTCCTTCCGGGTAGCTCACCGCATAGTCGAGCGCGATGGACCCGCCGCCTCCCGTGCTCACCAGATGAAAGCGGCTGAGACCCAGGTGCTGGACCAAGGCGTGCAAGTCGTCGATGGCATAATCGACCTGGTGCTCATCCGAGGTGTCTTTGGAGCGGCCCCAACCCCGACGGTCATACGTGACGCAGCGGTAGCCGGCGCCGGTGAACGTGGGTAGTTGGTGCACCCAGGCCTCGGTGTTTCCCGTATGGGCGTGCACGAAGAGCACGGGTGTGCCGGCACCGCCCGAGTCTTCATACCAGAGATTCGCTCCACGGAACTCTGCGTAGGGCATGCACACCTCCAAGTCGCCGCAAACGGTCGGTAGCAGGCGGGTGTTACCCAGCCGAAAGCATGATCGAGTAGCCCGGCACCGTGTCGATGCCGAGCGCGACAAGGCAGTTCTGCAGCCCCGGCACCTGGCGCTCGCCGGCTCGGCCCATCACCTGCATGGCGCCCTCGCGGACGTGGCCCATGCCGTGGAGGCGGCCCTCGCCCTGGCTTCCGCCGAATGTGGTAACCGGCAGCGCACCGCCAAGGGCGATGTTGCCCTGGCGCGCGAATGCGTGGGCCTCGCCGCGTCCGCAGAAGCCCAGCACCTCGAGCCAGTGCCAGATGAACTGAACGAAGCCGTCGTAGAGCTGCGCCGCTTGCACCTCGTCGCGTCCGATACCCGACGCATCGAATACCGCCTGCCCCGGCTCGCGGCTGTTGGCGTAGCCCGCGACGAAGGCGGGGTTGTGGGGTAGGGCGGCGGCGCGATCTGCGGTCGTCAGTACGACGGCACCCGCGCCTGTCACCGGTATGTCGTAGTCGAAGAGGCACATGGGCTCCACGATCAGCCGGGCACCGAGATATTGCTCCTCGGTGATCGTCTTCCCATTCCAGAACGCGTAAGGGTTGAGCTGAGCGTGGTCGCGCAGCGTCTTGACCACGTGGAACAGATCTTCCTTCGTGGCTCCGTAGTCGTGCATGTAGCGGGCGAGCCACATGGCGCTGGCGCCGTTGCCGAGTCCGTAGGGTGCGGTGAACTGCTCTGGGCCGCCGGCCACCAGCGAATCGCGCTGCGCGTAGCGCGTGCCGGGGCGGTCGTACATGGCGCGCACGCACAGGACGTAGTTCGCCGACCCGGTGAGCAGAGCCTCCACGGCCGCGACGATGCCGTCGGCCACCCCTCCCCGGTTCAGGTCGCGCGACCAGCGCAGTCCGAGTCCGAGGGCCTGGGCCATGTAACGGTCGGTCACCTCGTCAACGCCGTCCCAGTGGAAGGCCGATGCGTTCGCCGCCTTCGGTGTGCCGGAATATCCGTCGATCTCCTTCGTCGTGAGCCCCGCGTCGTCGATGGCATTGAGCGCCGCCTCCACCGCGTAGCTCCCTAGACTGCGCTCCGGGTTGCGTACGATCTCGGTGTACCCCGCCCCCACGATCGCGGTCTTGTTGCGCGCGCTGATGGCCACGGCGGCTCCCCC
>CAZQVD010000283.1:1695-2079 GCA_964596665.1 uncultured Dehalococcoidia bacterium
TGATGGTGGAGCAGTCGTTACTGGCTTCGAAATCATCTCCGTTTTCCGCCGGGGTGGGAGACGAGTCCTTCTCGCACTCGGAATCCTCGTGCTCGTATTCCCCGCCCCCACGATCGCGGTCTTGTTGCGCGCGCTGATGTCCATGGCGGCTACCCTCGCGGCTCGAACAGCGGCACGCCGATGTCGTCGTCGCGCCGGTCGAAGATCACGCTCACCGCCATGCCGATGTACACGTCTCCCACGCCGCAGTTCACGATGTTAGTCGTCAGGCGCAGGCCCGCCTGCTCCTCCAGCTCCACCGAGGCCACGATGTACGGCGGCTCGCATCCCCTGCTGAACGAATCGCGCATGATGCCGAAGCTGTGCCCGGCCGCGCGTCCGCTC
>CAZQVD010000284.1:0-1299 GCA_964596665.1 uncultured Dehalococcoidia bacterium
GAAGGAGGTGCAGCGCTGCACCCGGGACAACATCACCATCAACACCTTCATGCTCGACCAAAGCCCCTCGCTGTTGGAGTTCGTGAAGATGATGACCAAGGTCAACCATGGACGCGCGTTCATCGCCTCGCCCGAGGACCTTGGTACCTACGTCGTCGCCGACTACTTCGAGAATCGCAACAAGATCATCCGCTAAGCGCTACTCACTGAACGCGGGCATCACCTCTTCGATGAACGCTTGAAAGGCCTCCCAGTCGAACGGCGCGCGCATGGCCAGGTTGATCTGCTGAGCCCCGGCGTCGATGTATTCGCCGATCCGCGCGATCGCCTCTGGCGCGGTGCCCAAGATTTGCCCGTGATAGCGCGGGTCGTTCTTCCCCCAGGGCAGCTGCCCCCGCTTGGCGTCGGCTGATTTTTCGTCTGTGCCCATGTAAAAACCCAGGTTGACGGCGTTGTCCATGGACGACGGCTCGCGGCCGATCGCCTCGCAAGCCGCGCCGACGATCGTAAGCTTGCGCGCGAACACGTCAGGCGCCACGTACGCACCGTTCCACGCGTCAGCGTACTTCGCCGCCGCGGGGATCGTCCGCTTCTCCCCAGCGCCCCCGATCCAAATGCGCATCTTGTCTTGCAGGGGCCGCGGTTCGTTGAACGCGTCCACCATCTGAAAGTGTGCGCCGTCGAACGTGGCTTTGCCCTCGTGCAGCATCATCCGCACGACCTGCGCCGTCTCCTCCAGTTGGTCCTCCCGCACGCCCGGCCGCGGGAAGTCGAAACCGAACGCCTTGTACTCGGGCTCATGCCATCCTGCACCCAGCCCGATCTCCGCGCGTCCGCCGCTCAGGTGATCGATGGTCGTCACCGACTTGGCGATGAGCCCCGGGTTGCGGTAGGCGGGCGAAAACACCAAGCATCCCACGCGCACGTTCGTCGTCTCGAGGGCCAGGGCGCTCATGATTGCAACCGTCTCGAACGCGGGGCGCTGGCCGTTCACCGGCGGCGACTCGAAGTGATGGTCCCAGATGGAGATCCAGTAGAACCCGGACTCATCAGCCAATCTCCACAGGCGGCGAAGCTCCTCGTAGGTGCAGTCCTGCTGGCCGGTCTGGAGTCCCAATTTCAGCGCCATCGGCCTCTCCTCGTGAATCGTTACTCGCTGCGCTGAGCCAACTCGTGAATCCACGCCCGCACCTCGTCGGCGTAGTCCGGATGCTCCAGCGCGAGCTCCACCGCCGTCTGCAGCAGGCCCAGCGGCGTCCCGGCGTCGTATCGGCGTACGTCCAGCGTGCGCGCGTGTAC
>CAZQVD010000284.1:1309-2066 GCA_964596665.1 uncultured Dehalococcoidia bacterium
GGAAAGACGATCATGGCCGCAACTCCAGAAAGCGGGCCAGCAGGTCGATGCCGTCTGTCAATTGCAGTTCGTCAACGGCGCCTGTTTTGATCGACGCCAGGCAATCAAAGATCGCCGGCGTGAACACATACGGCCCGAAGATAGCCAGCGTCGATGGCGCCTCGCTCTTCTTCGGCTTCTCCACAGTATGCGTGAGCCTTAGGTGCGTGGCGGAAATGCGTTCGCCGGCCACTACGCCGTAGCGCTCCACGTCGTCCAGCGGCACGTCCTTTACGCCAATGACGCTGGTACCGAGCTCGTCGAACGCGGCGAGCACTTGCTGCGTCGCGGTCGGCGCACCCCGAAAAATCTCGTCAGGCAGGTACACGATGAACGGCTCATCGCCGACGGCCGCATGCACCCGAGCCGCATCGAGGAAGTCGTTGAGAAAGTCCGCAGCGAGGTCAACGAGAAGGTGCTCAAGGCCGGCAAGGATGCGGCGATCGAGGCTAACCTCGGCGGGCTCGAGGCCCAGCGCCTCTTCTTGAATCACCGTCTCCAATGTGACTATCCGCGAGACTCGCTGGACCTCGGCGAGCTTGGGGCTCTTGCGGCGTGCAAGCGTTTCCTCGAGCTCAGGGAGCACGCTGAAATACGCCTCCATCGCCTCTTTTCCGGCCGACGTAACGAGCACCACGCGATCGATCCCCGCTGCGACCGCCTCGTCCACCGCGTACTGGATCACCGGGCGATCCACCAGTGGCAGCATCTCTTTGGG
>CAZQVD010000285.1:0-599 GCA_964596665.1 uncultured Dehalococcoidia bacterium
CCGTTCCACCTTTGGGCCCCCGACGTCTACGAGGGCTCGCCCACGCCGATCACGGTCAACGGCATGATCGCACCAAGATGCGGGGTCATGGCCGGGAACGCCGTCGCGCCTATGGCTCCGTACAGCAGGCTGATGCCGTAAAGCATAACGGCGGAGGAGATCGCGCCCAGCAGTATGTACTTGGTGGACGCCTCTGCCGAGCGGCGGTCCCCACGGGCCAGCGCGACCAGCACGTACAGCGAGAACGACAGCAACTCGATCGAGATGAAGGCGGTCAGCAACTCGCCGGAGCTCGCCATGAGGTCCGCGCCCAGCACGGCGAACACGACGAGCGCGTAGTACTCGCCAGGGTGGCTCATCTTCCTGCCCACGTAATCCACCGACATCAGGACGACCGCGAAGCCGACGCCGGTGAACAGTGCCTTGAACAGCAGCGAGTAGCGGTCGACGTACAGGAGCCGGTCGTACAAGAATGTTCGCGTGTCGGTCTGAGTGACCAGGGCCACGGCGAAAACCGCCGCCAGTCCCACCGCTGCGGTCGTGGCCGTAACCGCGTTGCGGCGGTGCTCCCACCGGGTGGGGAGCACCATGTCTACGAG
>CAZQVD010000285.1:609-2064 GCA_964596665.1 uncultured Dehalococcoidia bacterium
AGGACGAGGAGCCCAACACCCGCCAGGATGAACTCGGGGATCAGCAGCGTGAAGTCGACGTTCATGCGCTAGCCCCCCAGCCCCGCGAGGACGGCGGCCACGCCTGGGCGGATCACGTCGAGCAGCGGCGCCGGATACACGCCGACGAAAACGATGGGGATGACCAGGACACCGCTCGCGACGATCTCCTTGAATCCCAGGTCCGGCATGTCATCCCACTTCCGATCGCGTTGCCCGAAGAACATGCGCGCGACCAGCCGCAGGATGTACACAGCGGTGATGGCGGCGCCGAGCACGCCCAGCGCGCCAAGGATCGGCTCCGTGCGGAACGCACCGATGAACACGAGGAGCTCGGCGATGAACCCGCTGAATCCGGGCAACCCGAGCGAGGTGAGGCCCGCGATGAGAAAGAACGCGGTCGTCCAACCCATACGCGACGCCAACCCGTTGAGGATCAGCGTGTCGCGCGTGTGCGCACGCTCGTAGATCGCCCCGGCGATGACGAAGAAGAGGGCCGTCATGATGCCGTGGGAAAACATCTGGAGCGTCGCGCCCGTCACGCCGAGCGTCTCCATCGTTGCGATGCCCATGAGCACGTAACCCATATGGCTGACGCTGGAGTAACCGATGATGTACTTGAGGTCGTGCTGCGCCAGCGCCGAGATCGAGCCGTAGATGACGTTGATCGTTCCCAGTATGAACAGCGCCAACGCCCAGTCTTCCATGCCGGACGGCAGGATCGTCATGCCCACGCGGATGATGCCGAAGGCGCCGAGCTTCATCAGGACGCCCGCGTGCAGCATGCTCACGGACGTTGGCGCGGCGACGTGGCCGTCCGGCGACCAGGTGTGGAAGGGCCACATGCCCGCCAGCAGACCGAACCCAATCATGACCAGCGGGAACACGGCCCGCTGGAAGCCCTCCGAGAACCCACCATCCTGGGCGGACGCGGCGAGCGCGATGATGTTGAACGTCCGGCTGCCGTCCTCGACGTAGATCACGATGATGGCGATCCACACGAGCACGCTTGCCGCCACAATCATCAGCACGAGCTTCAGCGCGCCGTACTCCTTCGTCCGCACGAAATCTTTGAACGTGGTCGAGCTGCCCCAGATGCCGATCAGCATGTACATGGGCACGATGGCGAGCTCGTAGAAGAAAAACAGGAAGAAGAGATCGAGCGAAACGAACGTCCCGTACACGCCCGCGATAAGCAGGAAGAGCAGCACGTAGTAGCTCTTCGGGTCCTCGTCACGGTTCGCCGCTATGATGGTTGCCGCGAAGCTCACGATGCCCGTGAGTAGCACCATGGGCACTGCGATGCCGTCGACCCCCAGCCGGAAGTCGATGCCCAGCTGCTCCACCCACGGGTACGTGCGCAGCAGCTGGAACGTCGCGCTCCCGGCTCCGTAGTCGAACGCGGCGAACGTGTAGATCGAGCCCACGAGGAGGAGC
>CAZQVD010000286.1:0-2053 GCA_964596665.1 uncultured Dehalococcoidia bacterium
GACAGCGCATCGTCAACGAGCGCGGTGAGTTCCATGGGGCCTTTGGCTGGCCGGATCTGACAGTGCTCGCGGATCATTGCAAATCGAGTTGACTCACGGGCCGCGATGGTATGCCACATATACGCTTGCACGTAGTCCTGTACGACGCCGCGGCCAGCGGCGTATGACGCGCCAAGACTGTCCGTTGCCTGGCAATTCCCCTGGTGGGCCGCCAGCCTAGCGCCCCTGGCCTCGACGCCTTCACGCTGCGTCCAGACCAGGACGCGACGGGTTGAGGTGACTCCTGAGCTGAACCGATTGTGCGCGACGAGAGGTTCGTGCGCTCGGCGGCCCTGGTCTGGGCCGCGCACGGAAGAGTCCAGCCGATGCAGAAAACCATCTTAGTCTTGCCTCACTTTGCGTTGCCAAGCATACTTCTACAAGAAGGTGTGCGAACCCTGGACATGGCTTCGGACGTAAGAACAATGGCAGGAAATGCGGAGAAGGGTGGCAGACGGCGCTGGAGCCGCTGGAGGATAGCCGGCTGGGCCGCCGGAGCGTTCATGCTGCTGCTGGCCCTGGTTGCGAAGCAGTTCATCGGTGAAGTGAGCTGGGTGGACAATCTCGCTCAGACCGGGGCCCTGCTCATCGGAGTTGGTATCGCTGTTGAACTGGCATCAAGGAAGACCGGCGAAGCCGCATACCGAGCCGCCGTCGGTCTTGCGCTCGGCTCAGCGTTGCTCCTCGGCTGGGTGAACGGTGCCGTCGGCATCATCGGGTCCGAGGACAACGAGGCTAACCTGATGTATGGCGGGGTGCTCGTTGTCGGAGCAATCGGTGCCATCATCGCGCGCTTCAAACCCGAAGGAATGGCGCGTGCGTTGTTCGCGACGGCGCTCGCTCAGACGCTGGTTGCCGTGATCGCGCTGGTCGGGCGGATGGGTTCCCCGTATAGCGGGCCGCTGGAGATCGTGACCATTAACGGATTCTTCGTTGCGCTATTCGTTGGATCGGCCGTGCTGTTTTGGAAGGCGGCGCGCGGCCGACCCGATCGGGTCGCGGCCTAACGACCTTGAGGGGCCTCCAATATCTGCTATCGTCTTCCACCCACAGAACGCCGATCCTACCGCTGGCTGGCCGGGGGTTCAATGCGGGGGCTTGCGGATCTTCTAGGAAAGAAATAGGGGAGATGCCGGGCCGGCTCGCAGGGGACGAGGCGAGGGCGTCGGGCTTGCGGTCAGTCAATGGCACAACGGGTGGCGTGCAGCGAGCGCGGCGACGACGAACACGGGCGATTCAACGGGAACGGGGGTTAGTTACGTGGGTGCCTCACCTGGACTTGGTCGTGGCCCTACACCTACCGCAGCCACCGACCACGGCACGTCCAACCGGCAGCGAGCTCTGTGGTCACCTCGACGGGGTCCGTCGCAACGGCGATGGGTGGATGGCCCGCGACGGGCCGGGGATGACGGTGTGTCCTGCCATCCCACATGCAAGCGCTCCTGCCTGCGCGCGAGGTGATCAGTTCCTCACCGCTGCCCCATCAACTTGGTAAACGTGTTGATTCCAGAAGGCTCTTCGACCTGCGCAACGCATCGCTCGCACTTGACTGCGTCCGGAGGGTTGGGAAAAATCTCTCAATAATCTATCGTCAAGGCCGTTCGCAGGGAGGTACGTCATGCGCGCGTTAAGGATCTCCGCCACGGCAGCCCTCACGATGCTGGTGGCCGTCCCTTCGGCGCTCGCACACCACTCCTTCGCCGCGCAGTTTGACGCCAACAGACCGGTGACCCTGGAAGGCACCGTGACCAAGATCGAGTGGCAAAACCCGCACATCTGGATCTACTTGAACGTGACCCAGCCCGATGAACAGGTCGTGGCCTAGGAGTGTGAGGGCGACAATCCGAACAGCCTCATGCGCCTGGGCTGGACGAGCCAGTCGCTCCAAGTCGGTGAACCGATCACGATTCACGGCTTCCAGGTCCGTAGCGGTCGCAACATCTGCAACGGTCGGACCTGGATATTCGGCGGCCGAACCCTGTTCGCCGCCACCAATGACGGTGGACCGAGGGCC
>CAZQVD010000287.1:0-1213 GCA_964596665.1 uncultured Dehalococcoidia bacterium
GGCGATAGGCTCATCAGCGAGTAGTCGTGCATCCCATGGAAACCGCCCTCGAATTTCAGCACCTTGTCGCGCTTGCGGAAGGCACGGGCGACGCGCAGGGCGTTGTACGTGGCCTCCGTTCCACTGGTGGTGAAGCGCACCTGCTCCGCGCAGGCCACCGCTTCGGTGATCTTCTCCGCTAGCGCGATCGCGTACTCGTTCTGCGCGAAGAACGTCGTTCCTTTGCGCATCGCCTCTTCGGCCGCCTCGATCACCGCCGGGTGCGCATGCCCCAGCACCATGGGGCCGGAGCCGAGCAGGTAGTCGATGTACTCATTGCCGCTGATATCCCAGATCTTTGATCCGCGTCCTTCGCGGACCACGAACGCGTATCCGTCGTCGAGCCGGACATTGCCGAGGGTGCCGCCCGGCAATACGCGGGCTGCCCTCGAGAGAAGCTCGCGCTCGTCATCGGTCCGTCGCAGGCTCATGGGCACTCCTCTAACGTGGTGTTCGTCCGCATGCTACCTGTCGGATCCGCGAGCCGCTAGGTGGCGACGTGCGTCTGGCATCGCGGCCTCCGGAGCGGATTGTGGGCGCGCACTTGCCAACGGCGAGTCTTCGCTCGGGGCTGCCCGCGATCCGCTTCATGGTGCTCGCGTAGCGTTGGTGATATAAGCTAAGTGCGGCGCGCATCCGCCCACACATCTATTCGAATCAGGAGGGGAGAGCATGGCAACCACAAGCGGTGTTGTCGACGTCAAAGTCGGCGATGGCGAAATGGCGATCTTCACGGATGCTCCAGAGGGGTCGGGCAACAGACCCGCAGTGATCGTAATCCAGGAGATCTTCGGTGTGAACGACCACATGAAGGACGTGGCTAGCCGGTTTGCGGCCGAGGGCTACTTCGCCGCCGCGCCCGACTTGTTTCACCGGGCGGGCCGGAACGTCACGGTGCCGTTCGAAGACACGCAGACCGCGTTTGGCCTGCGTGGTGCGCTCTCGAACGACGACATACTTGCGGACTTGAACGCGACAGTCGATTGTTTGAAGAACACGCCCGGTGTCGATGCGGACAACATCGGTATCGTCGGTTTTTGCTTTGGTGGCATGGTTTCGTACCTGGCAGCCGCGAGCGTGCCGGGGATAAAGGCCGCTGCGATCTTCTACGGTGGCGGCATGTTGCCGCGCCCTGACGCGCCCGCGGATGCACCGCGGTTGCTCGATCAAACTG
>CAZQVD010000287.1:1223-2014 GCA_964596665.1 uncultured Dehalococcoidia bacterium
TGTGGACGGCCTGAATGTGCCGCTCATCGGCTTCTGGGGCAACGACGACGGGGGTATCCCGCCGGCGGTGGTCGACCAGATCGAGGCCACGCTCAATGCCAAGGGCAAGAACTCCGTGCACCATCGCTACGACGGAGCCGGACACGGCTTCTTCTGCGAGGTCCGCGGCAGCTACAACGAGGCGGCAGCGAAGGACGCCTGGCCTAAGACGCTGGACTTCTTCCGCTCCAACCTCAAGTAACCTCTACACGCACGAGCGCACAAAGAGGCCGCCCTTCGCTAGAGCGAAGGGCGGCCTCTTGCTTTGCCGCCGAGTTGCCACCTAGCCTGAAGCAGACCGTAGGGCGAATATCAGCGATTTGACCGTCACCGGAATCACCTCGGAAACGCCCATAGGCTTTCCGATGTCGATGTAGTCCAGGTCACCAACGTCGATGCCATCCACTGCGATCAGCGCGCGGTCGAGCTTGATCTCCTCACGCAGGATACCCCCGAGTGATTTTGCAACGTCTACGTCGACTACCACGAACAGCGGCGCGCTGGGATCTTCTGTCATGTCGACCACGCCCGCGATCGACTCCGCAAGCTTGCGGATGTACCCATAGTCGGGCTGCCCAGAGATGGACAGCGCGAGGGCCATGTCGGCATTGAGGTGATCCATGTCGTACTTGCCGAGCGCCCCCAAGAGCGCATCGCGCATCTGCTGGGACGACTGCTCCTTGTCGATCAGTGCTCGCGCCACCTGGATACCACGAACCGGCAGCACGTCATGCGTGGAGATGTAACTGGTG
>CAZQVD010000288.1:0-1944 GCA_964596665.1 uncultured Dehalococcoidia bacterium
TCCCGTGCTGTAGGAGAAACATTGGCGATTCTCGCCCTCGGGCTGTCCACGTTCTAACATATCTGTATGAAGACCACCGGCTCCCATCTGGCCACGCTGCTCGCGGGGGAAACTAAACTGCGTTGGCAGCTTGCGCCGTTGGTAAAATACGTGGCCCTCCTAGTCGCGATCGTTTTGCTCTACGGCTGGCTGTTCCAAGTGATCATGGCGGGGGAAGGTCAGGACCACTCGTGGTTCACGGGAGTCTATTGGGCGCTCACCGTGATGAGCACGCTCGGCTTCGGTGATATCACGTTCGAGAGCGACCTGGGCCGCGCGTTCACCACCCTCGTGCTGCTGACCGGCATGGTGCTACTCCTCATCATCCTCCCGTTTCTCTTCATCCGAGTTGTGTACGCTCCGTGGCTCGAGCAGCGGAGCCGCAGCCGCATCCACTCGCTCCAGTTGGTACCAGAAGGTCTCGCGGGTCACGTGCTGATTTGCGCCAACGATCCAATTGTACCAGGGCTCATCCGCCACCTTCAATTGGCGGATGTGCCGGTCTATGTGATCGAGCCTGACGCGGACCGTGCGATGTATATGCAGGATGTCGGCGTGCCGGTCTTCACAGGCGAGATCGACTCCGTCGACACCTATCGAGCCGCCGGAGCGGCACGAGCGCGCCTCGTCCTGGCCAACGCATCGGACACGGTCAACTCCAACATTGTCCTCACCGTGCGCGAGCTGTCCGATTCGGTGCCTGTTGTCGCGCTGGCCGAAGCGGAAGACTCGATCGACGTGCTGGAACTCAGCGGCGCCACGAACGTGCTGCCGCTCATTCACCAACTCGGCGAGCACCTCGCTAACCGGGTGAGCGCGGGGACGTCGCGCGCCAACGTGATCGGCAAGTTCCATCAACTCTTGCTAGCCGAGTTCCCGGTGCACAACACGCCGTTCCAGGGCCGGACCATCCGCGACACACGGCTGCGCGAGTTTACCGGGGCCACGATCGTCGGCGTGTGGGAGCGAGGGCGGTTCCTGCCCTCTCGGCCGGATCTCGAACTCTCGCCGCTCAGCGTGCCGGTCGTGATCGGCACACCTGAGCAGATCTCGGAGCTGGATGAAGTGCTCGTGATTTACGATCCCAATCCGAATCCGGTGCTCATCGTCGGCGGCGGCAAGGTGGGGCGGGCCGCAGCTGTGGCCCTCAAGCGGCGGGAAATCCCCGTGCATATGGTGGAACGCGATCCGGAACTGGAGCCGCAAATCGCGGGCATTCCCGACCGGTCGTTTCTGGGCGACGCCGCCGACCGGCGCGTACTTGACGAAGCGGGGATCGCCGAGACGCCGTGCATCCTGCTCACGACGCACGACGATGCGATGAACGTCTACCTGACGGTGTACTGCCGGCGGCTCAATCCCAACGCGCGTATCCTTACCCGGGTCACGCACGAGCGAAACGTCGAGGCCATCCAGCGCGCCGGCGCCGACTTCGTCTTGAGCTACGCGTCCTTAGGGGTGCAGACGGTGTCCTCGATCGTGCAGGGACGGGAACTCATCGTGCTGGGCGAGGGCGTTGATCTCTTCTACGTGCCGCTCCCGCAGTCGCTCGTTGAAAAGACGCTTGCCGACGCGGGGATCGGCGCGCGCACCGGCCTGAACATGATCGGCGTCCAGAAGGACGGGCAGTTGGTCACAAATCTCCCCCCCGCCCAGCGGCTAGTTAAGGGCTCGACACTTCTCGCCATGGGTAGTGCGGAACAGCGGGAGCGCTTTAGCGCCGTCTACGATTAGCCGCAAGGTGAGGGGCACTCACTGGCGGGTGCCCCCCCTCACGGTTAGACCGTCCTAGCCCCCCCGTGGCATCCAGCCACACCTAGCTATCCAGCACTGTTTCGCGCGGCCGGTGGGGTGCCCCATCTAAGTTATCGAAATGGCAACAGTGAGAATGAGGAGCTGAACCAC
>CAZQVD010000289.1:0-1217 GCA_964596665.1 uncultured Dehalococcoidia bacterium
GAATGACGAGGTCGCCCTCCTGGACGTCCCAGCGCTCAGCGGCGAGTTTGCCGATCTCGGCGATCACGCCCACGTTTTCGTGGCCCATGATCCGCGGCTTAGCGACCTCGCGCCGGTACGTGCTGACGTCCGAACCGCAGATGCCCCCGGCCTCGACCTTGAGCAGGCCGTCGTCAGGAGCGATCTCGGGCAATTGGTATTCTCGGAACTCGAACTGTCTCGTGCCTACGAGCGTTGCCGCGGTGGTTGTACCAGCCATCACCCCTCCGGTCTGTCGCCGACTGAATCGGTAGCCGTCTGAACGTCGCGCCGCCTCTGGAACTTGAGGTCAAGATACACGCGACGAGAGGGAGCGTCAATCGCGGCGCTAGCTGGTCAGCGCCCGGCGAGCGGCCTGCCGATGGGCGATCGCGCTCCTTGCATTGTCGCTCAACGAGCGTGCCCACACGTTGACCTGCTATCGGGCGCGGCGTAAGTTGCGACGACGGCAAAGCGAGGGAGGTTCGGGATGACGCAGACGGCGACGAAACCGGGACTGGAGAAGTTCAGCTACGCGAAGCCTGTCCCACAGGACCGGCCGAAGGTGACGATGGGGCTGGTCCGGTCCGAGGTGTTGGGCATGGGCGCGCAGGGGGCGAAGGGGGGCGGTGACACCAACCTCCATGCGCATGCGGCCACGGAGAGCCTTTGGCTGGTGCTGAAGGGGTGCGTGCGGTTCTACGACGGGCTGGACCACCTGTTCGGCGAGTTTGGCCCGTTGGAGGGCCTGGGCATCCCGCGCGCTGCGCCGTACTGGTTCGAGTCCGCGTCGGATGACGATCTGGAGATCCTGCACATCACGGCGAAGAATGTGCTAGCGAACGACCGCCGGTTGAACTTCCAGCCGCTGCGATCCCGCCAGGTGCGGAACCACGCGGTCACTGAGATTCGGGACGTGACTAAGCATCACGCGAAGCCCTTGGAAGCGATCAGCTATGTGAGCCCGGAGTTCGACGAGTTTCCGAGGGTGACCACGGGCCTGTGGGACAAACAAGACCTGCTGCGCATCGACGTCCAGAAGATCAAGGACGGCGGCGGGACGAACCTGCACGCGCATACGGGCGTCGATGCGGCGTGGCTAGTGTTAGGAGGGGAGGCCCGATTCCACGGCGTCGAAGAATCGGACACGCATGACTTGGCGCTGAACGAGGGGATCTTCATTCCGCAGGCGACGCCGT
>CAZQVD010000289.1:1227-1935 GCA_964596665.1 uncultured Dehalococcoidia bacterium
GCACGTTCAGGCGCGTGATGTGCGCGTGGAAAAGAACGAGCGGGTGAACTACGAGGCGCTGAAAGACAGGCAACAGGTCAAGGACATCGGTGGTCGTGAGGCGGTTGATACGGATGTTCGCTAGGAACGGTTGACCGGCAAGGAGGCCTTCTCCCGCGAGAGGGCCTTCTCGTCGTTAGCAATCACAGGGCAACGGGGGCGCGCGACATGACGCAGGCGGCAACGGGTACTGGACTCAAGCGGTTCAGCTACGAGCGAGCGCTGATCGGAGCGGAATCGAAGGCGTTCGCCCGGTTGGCGGGCTCGACGATGTTGGACTTCAGCGCACAGGTCGTCCGCGAGGCGAACGAGACGGATCTGCGAACGGATGCGGCCACGGAGCGTCTGTGGCTGGTGCTCAGCGGCCGCGCTCGCTTCACCGATGGCGAGGGCCACGCGGTGGGCGAGTACGGGCATGTTCCGCGCGGGGCGCCGCATCGGTTCGCCTCGGTCGGCGACGTTGATCTCGAGATCCTGCACATCGCTGCGAGGGATCTCGGATCGGGCCACGCGAGTCAGGAACAGCCCGATTCCATAACGACCGTGCGCTATACCAGCCCCGATCTAGGCGACAACATCAAGGTGACGTACATCTTGCGGGAAGAGGACATGTTGGCGGTGTCGGTAGAGAAGGTGCGCAGCGGTGGCGGCGACGATGGATTGCACACG
>CAZQVD010000290.1:0-1905 GCA_964596665.1 uncultured Dehalococcoidia bacterium
CTGGTCAAGGGCGTAAGAGGGATAGTCCCGTACGCCCTGACCTCATCGATGTGGGCGCATGTCGAGTGCTGGTGCCACGGGTCAGGAGCGCTCCAGGCCCGGAAGTAGGAGATGATCAACTGGAGCCCATCGAGAGCCTCCCCGTAGATGGCTGAGACGTCGCCAACCAGCGTGGCGGTGTACGAGGCAGCGGCGGTCTTATCGCCGTCCCAAAGGAGGGCGTACTCGACGTCGCTATCAATAGCAATCCGGACTACCGGACAACCATGTAACGTTCGGGCTAGGTCCCGTTCCTTGTCCTTGATCACGCGGTCAGCGGCGTTGGAAGAAGACACGTCGCAGGCCCAAGGGGCTTCCGGGAAAAACCCGGGCGGAACATTCTTCTCGTCGTAGACGAGGGTCAATTCGTCGTTGACGCTTGTGGCGATCACGAATCTCGTACCGTCAACCGCGATGCGGCCGTTGGCCATCCGATCACTGACTGCCAAGTACACACGCGACTCGGGATCCCCAACGACATGACCCTTGAGTGTGTGGATGCTGGGCCAAGGATGCTCGATTTCGACAGGTCGGCCGCGCCTATCAAGCACGACTTCCACGAACCTCGCATCTCGAGCAACTGCACTGAATGCCTCCAACTGCAGCGTGACGGCGTAGTCGTCCGCCAGCGGGAAGTCATAGATGAACACGTGGTCGCCGGGCCGCACAGCATCCAGCACCGAGGCGTTGATCTCGAGTCGTGCCGCACCCATCGATGCGGCCACATCGGGAGCAGACTCCGCGTGCAGCGTCATGGGGGATGGGATATGAAAGACCGGAACGGGCTCTCCAGCCGCCAGCGCGGCGATCCCGATCACGGCACCTGTCGTGGTAAGGCATTGCATGTGGACACTCATCGGCTCGATTCTCCTGTTTGGCGTTCAAAGCCACCCGCGAGCATCCTCAGCCTAGACGACTGCCACGGCGTCTGCAAGGGTCAAGCGTCGGGCATCTGGCGGAGTTCATCTCGCAGAATCGCCGCCAACTCGTAGTTCTCCGCCGAAAGGGCGGCACGAAGACGCTCCTGGAGGTCTACGCGCTGTGAAGAAGGCAGCCGCGGCACCAGCGTATCTCGCATTCCCGCCAGCAGGACCGCCTCGTTTGAACCCTCGGCCCGGCTCCCGAGCGCGGCTCGCAATTCCGCGAGCCCTGCATCCAGAGCTGCCATGGCGGCGTCCGCCGCTCCAGATTCCATGCTGGCCTCGGCACCGGCGCGGGCACGCATCGCAATCAGCGATCCACGGAATGGCTCCAGCGCCTCGCGATCGCGGGCATCCACCCCGCGATCGCGACACAGGTCGAGTAGTTCAAGCGTGACGGTGGCATCGTCGATCGCCGACGACCACTCGCCGACGACCACCAGCGCCTGCGCCCGGTGCGAGCGCTGGATAGCCTCCTCCCGGAGTTGACGACACACGTCCCGGTCCAGCGTCCCGGGTACCTGCACGTCTCGCGCCGAGTCGAGCAGCGACGGGTTGCCATCTGGACGACCATCGAGCTCGAACTGCAGCGCGCCAAGTTCCAGCCGCACCTGCAGCACGCGCCGCCCATCATCGAGTTCGGTGATGCGCGCATTCGCGCAGCCGGGTTCAAAGGGCCACCGCCGCAGGAAGTTGGTCAGGTCGTCGCTCGGCATGATCCGCATGTTGTACCCATCTTGACAGCAACACGCCCGCTGACCCTCCACCCTGCGCCGTTCGTGCGGGTCGTGCCGCCTGCAGCCGCGGGAGAACCCGTCGCCGCGCTTAATGCGCGCCGGGAACCGGTCGATCTCGATTGCACGGCCCCCCGTGCGCACCTGCGGCGGCGGTCAACAGGAGATCAGCGTGGATCTAGAACTCTACCTGCAGCAGATCAACGAGGTGA
>CAZQVD010000291.1:0-1892 GCA_964596665.1 uncultured Dehalococcoidia bacterium
CGGGTTACAAGCTGTGGCGGCGCTCGGTGCGATCAGCCTCGGTGAGAACCTCCGGTCGCCGGTGGCCGCGCTTGCAGATGCGGACCCGAGCTTGAAGGTGCGACAGGCGGCCATGGAGACGCTCGACGCCCTCGAGCCGTCCCCGATCAGTCGCAATGTCGCTGAGCGGCAGTAGGATACGGGCTCGGGTGCACCCGCACCGGTGCGGGTGCAGCTGTTAGGTGAAGATGGGACACAGAGATGGCTGAGGAACCGAAGGCCCCACCCGCTCGAGACAAGGCGGACACGCCGGTACCGGCTGCGGCCGCGACATCGGCCTCGACACCGGCGGCGGCCACGAACGACGCGAGGCTGGCGGGCCGCACCACGACTGCTGCGGCGCGCCCGGCAGCGAGAAAGGAGCCGGTCTCCGACGACGACACGTCGCCGCTGATGGGCCGGCGCGGCTGGATGGGGCTCGCCTGGGGGGCGTTCACCGCGGCATCGGCGGGGTGTCTCGCCGCGACAGGCCGCTTCATGTTCCCGAACGTGCTCAACGAACCGCCGCTACAGTTCCCCGTCGGCTTTCCGGAGGAATACGGGGACGGTGTGGATGAGCGGTTCAAGGACCGGCAGGGCGTGTGGATCATCCGCACCACCAGCGATTACACGCACGAGGTGCCTGGGTTCTACGCGCTCATCTCGGTATGCACGCACCTGGGGTGTACGCCCAACTGGTTGTCGGCGGAGAACAAGTTCAAGTGCCCGTGCCACGGCAGCGGGTTCCGCCCGACCGGCATCAATTTCGAGGGTCCGGCGCCGCGGCCGCTGGAGCGGGCGCGCATCGTGCTTCAGGAGGACGGCCAGATTCTGGTCGACAAGAGCCGGAAATTTCAAGAAGAACTCGGGCAGTGGACCGACCCGGAGGCCTTTCTCGCGACGTAGGCGACCATGGCAGACACGAAGACGATTGCACCGAGAGACCCGGCGTTCGTGCGCGCGTGGGACTGGCTCACCGAAACCCAGATCTGGACGTCGATCTTCCGGCACACCGCGCCGATCAATGATCGGAACCGTGTGCTGGTCATGCTGTCGAACGTCTTTCTGCATTTGCACCCGGTGAGGTTGCGTAAGTCCGGTGTGCGGCTGCGCTACACCTGGTGCATGGGCGGGATCAGTTTCTTTCTGTTTCTGCAGCTGACCTTCACCGGGTTGCTGCTGATGTTCTACTACCGGCCCACGCTCGAATACGCCTACATGGATATCGTGAGCCTGCGCGAGCACGTCCCGCTCGGCATCATGCGCGAGATGCACCGGTGGGGCGCGCACGCGATGGTCATCACGGTCTGGCTGCACATGTTCCGCGTGTTCATGACGGGCTCCTACAAGCCACCACGGGAGTTCAACTGGAACGTCGGGGTCATCATGCTGGTGCTGACCCTCCTGTTGTCCTTCACGGGGTATCTGTTGCCGTGGGACCAGCTGGCGATCTGGGCGATCACGGTCGGTTCGAACATGGCGCGCGCCACACCGTTTCTCGGCCATGAGGGGCCCGGGGCCGCGCTGATGGCGTTGGGCGACGTACCGCTGGTGCACATAGCCGACGACGCGCGGTTCGCGTTATTGGGCGGCACGATCGTTGGCGAGGGCGCGTTGCTACGGTTCTACGTGCTGCACTGTGTGGCGTTGCCGCTGGTAATCGGGTTCCTCATGGCGGTGCACTTCTGGCGGGTGCGTAAGGACGGCGGGATCTCGGGGCCGTTGTAGGGGCGATTGCCGAAGGAGGCAAGAGAAGGCGGACGGCTTCGCCAGCTGCGATTCAGATACGTCCCGTAGGGTCGTTGACGGACACGACATATGGATGCGCTCAAGAGTTTCATCGACCTCTTTGCCGACCCACGGCTGTTTTTCGC
>CAZQVD010000292.1:0-1839 GCA_964596665.1 uncultured Dehalococcoidia bacterium
GTCCTCGGCGATGGCTTGGAGATGGCCGGAGAGCTGGCCGGGAAGCTCGCCGGGCCGCTGCTGGCGTTCGACGCCCTCCTCAGGGGTGTCGGGGCGCAGCAGGAACGCTCTGTCCGTGACCGAGATATTGTACTCCTCGGCGAGTGTTTTCAGCCTGGCCAGGCCGACGAAGCACCACGGTCAGACGATGTCGCTCCACATCTGGATCGGGATGGTGGGGGTATCGGTGTTGCTCATGGCGGCAGTATAACGATTTGTGGCCGCTATAATCCGGCTATGGCCGTTTTCGAGTGCGTCGAGTGTTCCTCCCCCCTGGTGTTCCGCGATAACACGTGGCAGTGCGACAACTGTTTCAGCGGGTTCGCGGCGGCACCGGCGGGGATTGACGACGTGGAGCTGGAAGCGGGGTTGACCATGGCCGAGGTAATGCGGATGTACGAGGAGCGTGCCGGGCGTGAGTGATGAGCTGTTGGTGAGGCGTTCGGGTGCGGCAGCGACGGTGGTGATCAACCGGCCGGATCAGCGCAATGCCATTACCTATGACATGTGGGGCCAGTTCCCGGCGATCCTGGCTGAGCTGGATGCCGACCCGAGCGTGCGGGTGATCCTGATCGTTGGTGAGGGGGAGAAGGCGTTCTCGGCCGGCGCCGACATCAAGGATTTCGAGCAGACGCGCAGCACGCCGAAGAAATCGCGTGACTATCGCGTCAGCGTCGAGGGCGCCTGCGAGGCCCTGGCGTCGCTCTCGAAACCGTCGATCGTGGTGGTGCGTGGGTTCTGCATCGGCGGCGGGTTCGAGCTGGCGATCCACGCGGACATCCGGGTAGGTGCAGACACGGCGCAGATCGGCCTGCCGGCGGCCAAGCGCGGAATCGCCATCGGGCACGCGTTCATCTCGCGCCTGGAGCACCTGGCGGGGGCAGCAAACACAAGCTACCTGTTGCTGAGCGCGCGGTTGATGAACGCGGTGGACGCGCACGCCGCCGGCCTGCTGAGCGCAGTGGTGCCGTCGGACGAGCTGGAGACGTTCGTTGAAGGGCTGGTGACGGACATCGCCGAAGCCTCGCCCGTCTCCCACCGCGCACACAAGGCGGTAATCGCGGACATCATCGCGCACGGGTCGCTCGAGTTGATTCCCCGGGACCGCCGCGACCTGCCCTCGACCTCGGAGGCCAGCGAGGACTTCTGGGAGGGCGTGCGCTCGTTCGTGGAGAAGCGTAAGCCCAACTTCCCAGGGCGCTAGGCTGCCTTTGCTAAGATAGCGGGGCTCCCCTGCTCTACCCCCTATCGTGAGGAGTCCGTTTTCCATGATCAACGAATTTGTACGCGTCGCCGCCCTCGGCGATCTGCCCGGCAACGGCATGATCGCGGTCCCGGTGGGTGACGATAACGAGGTGATGATCGCCCGCATCGGCGACGATTACTTTGCGGTGGACGGTTGGTGCTCCCACGAGGCGGGACTGCTGGGCGAGGGTTACTTGCACGAGGACACGTGCGAGGTCGAGTGTCCGATCCACGAGGGGTTTTTCGACCTGCGCACGGGAGCGGCGACGGCGCCGCCAGCGGACGAGCCGGTGACGATCTATGCTGTGCGAATCGATGGGGAGGGCATCTGGGTGGGCCCGAAAGACTAAATCCCAGCGATGGCTAAGCCCGTGGCCATCGTCACTCCCGTCCAGCCGTGGAGCTTGGCGCTGCGCACCATGATGCGGTTCATGGCCATCCGGTCGTCGGCCTGGAACAGCTTGCGCACGGCGTTGATCGCCCACGGCACGGGCATCAGGCCCAACGCGACCCAGGCGGAGCTCGTTTGGGTTGCTGCCAAAATGGCGATGGTGG
>CAZQVD010000293.1:0-1836 GCA_964596665.1 uncultured Dehalococcoidia bacterium
GCGAGGCCCTGCTCGTAGAGGTACTGGGGAAGCGCTTCGAGCGAGGTGCGGTTGACGTTGATGCCGTAGGGCCAAAAATCGTCACCCATGATGCGGCGGGTCTCCTCGATCTCGGCGACGACCCAGGGCAGCGTGAGCTTGAGGGCGTCCGTTTCGACCAGCTGGGCGTAGGCCCATTCTTTGGCTTTTACGAAGGCTTCGTAAAGGCTCGTCGCGGCCCAGGGGTGGGCTTCGTAGACGTCCTTGCGCAGGACCATGGTGTGCATGATGGGGAAGATGCCAGTCCTGGCGAAGTAGGCCTTCTCCTCGCCGCGATAGTCCCCGAATAATCGCCTCACGGGCGAGTCGTTCCACTCCAGCGCGTGGGGCGCGTTGGGGCTGATGATGGCGTCGATCTCGCCCGTCTCGAGCATCGGACCCATGTCCTGCTCCAGCGGCATGCGGTGCAGGACCACGCCCTCGAGGTCGAAATCGATGCGCGAGGGCCGTTGGAGGCCATCCTGGGTGCCGCTGAACCACTCGATGGTACTGGGCTCGACGCCGTACTCGTGCAGCAGCATCCCTCGGGCAAAGACAGCGGCGGTCATGGAGTATTCGGGTACGCCGATCTTCTTGCCCGCCAGGTCTTTGGGCTCGTTGATGCCGGCCTCCTTGCTCACAGAGATGCAGGAATGCCGGAAGAGCGGCGACGGGAGCACGGGTGTGGCGCTGGAGGGGTGATGCCCGCGCGCGAGCAGCATGGTGTAATTGGCGAAGGAGAGCTCGGAGACCTCAAACTCTTGATGCCGCAACATGCGGAAGAACGTTTCGCTAGGCCGTGAGATCACGGGCGTAATTTCGATGCCTTCGGGCTGGATCGTGCCGTCGATGAGCGGCCGGACGCGGTCGTAGTCCCAGAACGCGGTGGTCAAACGCAATCTCGCCATCGGTAACTCCCCCGTCCGTGTTGTTTCGTAGATCGTGGCCTAACGGCGCCGAATTGCCGGTGCGCCTGGCCCAAAGCCTTCAATCTCTTCGCTGGTGCCGTCCCAGCTCACGATGGTGTCGATGTCATCGCGCTCCTCGTCGGTCATGACCCAATCGCCGGCGGCCGCATTGGAGGCGACCTGAGCAGGCGTCATGGCGCCTGCGATCACGGAGCTGACGGCGGGGTGGGCGAGCAGCCACGAGAAAGCCAGATCCAGCACCGTGTGGCCATGCTCCTTGGCATAGACGTCGAGCTGGTCCAGCTTGGCGCGGGCGAGTTGGTCGCCCTGGAGTTGGCCCACCATGCGGCGCGCGCTCTCTTTGGGGGTGTCATTGGCGGTGTACTTGCCTGTGAGCCAGCCGCCGGCCAGTGGGAAGTATGGCAGGAAGCCAACGTCTTGAGATGTGCAGAACGGGAGGAGCTCCAGCTCCACCTGGCGCCGGAAGAGGTTGTAGTAGTTCTGGGACGAGGCCATGCGAGCCCAGCCGTTCTGCGCGGCGACAGCATCGGCATGGGCGTGCCGCCAGCCAGCGTAGTTGCACTCGCCGATCGCGAGTACCTTTCCGGACGTCACCAGGTCGTTCAGCGGGCCAAGGATCTCTTCCTGGGGAACGTCGTAGCCAGGGAAGTGAATCTGGTAGAGGTCGATGTAGTCGGTCTGCAGCGCGGTGAGGCTCTCATCGATCTTGCGGTCAATGCGGTCTTTGATGGACTCGCCCTCCAGCTTGGTGATGTTGAACTTGGTGGCGAGGATGGCCTCCTTGCGGCGGCCGTCCTTGAGCGCCTCACCGATGTGGACTTCGCTTTTGCCACCGCCGTACAGGTCGGCGGTGTCAATGAAGTTAATGCCGACATCCAGGCAGGCGTGG
>CAZQVD010000294.1:0-1829 GCA_964596665.1 uncultured Dehalococcoidia bacterium
ATCGCCCGCTCTACGTAGGCCGCAGCGTTGTAGGTTGGACACACCACCGTGATCGTCTCGGCCATCATCGTTCTCCGGCTTGGTGGCGATTCATGAGGCGTGGCTCTTGGCCCATTCGTCGAAAACGTACAGGGCGAAAGCGATCTCGCCACTGTTGCTGGCGCTCGGGCCCGAGAGCGCCGACCGCAGCCGGCCCATGTCGAAGTGCTCTCGCAGCGTCTCGTTCCGGCTGCCGCCGATCCGTTCGCCGACGAAGCCCCACTGATGCTGCAGCCATTGCTTGACGGGCGCGTCGAAACCAACCTTGGGGCGTTGCAGTATGCTGGCGGGCAGGTGTTGGCGCATCGCTCTCTTCAGGGTGCGCTTCGTCTCCGCGGCGCCACCGGTGAGGTTTGCTTCGGGTGGGACGGCGAAGGCGAGCTCGACCAAGCGGTGGTCGAGGAGTGGCACCCTGCCCTCTATCGACGTCGCCATGCTGGTCTTGTCGAATAGGCTGAGCACGTTATCCGGTAGGTAGTGGCTCACGTCGGTCAGCATCCGTGAGTACGAGAATCCCGTATCCCGCTCCAGATCATCCAGGCCGCTGAAGTGATCCTTCAGAAGGTCCACCGCATCCCGGAACGTGCGGGGGTCCCGGAGGACGCGTTGGAGAACGTCGAGCCGCACGCCCGAGGTGCCGAGCCCGAAGCTAACGCCCTTGTCCCACAGCTCCAGCCCATGACGAACGAGGCGCGGGTGCACGCGTCCCAGTAAAGCCCAGGCGGCAAGCGGCACGGCGGGGAAGCGTCCGACGGCATAATCCCTCCGCCTGCGGTAGTGGCGGAAGTACCCTCCGAAGATCTCGTCGCCACCGGGCCCGCCAAGGATCACCTTGATTCCGTTCCGCCTCGCCTCCCTGCACAGTATGTACGAGGGGATGATGGCCGAGTCGGTGATCGGTTCGTCCATCAGCGGCAGCAGCTCCCCCAACGCATCCAGGCCATCGTCCGGCGTGATCTCCCGGGCGTGGTGTTCGGTCGCATAGCGCTCGGCGACCTGCATGGCGTACGCAAGCTCTGAGTCCGGTTTGTCAACGAAGTCGGCCGAGAATGTGTGCACCGACCGACGGGTCTGTTCGGCAAAAAGCGCGGTGACGGCGCTGCTGTCGACGCCACCGCTGAGCAAGCTGCCGACCGGGACGTCGCTCCGGCTGCGCAGCCCGATGGAGCTTCTCATCAGATCGAGGGCTTGCTCCTCGAACTCCTGGGCCGACAGATCCTGACCGGAGCCGCGAGGCTCCCAGTAGCGGTGCACATCAGCCTTTCCGTCCTTGACGACCATCCAGTGCCCGGGCGGCAGCTTGCGGATGCCCCGGTAGATCGAGCGCGGCGCCGGCACGTAAGCCAAGGTGAGCAGCAGCAGGAATGACTCTCGGTCGATCTCCGGGGCAATCCCCGGGGCCGCTGCCACAGCATCGAGCGTCGAGCCGAAGACGAATTGCTGGTCGCCTTGGTGGTAGACCAGTGGCTTGATGCCGAGCCGGTCCCTGCCGAGCCACGCGAGGCGCCGCTCCTGGTCCCAAAGGCAGAAGGCGAACATGCCATTGAGGCGCTCGATCGCGTCGGTGCCGTATTCCTCGTAGAGATGGACCAGGACCTCAACGTCTGACCCGGTTTGGAATCGATGGCCTCCGGCTTCCAACTCCCTACGGAGCTCGATGTAGTTGTAGATCTCCCCGTTGAGCACGAGGTGGATCGTTCCGTCCTCGTTTGCCATGGGCTGATGGCCCCCTGCCAGATCGATGATCGACAGCCGCCGCATCCCCATGCCGAAATCGCCGTCGACGCGAT
>CAZQVD010000295.1:0-1790 GCA_964596665.1 uncultured Dehalococcoidia bacterium
CGTCTTGCCCCAGCCTCGGAATGGGTCGCCGTACTGCGGGTTCTCCACCTTGACCACGTCGGCTCCGAGATCGCCCAGCAGCATGCCGCAGTAAGGGCCCGTCACGTAGCTCCCGACTTCCAGTACCTTGATGCCTTGCAGTGCTCCGGTCACATCGCCCTCCGTGCTTCCGCCGATCCTGTGGTCGTTTGGCCTACTCGTCCCGATGGGGGTGTGGATAGGCGTTGAAGTCGAACGGCACCCCGTTCACGTTCAGTGTGTCCTCGATCGGAACGCCAATCGCGCCACGTACGTAGCACCCCTTGTGGGAGTTACGCAGGACGGCCGCGATCAGCGCGGGGTCCTCGTCCGATTCCACCTCGAAGTGAATCACCAGCTTGTCACACCCAGCCCCGATGGTATCGTTCAGCACGGAGCCCGAGCGCCAGAAGTGTCCGTCCACGTGGACGTCAACCTTCTTGAGCTCCACCTTCATCGCTTGGGCATACTGCCCAACGTGGCTGAGCTCTCAGAACACCACCGACGAGACGAAATACTGCAGAGGGCTGGGTGCCGATCCGTCGCCGCCGATGGCTGCCGACTCCCCCGTGTGGATTTCGTGATCGCGTGACACCGCCGTCGCCTTGCGATACCCGGTGACCGTTACGTCTGCGGGTATCACGAGCACGTGGCGCTTCATCTCCGCTTCCGAACGTGCTTGTCCTGACTCCGTGGTCATTCCATCCTCCTGGATGATCCGTCGGCGCTCACAATAAAGCTGCCGAGGCTCGTGGGGCTCGGCAGCTATAACAGGCGTCGTTCGGCGTGTCAATCGAGCCCTGACGAGGCAGGTACTCGCGGGCGAACAGGAGTTAGTCGTGGAAACCGGCCCCCATGATCTCGTTCACGTTCCACTCCAGCATCTCGTACGCCCGGAGACCCCGCTGGTGGTACGGGTCCGTGTCCGTGATCTGCTTGGCCTCGTCCAAGGAGCCCGCTCGCACGACGTAGATGCCGATCGTGCGGTCGGCGGTCGGTCCGGAGAAGAGCACGTTGGCCTTGCCGTGCTGCTCCTTCTGCCATGCCAGGTGGTCACCGAGGAATGGCCGCCGCTCCTCGGCGGGTCCCGTGGGCCTGCTGAGCACTAGATACCACATGCGCTTCTCCTTGTTAATGCGATCACCAGGGGCGAGGGTGTATGCGGGCGCGGACGCTACCACCGGCTCCAGCGTGGTGTCAACGCGAGCGGCGGCTATCGGAGCATTCGCCGTTGTAGTATCAGTGCGGCACGCGGCCACGTAGCGCATCACTGCCACCGGCTTGGACGGTGGAAAGGCGGCAGGCATGAAGATCGGCATAGGCCTTCCTGACTCGATCCCAGGCGTTGCGCCGCCGATGATCATCGAGTGGGCGGCCAGGGCGGACGCTGGGCCTTTCACCAGCGTCGGCACTGAGGACCGCCTCATTTACCCCAACTACGATTCGCTGGTGACGCTCGCGGCTGCCGCGGCGGTGACCAAGCGGGTGCGCCTCGTCACCAACATACTCATCGCGCCCCTGCGCAACGCGGGGATCCTGGCCAAGCAGGCATCCTCCATCGACCTGCTATCGGGCGGCCGGCTCACGCTCGGGCTCGCGGTCGGCTCGCGCCAGACCGACTACCGAGTCGCACCTGCCGAGTTCAAGACGCGCGGCCGGCGCTTCGACGAGATGCTCGTTTACATGAAGCAGATCTGGGCTGGCGAGCCCGTCGCTGACGACATTCCCAATGTGGGCCC
This sequence comes from uncultured Dehalococcoidia bacterium, assembly GCA_964596665.1. Classification (GTDB taxonomy): domain Bacteria; phylum Chloroflexota; class Dehalococcoidia; order Lucifugimonadales; family Australimonadaceae; genus CAZQVD01. The sequence goes on from CAZQVD010000295.1 coordinate 1,758, forward strand.
GTTGCCGGTGTAACCCGGTGGACCTGAGATACT
>CAZQVD010000296.1:0-452 GCA_964596665.1 uncultured Dehalococcoidia bacterium
GTCACCCGGTCCACGTCGACGATCACACTGACGAACAGCCGCGGTGGGCACGTGAGCTATACCCGTTCAGGCTTCCGCGTCGGCTTCGAGGGAACCGTGATCCATGGCGAAGACATGCTGTTCACGTCGCACAGCCTGAGCAGCGTGAGCCCCATCACCGACACGACCGAGATTGTGTCGTCGATCATCAGGCAACTCGAGTGGGCCAAGACCACGGTGCCGGTCGAGACCAGATCCATGCCCGTGATTCTCATGCCTAAGGCGGTGCCGAGCATTTTGCTGAGCCCATTGCTTGCAGGCGTCAGCGGCAAGGCTGTACTGCAAGGCACGTCGCCACTTGCGGAGAAGCTGGGTGAAAAAATCGTCGACGAGGGCTTCTCGCTGACCGACGACTCAACACTGCCGTGGATCCCTGCGAGTAGCCCCAGTGACGACGAGGGCGTGCCCAGCAG
>CAZQVD010000296.1:462-1775 GCA_964596665.1 uncultured Dehalococcoidia bacterium
ATGACTTGCAAACGGCAGGTCTCGCGGGTACGCAGAGCACGGGGAGCGGTGAGCGCGGCCTGGGTTCGCTGCCGGGGCCGTCCGCCGGCGTGCTGTTGGTTGGCGAGGGCGGGAGCACGCTGGATGAGCTGATCGCGAACATGGATGAGGGGTTGATTATCGAGGGACTTTTGGGCGCGGGGCAGAGCAACGTGTTGGGCGGCGATTTCAACGCGAACGTGTTGCTCGGATACAAGGTCGAACGTGGTACGGTGGTTGGTCGGGTGAAGAACGTGATGATCTCCGGCAACGCCTACACGGCTCTGAACAATCTCATCGCGATCGCGAGCGACGGACGCTGGGTGCGTGGGGGGCTGTATACCCCCGCCATCGCGCTGGCGGACGTATCGGTCGCCGCGAACGGCTGAGGCGCCATGTCGCTTTCCGACTACCTTGAAAAGTTGCGAGACCCCGACACGCAGGTAACCTCCGCGGGTCTGGGGCAACTCAGCGGTCTGATGGGTGATGAGGAACTGGAGTTCAAGGCTGGTTGGGAGGAGATCCCCGCCCCGCGCCGGATCGAAGTCGTCGAGCGGCTGGTGGAGTTGACCGAAGAGAGTGTCGAGATGGACTTCCACTCGGTGTTTTGCCACGCCCTTAGTGACGACGAGCCCGCAGTGCGCGAGCATGCGGTGACTGGGCTTTGGGAAACCGACGATCGCCGCACGATTCCGCATCTGGTGAATAAGCTGGAGAACGACGGCGTCGACGAGGTTCGTGCTGCTGCCGCCTCGGTGCTCGGCCATTTCGCGACGCTCGCGGACGAGGGCAAACTGGTGCCGCGCGACGTGGAGCGGGTGTGGGGCGCATTGTTGGCCTCGCTTGAAGACGACGATGAGCCGCTGGAGGTCCGGCGTCGGGCGCTGGAGTCCATCGCTCCGTTCCGTTCCGATCGCATCCGGACGTGGATTGAGTGGGCGTTCGACCACCAGGAATCGCTTATGCGCCAGAGCGCGCTGTTCGCCATGGGCCGCAGCGGCGATACTGCGTGGCTCGAAATCATCATCGGCGAGCTCGAGAGCGACGATCCGGGCATGCGGTTCGAGGCGGCGAATGCCGCGCGCGAGATGGGCGAAGACGAGCCGTTGCCGCACCTGGCACAGCTGGTCGACGATATTGACTCACAGGTGTCACTGGCCGCGCTTGGCGCCATCGCGCGCATCGGTGGCGCGCGCGCGACCAGCATCTTGAAGGGATTTGCGGCCGGTGACGATCCGACGATCAGCGAGGCGGCCCAAGAGGCACTTGATATCCTAATGGCTGACGATGCGGGG
>CAZQVD010000297.1:0-1774 GCA_964596665.1 uncultured Dehalococcoidia bacterium
GGTGCCTGACTTCGGATTCGGCAATCGGTTTGAGAAGTTCGTCTTTCCAGGGCTCCGCGAACGTGCCGCCGCGGAGAGTTCAGAACATCCCGGCCTCGACGATGGATGGCGGGTTCAGCTCTTCACCGAGGCGGCAGCACTCTCGGCCACAATGGGCAAGTGGGTCGAGCTCGCGGAAGTGGAAGCGGCCTGTCAACGAGCGCAGGGCAAGGGGTAGCGATCAGCTCAACGTCATCGCAAGGCTGTTCGCTGACGAGCTCCTTCGTCTACTCCCCTGCCGGACCCTCGTTAAACAGAATATAGGTCCCGGTCTTCCCGGGAACCACGAGGTCAACTCGCCCGTCACCATTGAGATCGCCGGCACGGATTTGGAGACCGGTGCCAACGGTTCCCTCGGCGACGGTGTGGCGGGTGAAGGTAAAGGTCTTCTTGTCCCAGGTGTAGTAGTACACCGCCGGTGGCTCCTTCGCGCCAGGATCTCCGCCGGAGTGACCACGCACACGCTTTCCCGTGATGAGATCCGGTTGACCATCGCCGTCGAGATCAGTCCACAGAAGCGCGTGGCCCTGGGAAAAAGAGTCGTCGATCTTGTGTTCCTTCCACTGCGTCTTACCGTCCGAGGCGGGCTCGAGTTGCTCCATCCAGAAAACGCCGTAGCCGTGCCCCCGTGCCCAAATCACATCGTTGCGGCCATCAACGTTCAGGTCGACAATAATCATCGGGCAGCTCGCGTGCGGATAGTTCCAGTCGCTGTGAAGCTTCCACGGCCGGCCAAAGAGATCGTCGGCTGGCCGTTCGTACCAGCCGCTTTGAAAGGTGATGTCCTCGAGGCCGTCGCCGTTGATGTCGCCGAACCCCATGCCGTGCCCGTTTCCACTCTCGGCGATTGTCCTGCGCTCGAGCGTGGGGCTGCCCTCGGCGTCCTTGGCCAGCTGCCACACCAGCATTGGCGCCTTCTTGTTCCAACTGTTCACAAGGAGCTCGGGGATGCCGTCACCATCAACGTCACGAAACCACGTCATCTCATTGGACGACACTTTGGTATCGAGTAGCAGATGCTGCTTCCACTGCTTGCCGAACTCGAGACCCTGTTTTCCAGGGTTCTCGTACCAGAAGACCTCCGTCGGAATGAACGACCCGGCGAGGACATCGATCCAGCCGTCGCCGTTAACGTCATACGCGTGTTCGCCGTTATTCTCCGAGTAATCGAGGCCAAATTCTGCGATGGCACGCAAAGGGCGTGGTGCGAAATCCGGCGCCGGGTACCAGTTTCTCCCGGCGACAACGTCCAGCTGGCCATCACGATTGAAGTCCCCGACGGCACAGCCTTCGTTCGTGTCAACAGTGAGTAGCTTGACCGTGAAGCGAAGAGCGCCGGGCGCGGCGTCAACAAAGGGACAAGCGCTGACGAGTGTAATGATTGTGAGGAAAGTATAGCTCAAGCGCCGTGGTTTCATGCCGAGAGTGTAGCACACTCTCGACAACCGCCTCAACGCAAACACCAGGTACAAATCTCTAGCCGACAGCTTGCATCACGTTCTCGAACGCCGCCATTTCCGCCTTGCTGCCGACCACCAGAGGGGTCCGTTGATGGAGGTCCTGCGGAGCAACTTCGAGTATACGCTGATTGCCGTCGGTCGCCGCTCCCCCGGCCTGCTCGGCGATGAACGCGATGGGATTTGCTTCATACATTAGTCGAAGTTTGCCCTTCGCGTGGCTGTTGGTCGGCGGATAGACGAAGACACCACCTTTGAGAAGCGTGCGGTGAAAGTCC
>CAZQVD010000298.1:0-1771 GCA_964596665.1 uncultured Dehalococcoidia bacterium
ACCGACGCGGCAACCGGCTCGGGTCCGGTGGACGCCGTCTACCAGGCGATCAACCGTATCGTGCTGGTTCCGAACGACCTCACGGAGTTCAGTGTCAACTCGGTGACCGAGGGCATCGATGCGGTCGGCGAGGTGAGCATCCGCATCGAACAGGACGATCGCTCGTACACGGGACGCGCCGCCGACACCGACATCATCGTCGCATCGGCCAAGGCGTACATGAACGCACTGAACCGGCTGCTGGCGATGGGCGACACGTCTCGCTCACCCGAAGCGGCTGGCGCGGTCTAGCTCCAGCGTTTGATCGTCGGCGCGGCCCTCGCGGGCTGCGATGCTATCATCGGCAACGATGTCGGCTTCGCGCGGCGCATACGCGGCGTCCGCTACCTGTGCGTGACCACTACTCACCTGAGAGGATTCCATGGCCCCAAAGACCATGTTCGAGAAGATCTGGGATGCCCACGTCGTCCACGAAGAGCCCGGCAAGCCATCGCTCCTGTACGTCGATCTGCACCTGGTGCACGAGATCACGTCGGCCCAGGCTTTCGACGGCCTGCGCATGGCCGACCGCAAGGTGCGCCGTACCGACCGGACCGTCGCAGTCGCGGACCACAACGTGCCGACCACGGACCGCTCCTTGCCGCTCGAGGACGAGATCGCCAAGGCGCAGCTCGAAGCGCTGGCCGCCAACACCGGCCAGTTCGGGCTGGAGTACTTCGACATGTTCAGCGAGAACCAGGGCATCGTGCACGTGATCGGCCCCGAGCAGGGCCGGTCCCAGCCCGGCATGATCATCTGCTGCGGCGATAGCCACACGGCCACCCACGGCGCCATGGGCGCCATGGCCTTCGGCATCGGGACATCGGAAGTTGAGCATGTGCTGGCCACCCAGTGCATCTGGCAATCCAAGCCAAAGACCATGGAGGTCCGCGTCAACGGCACGCTGGCCTCCGGCATATCTCCCAAGGATGTCATCCTGGGCATCATCGGGAGGCTTGGCGTGTCGGGCGGTATCGGCCACGCCATCGAATACACGGGGCAGGTGTTCCGCGACATGTCGATGGAGGGCCGTATGACGGTCTGCAACATGTCGATCGAGGCGGGCGCGCGTACCGGCATGGTGGCTCCCGACGACAAAACGTTCGCGTACATGAAGGGCCGCCCCCACGTGCCGCAGGGCGCCGACTGGGACGCCGCCGTGGAGCGCTGGAAGGCGATGGTGACCGACCCCGACGCCACCTTTGACACCCTCGTGGAGATCGACGCATCGGAGCTGGCTCCGTTCGTCACCTGGGGCACCAACCCCGGTCAGGTGATGGCCATCACGGGGAACATCCCGCAAGCCAAGGACTTCTCCTCACCCCAAGACCAGGTCGCCGTCGAGAAGGCGCTGACCTACATGGGGTTGGCCGGAGGCGAGGCGATCCAGGAGATACCGATCGACACGGTTTTCATCGGGTCGTGCACGAACTCGCGCATTGAGGACATGCGAGCGGCGGCGGCCGTCGTCAAGGGCAAGAAGAAGGCGGCCTCCGTGCGGGCGCTGGTGGTGCCGGGCTCTTGGGCGGTGAAGCAGCAAGCGGAGGCCGAGGGGCTCCACGAGATATTCACAGAAGCGGGATTCGAATGGCGCGAAGCCGGCTGTTCCATGTGCCTCGCCATGAATCCGGACCGCCTCACGCCCGGCGAGCGGTCGGCGTCCACCTCCAACCGGAACTTCGAGGGGCGCCAGGGCCCCGGCGGACGCACCCATCTCGCGAGCCCGGCAATG
>CAZQVD010000299.1:0-1718 GCA_964596665.1 uncultured Dehalococcoidia bacterium
ACGGCGCCGCCCATGGCCCCGAACGTCATGAAGAACTCTCCGTCCTTGAACGCCATCGCCGGGATGATCGTGTGGAAGGGGCGCTTGTGCGGCTCGACGACGTTGACGTGGCCGGGCTCCCGCGAAAAAAGTGCGGCGCGGTTCTGCAGCGGGAAGCCGGTTCCCGGAGCGACGAGGCCGGAGCCGAAGCCCGAGTAGATGCTGTAGATGAACGAGACGGCGTTGTGGTCCTCGTCCATGACTTCCAGGAGGATCGTGTCGCCGTGTCCGGGAATGCCCGACTCGGGACGTTCCATGGCCCGCGTCGAGTCGATACGTTCGAACTGCCGCCGACCGTACTCGGTCGAGATGATCTCCTGCGTCGGCAGACGGTTGAACTCCGGGTCCCCGTTCCACTTCTGGATATCGGCGTAGGCCAGTTTCTTCGCCTCGATGATGTGATGGAGGTACGCCGCGGAGTTGTGGCCCATCGCACCGAGGTCGACGTTGCCGAGAATCTTGACCATCTCGAGCGCGGCGATGCCCTGGCCGTTGGGCGGCAACTCGTAGAGCCGGTAGTTCTTGTAGTCGGCGAAGATTGGCTCGACCCACGTCGACGTGTGATCCGCGAAGTCCTTCATGGTCAGGAAGCCGTCGTGTTGGTCGGAGTACGCCACGATCGCTTCGGCGATCGCTCCCTTGTAGAAGGCGTCCCTGCCGTGTTCGGCAAGCATCCTGAACATGCGAGCCAGATCCGGGTTGCGGAACACTTCGCCGGCCCTGGGCGCACGCTTGCCGTCGAGGAGCAGTGCAGCCCTCGTCGACGGCTCCTGACTCCGCTCAAGCCCACGCCAGGCGTCGGCGATGATGGGCGAGACAGGAAAGCCATGCTCGGCATAGTAGATTGCGGGCTCCAGGACCTCGGCCATGGACATCGTGCCGTATTCCTCGAGCACCTCGAACCACCCGTCGACTGCCCCGGGCACCGAGACGGAGTAGATACCACTGATGCGATCCATCCCGTGCTGGTCCAGCTTCACGTTCAGCGCGTCGAGCGTCATCGAGTACGGCGCCCGCCCGCTCGCGTTGATGCCGACCAACTTCTTCTCGGCGGCAATGTAGATCATGATGAACGCGTCGCCACCGATGCTCGTGCTGTTGGGCTCAACGAGTGTCAGCACGGCGGCGGTAGCGACCGCGGCGTCGATCGCGTTGCCGCCCTTTTTCAGCATGTCGAGTCCAGCGTTCGCGGCGAGCGGTTGGCTCGTGGCCACGACCCCCCGGAGCCCCATGGCCGGGGAACGCAGTGTCTCGTACGGGAATCCCTCGTTGTCCTGTGCCGCTGCGCGTGGAATGCCAAAACCGAGCAACAGGGTGGGGAGCAGTACGATGAGGGTCGTGAGCCGACGCTCGATGGTGAAGTTCAGCATGGTCTTCCTCTCGGTGTCAGTTGCCTGGATCGTACACCCGATCGGTGGCTCCAGGCTGCATCATCATGCACTCGGCGCCTGCCGCGTGCCCCGCCATTTAGGGCGAGGATGATCTTGCGGACCCTCGCCGCGGCGCTGCCGATAGCCGCGCCTTTCATGATCCCGCCTGGTTCGAATCCCGTTCCGCTGATTATTGCCTCCCGGCGGCGGCCTTCTCTTCTGCCCGCGCTCCAGCGAGCATACCCACCATGCCGTAGTTGCCCTCGTGGCACGCGTATTCGAATATCGGCAGCTCGGATTTCCGCATTG
>CAZQVD010000300.1:0-1717 GCA_964596665.1 uncultured Dehalococcoidia bacterium
GCCGCTCATCATCCACGCGTCCATAAGCAAGGACCCGCGCATCACCATCTTGCCGCACAACTACCAGTACAACTTCATGACGGAGCAGGCCCTCGCCACTCAGCTCCTGGAGCACAGCGACGTCTTCGAGCGCTATCCCGACCTGCGCATCGTCGTCTGCCACTGCGGCGGGGCCCTCAGCCGCTTCATCCCTCGCGCGCAGTCCTCTGGCATCGCCGGTGGCGGCCAGGTCGGCATCGGCGGCACCGCCGCTCCCCCGCACGAGGACGAGCAGCGCACATGGGCCAACAACCTCTTCTTCGACACCTGCGCCTACGATGTCGACTACATGGCGACGGCGATCAAGCACAAAGGCGTCGACCAGATGCTCTTCGGCTCAGAGTCCCCCGGCAGCGGCACCGGCGTCCTCAACCCTGATACTGGCCGCCCTTCCGACGACCTCATGCCCGTCGTCGACAGCATCGAGTTCCTCACCAAGGACGATAAGAAAAAGATATTCCGCCACAACGCACTGAAGGTGTTTCCGCTGTACAAGGACTAGGCCGCAGGATCGCGAGCCGCGAAGGGGGCATCATGGCGAACCCCATGGCGATGGTCCCCGGCCCGTATCCCACGTCCAGCAGGCTCATGCCGGCCGACATGTGCGGCAACAGGAATGCCGACGTCCAGTCAGCGTTCCGCTCGTGCAACCCTGGCGCCGTCCCGTGAGCGCTCTCGTACCTCGCACGTTCTCACTTCAACAACGTCACCAACGCCGCGATATCCGTCTCCCCGAGCCCGCGCGCCATCGCTTCGTCGAACAACGCCGTCGTCCGCTCGCCCAGCGGCAGCGGCACGCCCGCGTCGGCCGCCACCTCGCGCACCAGCGCCAGATCCTTCACCAGCAGACGCATCGGCGCCCGCGAGCCGAACTCGCCGCTCACGATCGACGGGCCCCACAGCGTGAGCATGCCGCTCGCTCCCCACGACGTCGACAGCACATCGAGCAGCTGCGCCCCGTCTGCGCCCGCCTCTCGGCCCATCAGGATCGCCTCGCACGCCGCCAGCGTATGCACTGCGACCAGCAGTTGATTGGCCAGCTTCGTCACGCATCCCAACCCCACGGCGCCCACGTGATGCACGTTCGAGCCCATTGCCGCCAGCACCGGCATCGCGCGAGCAAGGTGCGCCGCATCGCCGCCCACCATGATCGTCAGCGACCCGTCCTGCGCACCGCCCACGCCCCCGCTGACCGGCGCATCCAGATAGCCGATCCCGCGCTCTGCTGCCGACGTGGCCACACTTCGCGCCAACCTCGGGCCGACGGTCGAGTTCTCCACTAACACCTGCCCAGGCCGCCCGCTCGCGATCAGCCCGCCGTCGCCCAGGTACACCTGCTCGCTTGCCGCCGGATCCGGCAGGCACGTGCAGATCACGTCGGCCACGTCTGCCACCTCCGCTGGCCCTGCGCACGCCACGGCACCCGCAGCCACCAGTTCGTCGACAGGCCCGCGGCTTCGGGAATGCACCGCGACGACAAAGCCCGCCTTCAGCAGATTCAACGCCATCGGCTTGCCCATCCGTCCGAGCCCGATGAACCCAGCCGCCGGGTGATCCTCAGTAGTCATAGTGCACGAACCTCCAGACGCGCAGTGTAGCGCGCGCCATGCCACCCAGAGTCATTCCACAGAAGGACGACCTTTAGCCCGGAGCCGTCAGGCGCACGGTCAAACCTGCC
>CAZQVD010000301.1:0-509 GCA_964596665.1 uncultured Dehalococcoidia bacterium
GCTGACATCGTTGCCCAGCCTCACATCGCCGACCACCGTCGCGTTGTCCGCGATCATCGCGCCGCCGACCCGCGCCAGCCGGCCGATCATGTCGGGGTGGACAAGAAAGTCTCTGTCGTTCATTCGCCGTACAACCAATTCGTGAATTGAGGAAAGAACAGGGTAACGCTGATCGTGACGGTGTTGTGCAGCGCGTGCGCAAAGATCGCCACGGACAGGCAGCCAAAGCGCTCCCTCAACCAGCCAAGCAGAAGACCGAGGAGGCCAATGGGTGCCGCGTAGGCCGGCCCGTGGATGAGACCGAAGAGCACGGCCGTAGCCACGACTGCCGACCAGGTCGGAAGGAAGCCCTTGAGCGCTTGTTGCAGGTAGCCACGAAACAGGATCTCCTCGACCATCGGCGTGAGAAACTCCGGTTCCGCCTGCACCTTGGCCATCTCGCCAGGATGCTCGATGAGCGCGAGCAACCCGCCAGAAGTCGCATTGCGGGTCGTCTCGTTGCCCGCCAC
>CAZQVD010000301.1:519-1225 GCA_964596665.1 uncultured Dehalococcoidia bacterium
GAGCCAGTTCGTGAGGGAGTCGCCACCACCCTGGGCGAAGTACAGGAGCGCCCGCTGCATCTCGAGCCGGCCCCCGAGTTGCTCGAGGAACCACGGATACACCAGCATGGCCGTCGGTCCCCACAGGGCGAAGAACCCCGCGTACCACAGCGCAGCTGGGCCCAGCACACCACGACGCCAGAACCGCACGTGGGGCGGACAGTGCGCGACAAACAAGAACAGCGCGGCGATGGCGATCAGCGTGCCCGAGAGGGTGGCCTCCACCCGCTCCACCAAGCTGCCGCCGTCCATCGGCCGACCGAACAGAATCACCGCGGCGGTGCCGACGAGGAAGTAGATCGCGAACGCTGCGACGGCCAGCCCACCCGCATTGGAGGACTTCGGCCCGGGGGATTTGAACTCCCTGCCTTCGCGCTGCGAGACCCTACTCCCCGGCAATCCCTATCATCCCCGCGGTGGGAGAAGACGCTGATGCGTACAGACGCTTCTGCATCCGCCCGGCCAGAAAAGCGTCGCGCCCGGCCTCGCACGCCGCCTTCATCGCGCGCGCCATGCGCACGGGATCCTGCGCAGCTGCGATACCGGTGTTGAGCAACACGCCGTCCGCGCCCAGCTCCATGGCCACGGCGACGTCCGACGCCGTCCCGACGCCAGCGTCAACGATGATCGGCACGCCCGCTCGCTCGACGATGATGCGGATGTTGTT
>CAZQVD010000301.1:1256-1717 GCA_964596665.1 uncultured Dehalococcoidia bacterium
AGATGCCCTGCCCCGATCCGATCGGTGCGCCGGCTGGCATGACCGAGGCCACGCCCACATCCTCGAGCCGGCGAGCCACGACCGGGTCATCGCTGGTGTAGCACAGCACCGCGAAGCCCTCCTTCACGAGCCGCTCCGCGGCCTGCACGGTGCCGACAGGGTCGGGCAGGAGGGTCGCCTTGTCGCCGAGCACCTCGAGCTTGACGAGCTCGGACATGCCGGCCTCGCGTCCGAGAAGAGCGGTGCGGATCGCGTCGTCCGCGGTGAAGCAGCCAGCCGTGTTGGGTAACAGCACGTAGCGGTCCCGGTCGAGGTAGTCGAGCAGGCTCTTTCCCGCGGGCATGCCGAGTTCGAGCCGCCGGACGGCAACGGGGACGCACTGCGTGCCCGAGGCCTCGAGCGCCCGCTCCATCACGCCGAGAGCGTCGTACCTGCCGGTTCCCGCGACCCGCCCGGGGGGG
>CAZQVD010000302.1:0-1716 GCA_964596665.1 uncultured Dehalococcoidia bacterium
ACCGTGCGCCTCCGCTCACCCGCTACGGCTCCGGAATTCTGGTCCCTGCGGCCGCGATGTTCATCAATACCGATGTAATCCGGCTAATCAACTGGTCGTCCACTAACCGACCTCCTACATTAAGCGAGGCTCGGCACATCGACTTGAGCGGGCACAGAGTGCAATTTTCAGGCGAGGGTTCAACCTCCTCAAACGGCTCAGCGCGGATAGCGTTAAGTGCCTCTTCGCAACCCGGAGCGGCGAAACGCAGGCGCACAGCCAACGCTCTTCACGGGCGGAAAACCGCTCGGATTGCTCGACGTTCGCGAGCACGGCGAGTACAACACTGCGCACATCGCGGGGTCGTCATCGCTCCCACGGCGGGCGATCGAAGGCGGCGCACAACGGCTGGTGCCGTTCGCGGGGACCACGTTAGTGGTGTGCGACGACGATGGGCGGCGGGCCAAGCTCGCCGCCACAACGTTGGAGCGCATGGGGTTCACGGACGTTCGCGTGCTTGAGGGCGGGCTGAATCGCTGGACAAGCGAGGGGTTCGCGACCGAGTGGGGGGTGAACGTACCGAGCAAGGATTTCGGCGAGCGGCTGCTGGAGACGGAGCACGTGCCCGAGGTATCCGCGCCCGAGCTCCACGCGTGGATGAACAGGGGTGACGACATCGTTCTGCTGGATTCGCGGACGCCGGAGGAGCATTCGGCGGCGACGATCCCGGGTAGCCGCAGCATGCCAGGTGCGGAGTTGGCGCTGCGCTTCGGCGAGCTGGCAATCGGCCCAAATACGCACGTCGTGGTGCATTGCGCCGGGCGAACACGGAGCATCGTCGGAACGAAAACCATGCAGATGATGGGTTTGCCGCAGACGGTGGCGCTGAAGAACGGCACCATGGGCTGGGTGATGGCGGGGTACGCGTTGGAGCACGGCTCGCAGCGGACCGCCCTCCCGGAGCCAGGCGCCAGGGCGGAGCGGGGGGCCGCGGAGCGCGCGGAGGCGCTCGCGATGGGCGCCGGCGTACGGTTCTTGGACGTGCCCGGGCTCGACGAGATAATGGCGAGCGGAGCGTCGCGGAACGTCTATCTCGTAGATGTACGCACACGGGAGGAATTCGAAGCCGGGCATGTGCCAGGGTTCCGCTGGTTCGCGGGCGGGCAGGCGGTGCAGCGGGCGGACGAGATGATGGCGGTGCGGACTGGTGAGGTCGTGTTCTGCTGCGACGGGATGACGCGCGCGGCGATGACGGCAGGCTGGTTCAGGCGCATGGGACATCCGAATGTCTACGCGGTGGTTGGAGGGTCCCACGCCTGGGCCGATGCCGGGCGAGGGCTCGTAACTGGAGCGGATGAGACGGCACCTTGGGGATACGATGAAGCCCTTGCAGCGGTGGTGGTGGTCTCGCGGACGGCGCTCATGCGCCGGCTCGCGAGCGGCACGCTGAAGACGATCTTCGTGGGGGCGAGCCCCGACTTCGCCCGTAGCCATATCCCAGGGGCGTCGTGGGTACCGCGCGGTTGGCTCGAGGATCGCATCGCGAGCGTCGCTTGTCTTACGGGGGCAGTTGCAGTGACGTGCGTGGACGGTGTGCAATCGACTCTGGCGGCCGCAACGCTGCGTGCAATGGGGTATGAAGACGTGCGCGTGCTGGCAGGCGGCATGCAGGAGTGGTCGGCGGCCGGTTTGCCGGTCGAGCAGGGTTTAGCAGGCGTGATGAGCCCACCGCACGAC
>CAZQVD010000303.1:0-1706 GCA_964596665.1 uncultured Dehalococcoidia bacterium
GCCGTGTAGACCGGCAGCTGGTTGAACACCACCGACAGCGTGGTCAGCGTCAGCACGAAGCTGACCGCGGTCGTGGTCAGCGTTGTGGGATGGCTGAACACGTAGGTGAACCCGGACGCCAGGCCCTTGGCGATGGACTGGCCTCGCGCCGTTTGCCGGTCTTCCGAGCCCGCCCCTGGGCTCAGGCGAACCAGAAGGATCAGAACTCCGGCGAATGCGATGCCCTGAAGCAGGAAGTTCACGGCGGGCCCGAAGAAGACCAACAGGACGCCGCCCAGAGCCGGTCCGATCGCACGCATGGAATTGAACGCCAGGGAGTTGAGCGCCACGCCGTTCATCAGCGCCTCGCGCGGCACGGAGGTGGCCACCAGCGTCTGGCGCACCGGATTGTTGATCGACCAGAGCATGCCGAATAGGGCCGCGAACACGTAGAGGTGCCACACCTGCTGCATGTCCAGGAACAGGACGACGGAGAAACCGAGCACCAGCGCCGCGACGAACGACTGGTCGACGAGCAGCATCTTGCGCCGGTCGAGCCGGTCGGCGAGCGTCCCCGTCAGCGGTGCCAGCAGCAGGGGGGCCGATCGCACGCCCAGGATGATGCCCACCTGCAAGGGGTCCTTCGTTAGGTCGTAAGCCAGCCAGCCCAGAGTCACCTGCTGGAGCCATACGCCGCCCGCGATGAACACCGTGGCGAACCAGAGAAGCCGGAAATCGGAGTATTGCAGGGCGTCGAAGGTTTGAGCCCATGCCGAGCGCGGCTTCGAGGGCTGTGTCGTTGCTGTTTGGGAGGGTTCGTCCATGCAAGCCTTGCCCGTCGCGAGTCGTGCGGGCTAAGCCTTGGCTGCTGGAGCGATAAGGGGTGACGGCGCGCGGTGGCCTGCGGCCAGTCTAGGAGGGGGGTCAGATGGCTGTCAACGGCGCCGTGCTGCGCTTCCCGCCGTTGACCGGGCCCGCAGGCGACCGATAACATGGCGCGGGGCCCGCTAGCTCAATTTGGCAGAGCAGCTGACTCTTAATCAGCATGTTCCCGGTTCGAGTCCGGGGCGGGTCACCAATCCTCCATCGCACCATAGTCCGCTGAACGCCTGTCGTGGTGTTTTTGCTTCCCCCCTGGCTCGGCCGACGTGCGTCATTTTGTACGTTAGTTCCCCGGGTTCATCACTTCCAAATCTCCGGCGCCAGCGCTGAAGATGCCGCCCATGCAGGACCCTCGCTTCGCCGACGTCCACGGTTTCCTGCGTAGGATGCCACGATCGGATAGCTGGGAGATCACAGCCCCGTTGCGCCCCGCAGCCAATCCAGCAGGAACGGTTTCGGATAGATCACGAAAAGGACATAGTCCAGCACGACGTAGATGAACAGCCAGACGATGCTACCGCTGACCAGCGCCAGCGGCCATTTTCCGCGGCCGGAGAGCATCACTAGCGGGCCTCCCACGGCGAATGCGAGTGCCGCCCACTTTAGCCCGATAGTTGTTCCCACCAGCAAGAAAACAGCGAACAGGCCCGCTAGCCTGTAGGAGGCCGAGCGAGCACCCTCCACCCCACTGCTCAGCATGCCCAGGTCCATGATGGAGGCCTGTTTAGACCGGCCCTGGACCGCGCCAACCACCTCTACGGTCAACAAGACGAGCGCCACAATCGGGACCCAGAAGGAATAGCTCGCCCAGCGCCACTCGGGCCTGATGGTATTCTGCAGGTGGT
>CAZQVD010000304.1:0-1695 GCA_964596665.1 uncultured Dehalococcoidia bacterium
ATGTGACCGGGCGAAGATCCGGCTCGTGAGGCCCTTCCCCTCCCGAATCAGACCGAGCAGGAGGTGCTCGGGTGCATCGACGAAGCGAACGAGCACGTGGGCAAGCGAGTGGCCGAGTTCGAAGCAACCGGGCAGAACCCCGGCGACTCGCGTGAACTGCTCGCCACGGTTCCCTTCGGAGGCAAGGCGCAGCTCTACGATGGTCGCACCGGCGATCCCTTCTCGCAGCCGACTTCGCTTGGCTACATGTACATCCTCAAACTGCATCACCTCGTGGATGACAAGATCCACGCTCGCGCCACCGGCCCCTACAGCCTGATCACCCAGCAGCCACTCGGCGGCAAGGCCCGCACCGGCGGCCAACGCTTCGGCGAGATGGAGGTGTGGGCACTCGAGGGCTACGGCGCCGCGCACGTGCTGCAGGAACTCCTCACCGTCAAGAGCGACGATGTCGAGGGCCGAACCAAGATCTACGACTCGATGGTCAAGGGCACCAATACGCTCGAGGCCGGCATGCCCGTCGTCTTCGACGTGCTCTGCCATGAGATACGTGGACTCGGCATGAACATCGAACTTGAGAAGACCCACGACGACGTCGGGCCTCTGCTCTGATTTCCCGGACCTGAACCTTCCCTCGGACTGAGACGGAACCTATTCCATGACCGAGAACGTCTTCGATCACGTCAACGACTTCACATCAGTCAAGATCACGCTGGCCAGCCCCAACGACATCCGGTCCTGGAGTTTCGGCGAGGTCAAGAAGCCTGAGACCATCAACTACCGCACCTACCGCCCCGAGAAGGACGGCCTGTTCTGCGAGCGGATCTTCGGCCCCGAACGCGATTACGAATGTGGGTGCGGCAAGTACAAGGGCACGAAGTTCAAGGGCATCATCTGCGATCGCTGCGGTGTCAAGGTCACGCACTCGCGCGTGCGGCGCAAGCGAATGGGGCATATCAACCTCGCCGCGCCCATCGTGCACATCTGGTTCTTCAAGGCCCTGCCGAGCCGCCTCGGCACGCTGCTGGGCATGAAGACCTCGGATCTCGAAAAGGTCATCTATTTCCAGGACTACGTGATCACCGATCCGGGCGACACCGAACTTGAATACGGCCAGGTCGTGGACGAGGACACGTGCCGGGAACTCCATCGCGAGCACGGCGCGACCGCTTTCAAGGCGATGATGGGTGCCGATGCCGCCATCGAGTTGCTGCAGCGGCTCGACCTGACCAAGACCGCAGTTGAAATCCGCGAAGGCCTCACCAAGACGCGGTCCAAGCAGAAGATCAAGGACCTCGCCAAGCGGCTCAAGATCGTCGAGCAACTTCGCAACAGCGAGAACGAAATCACCTGGATGGTGTTGGACGTGATTCCGGTCATTCCGCCCGATCTGCGACCCCTGGTCCTGCTCGACTCGGGCAACTTCGCCACGAGCGATCTGAATGACCTCTACCGCCGCATCATCAACCGGAACAACCGACTCAAGAAGTTGATGGACCTCAATGCCCCCGAGGTCATCATCCGAAACGAAAAACGCATGCTCCAGCAGGCGGTCGATGCCCTCTTTGACAATGACCGCTGCCGCCGGCCGGTGCTGGGCAGCAGCAACCGCCCGCTCAAGTCGCTGACCGACATGATCAAGGGCAAGCAGGGCCGTTTTCGCGAGAACCTGCTCGGCAAGAGGGTTGACTACTC
>CAZQVD010000305.1:0-1693 GCA_964596665.1 uncultured Dehalococcoidia bacterium
GGTCGCAGGTTCGAATCCTGCAGGGCGCGCCATTCTTTTCAATGAGTTAGCGAGCTGCCTCCCGGCGGTGACTGAACAATTGTGAACAATTCGGTTCCGATCTTGTCGACCGCCGCCCTCAGCGAGCCGTCCAGCACCTGCGTGTAGACGTTCAGCGTCGTGTCGACGTTGGCGTGCCCCATTAACTGCGCCACCACCTTGCCAGGCACCCCCTGTTCGTGCGACCAGGACGAGTAGGTCCGCCGGAACGTCAGCCATGTGGCTCGGCGGAGCCCGACGGCCTTGCACGCGGGACCAATATGTCGGCGGAGGACGTTGTTCGGGGCCAGGGGTGTTCCAGAGCGCGTGGAGAAGACGAGTGACGCCGGGTGAACCGGTTGGGTCCTGTCCCTCCACTGTGCGACCAACAGACACGCGGCGTCCGACAGGGGGATCTGGCGGGCGCTCGCCTCGGTCTTCGGTGTGTCGAAGACCCCGTCGTAGATCGCCTGCCGCACCGTGAGCAACCGCGACTTCTCGTCGAGGTCCCGCCAGTGCAAGGCGAACAGTTCACCCCGCCGCAGTCCAGTGAGCATCGCCAAGCCGACCATCGTCCGCGGGAGAGGCGCCAGAGCCTCTAGCAGGCTGGCCGCCTGGTGTGTGGTGAGCACCCACTTGGGCCTGCCGGGCCTGAGCTTGGGCAGTCGGACACCCTGTGCAGGATTTTCCTGAAGGTGCCCCCACTCTACGCCGGTTCGCAAGACAGAACTGAGCGTGTCGTGGATGTTGTCGATGGACTTGGGGGCGTATCCCGCCTGTAGCAGCGCCGTCACGTATGCCTGAACCTCCTGTCGCGTCATCGCCGACACCGGCCTGTCGCCGAACCTCGGAAGCAGGTGCTTCCTCGCGAAGAACGTGCGGTGTTTTCGCGTCGAGTGCTTGTACATCGGCAGAACCGTGGCCTGCCACTGCACCGCGAGCTCTCGGAACGTCAGCGTCGAGGGTGCCGTGATTGTCTTCGTGCTCGCCGCCGCGATCCGCTGGGCGAGGATGTCTTTGGCCTGTTTCCGCGACATCTCCTCAAGCGTCTCGTAGCGGAGCACGCGTTTCTGCGTGCCATCCGAACCTATTTCTGTCTCACGCCATCGTATGGCCCAGCCTCCTTTCCGCCTGAGTAGACATCCGGTTCCGTACTGCCGTTTCCGTCGAGTCATGCGAGAAATCTCCTTCCTCCTCGCTGACTCTTCGTGCCCTAGCTTGGTGGTGGTCATTCTACTCAGGGGGTCGGGGACGTCAACCGGACCGCCGCTGGCGTTCGAGGTACATCTTCACGGCTGTCTCCTCGAAGCGCAGGTACTTGCCGAGCCTGATGAAAGGTAGTCTGTCGGCTCCGCGCCGCCGCGTCCGCTCGTAGACCCAGCTCGGCGGAACTTTGAGCCACTGCGCTACATCGTTGACCGTCAGCAGCTCGTCCACCGCTGTCTCCTCCAACCGTCGATAACGAAGCCGGATGTCTGCTTCAGGGGGCTGGCCGTACGCGACCTGAGACCCCCGGTGCTGCATACGGGCCCAACGTGACCGTGGTTCGCCATGGCCTCATCTCAACTCGAAGCCAAATGCCTACGCTCCGTCCAGCCCAACGCGACAATGACACTCGCGGGGGGTCTTACAGCCCCCCCCCCCCCCCCCGCCGTGCGGGCACCCGACCCCCCGA
>CAZQVD010000306.1:0-1277 GCA_964596665.1 uncultured Dehalococcoidia bacterium
CCGGGGCCGCGCAGCCGCAGGTCGGCCTCCGCGATGTCAAAGCCGTCGTTGGTGCGCACCAGTTCCTCTAGCCGGTGGCGCGCGTCGTCCGACATCGATTCGGAGAGCAGGAAGCAGTAGCTCTGGTGCTCGCCGCGCCCAACCCGGCCGCGCAACTGGTGGAGCTGCGCCAGGCCGAAGCGGTCCGCGCCCTCGATCAGCATGACCGTGGCGTTAGGCACGTCGATGCCGACCTCGATCACCGGCGTGGTCACGAGCACGTCCAACTCATACGAGCGGAACGCGTCCATCACGCTCTGCTTGTCGGCGACCGACATGCGCCCATGCAGCAGTCCGACGCGCAGACTGGATAGCGAGTCGTTCTTCAGGCGCTCGTATTCGGCTGTGGCCGCCCGCGCCAGCACCGACTCCGATTCGTCGATCAGCGGGCAGACCACGAACGACTGCCGACCCTCGCTTGCCTGCTTGACCAGAAACTCCTCGGCATCGCCGCTCTGGGACGGCTTCACGATCTTCGTGACGATTTGCTTGCGACCTCCCGGCAGCTCCCGCATGGTCGACACGTCGAGATCGCCGTAGACCGTGAGCGCCAGCGTGCGCGGGATCGGCGTCGCGGACATGAGCAGCAGGTGCGGGTCACGGCCCTTACCGCGAAGCGCGACACGCTGCAGCACGCCGAAGCGGTGCTGCTCGTCGACGACCGCGAGCGCGAGGCCGGGCAGCTCGACTTGATCCTGGATCAGCGCGTGGGTGCCCACCAGAATGTCCATGGTTCCGTCGGCCGCTCGGCGCGCGAGCTCCCTGCGCGAAGCGGCCTTCGTGCTGCCCGTCAGCAGGCCGATGCTGATCGGCTTGGCGTGACCGTCGAGGTACACCGAGAACCAGTCCGGCGCCTGCCACGGCTCTGCCAGCTCGCTCATCATGCGGCGTATGTTGATGAAGTGCTGTTCCGCCAGCACCTCGGTGGGAGCCATGAGCGCTCCCTGATGGCCCGCCGCTATCGCCGTCAGCAGCATCGCCATAGCCACCACCGTCTTGCCGCTGCCCACGTCTCCCTGCAAGAGGCGGCTCATCGGTGCGGCACCCGAGGCCACGTCGGCCATGGCCTCGTCGATAGCGGTGCGCTGTCCGTTGGTCAGCGTGAACGGCAGGGAGCGTAGGAATGCCCGCACCGGCTCCGGCATGGGGGGTAACGGGATGCCCGGCGAGCGTTCGGCCCCTCTCGGCCAGGGACGAGGATCCGCCCATAATCCTTTTCTTTTTCAGATCCGGATTTT
>CAZQVD010000306.1:1287-1678 GCA_964596665.1 uncultured Dehalococcoidia bacterium
ACCCAGCGTCGCTCGTCGCGGTTGAAAGGCGCCTCCTCCTTGTCGTTCGCGGAGTCGGGGTAGTGGATTTGCGATACCGCCCGGCCGTAGGGCATCAGGTGCAGTTCTGCGACGGCTTCTTGCGGCGCCGGGTCGGGGATCGCCAGCGCGCCGTCGACGGTGATGGCGTCCAGGGCTTCGTGCACCATGCGCCGCATGCTCTTCTGGTACATGTTCTCGAGCCGAGGGTAGACCGGCACCATGCGGCCGGTGTGCATCAGCTCGCCCGTCTCGGTGTCGTCCAGTACCTCCCACTCCGGCGAGTCCATCTGCGGATTGCCGTCGTACGCCGTCACCCGGCCGCTGAGCCCGATCAGCGGAGCGGGAGCGCCCGTCGCCGCGGCTGCCCCGA
>CAZQVD010000307.1:0-1327 GCA_964596665.1 uncultured Dehalococcoidia bacterium
CTGAAGCGTCTACGGGAGCGCGACGCGCAGGTGAAGGCGGGCGGGTGGCGCGACGAGGCTATGCAGGGCCGCTACCTCGGCAGGCGGGGCGACGGCTACGAAGGGCTGACGATCGGGATTATCGGGCTGGGGCGGATCGGCTCACGCATCTCTGAGCTCCTGCGCCCATGGAGAGTGCGGCTGATCGGGTACGACCCCTACGTACCCATGTCGCACTTCGAGGAGTGCGGCGTACAGCCGGTGGATCTTGGCACGCTGCTGGCAGAGTCAGACGTGACGACGCTGCACGTGGTGCTGACCAAGGAGACGGGCCACATGATCGGCGCGGACCAGCTGGCCATGATGAAGCCATCGGCGGTGCTGATCAATACGTCGCGCGGGCCGGTGGTGGACGAGCATGCGCTGGTGGAAGCAATAGATTCGGGAAGGATCGCCGCGGCCGGGCTGGACGTGTTCGAAGAGGAGCCGTTGCCATCCGGCAGCAAGCTTCGTGAGCTCGGTGACAAGGTGCTGCTCTCGCCGCACATGGTTTCCTCCAACTCCGGTACGGGCGGTCTTCGCCCGGGCGTTGAGTGGGCGACACGGTCCGTGCTGAGCGCGCTCCGCGGCGAGGTACCCGACAACGTGTACAACAAAGAGGTCATCCCCGCTTGGCAGAAGCGTTTCGGAGCATAGGAGGGCGAGAGCGAGGGTGCCCATGACGACCAAGTACCACGATTTCCAACCCAAGCAGCGCAGGCCGGCCTCGGCCAGGCGGTTGAATCTGGAATCGATGAACGAGGGACTGAAGCGCCGCATCGGCGAGGGCGCTGAGGCTTCCAAGCAGCCGTTCGTTGGCGTGACCGCCAACGGGGCGGCGCAACAGGGGCTGTACGCGCTGCGGCCGACGGGGTTGTCGTTGGCTCCGGTGCGGGCCGCGGCCGAGGGTATGCTGGCGGCACTGGGTCCCGCGACGCGGGAGGCGGCGGGCTTCGCGGTGGACGCCGCCGAGTGGCGGCTGTGGTGCAACGTGCACCCGTTCCTGATGCGCCACGGGGCGCTGCTGGACGACATGGGCCGTACACAGCGCGACTGGGCGTTGTCGGTGCTTCGCGAGAGCATGAGCCCTGCCGGATTCAAGCTATCGCGCGACATCATGCGGCTCAATGCGCTGATCGGCGACATCACGCGGCCGGTGACGGGCAGCGATGACGAATACGGCGAGTGGATGTACTGGGTGAGCGTGATGGGGACGCCATCGCCCGAGGCGCCGTGGGGCTGGCAGCTCGACGGTCATCACCTGAACGTGAATTGCGTGGTCGTGGACGGCCAGATGGTGATGACGCCC
>CAZQVD010000307.1:1337-1664 GCA_964596665.1 uncultured Dehalococcoidia bacterium
TGTTCATGGGATCGGAGCCTGTGGCGGCCGACTACGGGATGTACGCTGGGACGCGGGTGTTCGAGGAGGAAGAGGCACAGGGGCTCGCACTAATGCAGGGTCTTACGGCGCCACAGCAGGCACAAGCGCTGTTGTCGAACGATGTGCCGGGCGAAGTGTTCACGACGGCGTTCCGCGATAATTTCGAGCTTCGCTATGAGGGCGTGCGATACGACACGTTATCCAGTCCCGAGCAGGAAGCAATACTGGGCCTGATTGAGACGTACGTGGGCCGGATGCGCGCAGAGCATGCGCAGGCAAAGATGGCGGAGGTACGAGAGCATCTGG
>CAZQVD010000308.1:0-1660 GCA_964596665.1 uncultured Dehalococcoidia bacterium
TTGGCCCGCAATGGCCTCGTCGGCATAGTGGCGCAGCTCGTCACTCTGCGGCGAGGTCTGTTGCGCAACGCGTGGCGCGCCGGTGGACCCAGTGGTCATCGCCACCTATTCCGGTTCGTGAATTTTGGAACGAACTACATCGCGGATGATAGCACGCGCGGACGCGCGGACGCGAGCAGGCGGGAGCGGACGAGCGTCAGGCTATCGTTCACGGAGCCGGGGCTGCGTAGGAGCGATCGTCTCCTGGACGACGAGCTTCGCGGTCACCATACCGGGGATGGCACGGATGTCGGCGAGCATGGCGTCGGTGAGTGGGTCGTCGAAGCCGACGACCATGGTGGCGTTGCCACGAGGGCCGTCCCGGCCGACCTCCATGAAGCTGATGTTGGCGTCGTGCTCTCCGGCGATGGTGCCGACGCGGCCGATCATGCCCGGCTGGTCCACCTGCGAGGCGAACAGCATGTAAGGAGCGTTCGGCTCCATGTCCAAGAAGAAATCGTTGATCCGCAACAGATGCACCCGCCCGTTGACCGAGGTGCCCCCCAGGTAGGTCTTCCCTGAGCTGGTGCGCACCTCGACCCCGACGAAGTTGGTGTACTGCTCGGAGCCTTCAGGGTCGCGCTCGGTGACGACGTTGATGCCGCGATCCTTCGCCATGCCCGAGGCGTTGACGAGGTTGACGCGCATGTCGGTGGCCGCGGCGAGCACGCCGACCAGCGCCGCCGAGCTAAGAACGGACGTGTCGTGCTCGGCGATCTCGCCGCACGCCTTAACGGCGATGGCCTGGATCTGACCATCGGCGAACTGAATCGCCAGCGACCCGAGAGCCGTTGCCACGGGGATGTACGGCGCCAGCGCCTCGCGCACGTCCCCCGGCAGGAACGGGACGTTGATGGTGTATTGCGCCGACTGTCCGCCGAGGACGGTGAGCACCTGGTCGACAACCTCGATGGCAACCTCGACCTGCGCCTCCTCGGTGGAGGCACCCAGGTGCGGTGTCATGATGAGCTTGGGGTTCTCGAGCAGCGGCAGATCCTTGGGCGGCTCGGAGGTGAACACGTCGAGCGCAGCACCCGCCACCTGCCCGCTGGTGAGCGCGGCGTCGAGGAGTGCTTCGTCGACGAGCCCCCCGCGGGCTGCGTTGACGATGCGCACGCCGGGCTTTAGCTTGGCGAACTCCAGTGCGCCGATGAGACTCTTGGTGCCTGCGGTGAGCGGGGTGTGGATGCTGATGTAGGCAGACCCGCCGAGCAGGCCGTCCATGTCCACCATCTCGACCCCGATGCCACGCGCTCGCTCGTCGGCCACGTAAGGGTCGAAGGCGATGACTGTCATCTCGAACGCGCGGGCCCGGCGGGCGACCTCGGAGCCCACCTTGCCGAGTCCAACGATGCCGAGCGTCTTGTTGCGTAACTCCACACCCATGAACTTGCTCCGCGTCCATTCGCCGCGCCGCATGGAGGCGTCGGCCTGAGCGACGTTGCGGGAGAGCGCCATCATCAGCGAGAAGGCGTGCTCGGCGGCAGCGATGGTGTTGCCCGTGGGAGCGTTGACGACGGCGACGCCGTGCTGCGTGGCAGCATCAATGTCGATGTTGTCAACGCCAACGCCGGCACGGCCGACGACCTGGAGGCGAGCCGCCTTGTCGAAGACGGCCGGC
>CAZQVD010000309.1:0-1642 GCA_964596665.1 uncultured Dehalococcoidia bacterium
CGTACTCCACCTCGATCAGTTCCACGGCCTGCTGTGCGATCTCGCGTGTGTCCGCGGCCACCGCCGCGACGCGCTCGCCGATGAACCGTACCTTGTCGTTGGCCAGGATCGGTACGTCTCGGAACCGGCGGCCAACCAGGATCCCGTACACGTCGGCACCCGTCATCACCACGTGCACACCCGGCAGGAGCTCGGCGGCCGCGGTATCGATGCGTATGATGCGTGCGTGGGAGCGTGTGCTGCGAAGGATTGCGGATC
Source organism: uncultured Dehalococcoidia bacterium (assembly GCA_964596665.1). Classification (GTDB taxonomy): domain Bacteria; phylum Chloroflexota; class Dehalococcoidia; order Lucifugimonadales; family Australimonadaceae; genus CAZQVD01. The sequence goes on from CAZQVD010000309.1 coordinate 259, forward strand.
CCAGCATGCCGGGCAGCGAAACGTCCGCTACATACTCTGCGCCGCCCGTGACTTTGCCTTGCACGGTGGTTTGCGGCGTGGGCTGACCGATGACGCGGTACGAAACCATGGTCACTCCAGTCTGTAGAGCCTGAGCGCATTGTCCCGCAGTAGCTTGCGTTTGCTCTCTTCGGAAAGATCTTCGCGGGCCAGCACCATGCCGATGCTGTCGGGATAGTGCGCGTCCCAGTGAGGAAAGTCGGACGCGTAGAACATCTTGTCGTCGCCGACCACCGACGCTACGTACGGCAGCATCTGCTCATCGGCCTCGGCGTGGAACAACCAGTTGCCGTGCTTCAGGTACTCACTCGGAGGCTTGGTGAGATTAGGCGTCTCAGCAGCACCGCGAATCTCCCATTTCTCGTCCAGGCGCTCGGCCCAATACGGCACCCAACCGCAGCCCGCCTCCATCCAGCCGACGTGCAGGTCGGGGAACACCTCAGGGACGCCCGCGTACATCATGCTCACCAGGTGCAGGAACAGGCCCACGGGGAAGCAGTACGAGTTAACCTCGATGAAGCTCTGGAAGTCGTCGGCGCCCAGGTGGTGGATGCCCTGTGTGGCCGAGTGCACGGCGAGCATCGTCTGTAGCCGCTGCGCCTCCTCGTACAACGGGAAGTAAGACTTGCGCCCGAAGGGTGGGTGAGCGCCCATCGCCGGGAGCATCGCGCCGACCATGCCCAGATTCTCGACGGCGTGGTGCAGCTCCTTCACGGCCTCTCCCACGTCATGCACTGGGATCAGCGCGATGCCCTTGAGGCGCGAGCTCTTCTTCAGGAACTCCTCCGATACGAACGTGTTGTAGGCACGGCAGACCGCGACGGCCACCTCTGGCTCCCAGATCAGCGCCGCCGTGAAGCCGATCGAGGTCGGGTAGAGTACAGCGGCCTCCATGCCACCCTCGTCCATGGCGCGTACCCACGTCTCTGCGTCGACCGCTCGGTCGCCCAGCGTGCCGCGCAGATTGATGTCCCAATAGTTGTGCCCGGCGCGGATCGTGCCGCCGCGCGAACGGTGCGGCTCGTCCATGTACGCGCGGATCTGTTCCTCCGTCTCCGTGACGTGGCCATCGGCATCGATGACCCCGTAGGGTGCTTGCATATCGCTCCTCGCCATATGATGTGCGGCTAACCGTAACCCGCCGCGGCCTCGGCCGCTAGCTCCTCGTCCTGTGCCGGCATCGCGCCGCTGACGCCAATGGCGCCCTCAGTCGTCCCGTCGCGCTGCAACAGCGCACTGCCCTCTGCGTAGATCACGCGGTCGCCGTACATGCGGTTCACGAACTCGAACACGGAGCCGCCGGCATTGTGGGCGAGCGACGCGCCGGAGCGGCCCCACAGCACCG
>CAZQVD010000310.1:0-1618 GCA_964596665.1 uncultured Dehalococcoidia bacterium
ACTAGGCTCGTCAGCCATCTTTCCGTCTAGACTCACCCCCGTCCCCGTTGACCCGCTAATTTTGTACAGGTGTACAAAAGGCGGTAGGCTGCGTACACCGCAGATTCCAATCCCGGGAGGGATGTCTCTCTCCAGGTGGCGCACGGGTGTTCTAGTCCCATTTGCAGCAGTTAGGCCGCGTATATTGAGGCTTTCCGCAACTGATCCACCTCACGGAGCCAGGGAAGGAGGTGGTTCCAACTAGGAACCCTTAGGGACGCCACTTTTTGTGGAACAATTCCTGACAGGAGTCCGGCAAGCGTTCCGATCCCTCTAAATTCATAATACGCAGTGGTTTGCTCAGTGTGCAGGAGGTCCTCGACGTCACGAAAACTGAGGCTGAAGCGAAAGTACAGCCAGACGGCGTGCGCGATGATGTCGGGCGGGAAGCGATAGCCGTGATAGCTCGGCGCGGGACTGTTCATCCCGTAACTCTTATATCTTTGACCTCAACCTGACAATGCCCGGCGGCGGCTCTCGACGCTGGGAAAGTAGTGAGGTATACGACGTGACCGACGAAGATCTCAAAGCCGAAATCGAGCAGCTGAGAGCAGAGAACGAACGGTTGAAAAAGCCGCACGAGCGAGGCTTAAGTATGAAGGTGAGCCTCAAAGGTGCGCTCTCCCTGTATGGGATGGGCCGATTCCCCGTCACGCTCTACAAGGAGCAATGGGCACGGCTGCTCGACGCCGCCGACGATATACGCACGTTTCTCAAGGAGAACGACGCCCAACTCAAGTCCAAGGGAACACCCGACTGACCCCGAGACCCCGCTGAAGCTGACCGGTCACACCGCCTACAAGACGCGCATCGTCATGCTCGAAGACACCGTCACAGACTTGGCTGACTCGGCGGCGGAGTAGGCGGGACGGGCGGCGACATGTCTGGGGGGGGGCGGCTCCTGCCGTTTGGGATCCGGCTCCGGGTGCGGTCCGTCTGGAGGTTCTCGACGTCGCGGTGGAATTGGCGTGCCTGCAGGCCTCCTGCCTACTATACCCGTGAAGCCACTCTCAACTTTGGCGTAGAATGGTGGCGATCCAACCGCCCCAGACCATGGCTCTCGAAGTCGGCTCCCGACTCGGCCACTACTCGGTCACCGCCCTCATCGGCGAAGGCGGCATGGGGGTGGTCTACCAAACCCGCGATCCCCGACTGGATCGGCATGTCGCCATCAAGCTCCTGCCGCCGGATCTGACTCGAGACGAGACCGCGGAGCTCGACGCGCTGAACCCGGAACTGCTCAGATAGCAGACGGCTCAACCCTCAAGACGGAGCACGCCCATGATCATTGCAATAACGAACACGAAAGGCGGCGTCGGGAAGACCACGACGTGCGTGAACCTGGCGACCGCCTTGGCGGCCCGAAACAAAAAGACCCTGATCGTGGACACGGACCCGCAGAGCCACGCGACGCGGTGTTTCCTGACGGAGGAGCCCAAAGGCGACACGACGGAACTGATCATGGCCAAACCGTCGCTGGCCCCGAAGTGCGTGACGCCGACCGATTACGAGAACCTGCACATTGTCGCCGCGACCGACCGGCTCACCGAAACGGCCGAGCTCCTGCAGGCGCGCATTC
>CAZQVD010000311.1:0-1038 GCA_964596665.1 uncultured Dehalococcoidia bacterium
CCGCACTAAGAATGCGGGCAACAGGCTAAGCGCGTGGAGAGGCGCGAGCAAGGCTGATCGCAGAGGCGGAGAGGCGAGCACTAGAGTGGTATATTCCCGTGCTTCTTGGGCGGGAGCGTAGCGCGTTTGTTCTGGAGCATATCCAGCGCCCGGATTAGCTTGGGGCGCGTCTGCGCCGGGTCGATCACGTCGTCGATGTAACCACGCTCTGAGGCGTGGTACGGATTGGCGAAATTTTCCTTGTACTCGTCAATGAGCTCTTTGCGCGTCGCTTCCACGTCCTCGGCCTCGGCCAGCCGTCGTCGGTGAATGATATTGACCGCGGCGTCCGGTCCCATGACCGCGATCTCCGCCGTTGGCCATGCGAAGTTGACGTCGGCGCGCAGGTGCTTGGAGCCCATGACGACGTAAGCGCCACCGTACGCCTTGCGCGTTACGATCGTGATCTTCGGGACGGTCGCTTCGGCGTAGGCGTACAGCAGCTTGGCGCCCTGGCGGATGATGCCGCGGTGCTCTTGGTCCTTGCCGGGCATGTAGCCTGGCACGTCGACAAACGTTACGATCGGAATGTTGAAAGCGTCGCAGAAGCGCACGAAGCGCGCGGCTTTCACTGACGCGTGGATGTCGATGACGCCCGCCAGGTACGCCGGTTGCTGGGCCACAACGCCAACGGGTTTCCCCGCGAGCCGGCCAAATCCGACGATGATGTTCGGGGCAAAGTCGCGTTGGACATTCAGGAACTCGCCATCGTCCAGGATGCGGCCCAGAACGTCCATCATGTCGTACGCGCGATTGGCATCATCCGGAACGATTGCCCGTAGCTCCTCGTCGATCTGGTCCAAGTCCTCGGCGGGATCGGTCTGGGGCGGGTCGTCCAGGTTGTTGGATGGGAGGAAAGAGAGAAGGTGCCGGATGGTCTCCATGCACTCCTCTTCGGAGTCGAGTGTGAAGTGGGAGACGCCCGAAAGCGCCGCGTGGCTCTCGGCGCCACCGAGTTCTTCCTGGGAGATATCCTCGCCAGTGACGGCTTTGACCACG
>CAZQVD010000311.1:1048-1617 GCA_964596665.1 uncultured Dehalococcoidia bacterium
GCCGGTGATGAACATCATGGAGATGCCGCGCACCATCAGCGTGAAATCGGTGATAGCGGGGGAGTATACGGCACCGCCCGCAGACGGCCCGAGGATGGCGGAGATTTGCGGTACGACGCCCGATGCGAGCGTGTTGCGCATGAATATCTCGCCGTAGCCTGCGAGACTCGCCACGCCCTCCTGAATACGGGCGCCGCCGGAGTCCGCGATGCCGACGATGGGCGCGCCGTTGCGCATGGCCATGTCCATGACCTTGCAGATCTTTTCGGCGGTGACCTCTGACAGCGAGCCACCGAAGACGGTGAAATCTTGGGAGTAGACGTAGATGGTCCGGCCGTTGACCTTGCCGTAGCCCGTGATCACCGAATCTCCTGGGTACTTGCGTTCGGCGGTACCAAAGTACGGATTGCGATGGACGACGAAAGAGTCGAGCTCTTCGAACGTGCCGGGGTCGACCAGGAGCGCGATCCGCTCGCGTGCGGTCAGCTTTCCCTTGGAATGCTGGAGTGCGGCGCGTGCTTCGTTCCCCGTGCCCTGGGCCGCGTCTCTGCGTTATTGCAGATCCCCGT
>CAZQVD010000312.1:0-1597 GCA_964596665.1 uncultured Dehalococcoidia bacterium
GTCCGGCGACCTGGTTTGAGGGACACTCAAAGCGCGCGTGCCGGTTCCGTAGGAAACGACGACTGATGGCGAGCGCGGACGCCACATGGAACGGATGAGACTCCGGCGTACCGTTTGTTCACATCGCCGGTCTTGCCTACAGACGCGCGTCTTGAGGACCGTTCTTCCTCACGATCTTCTCCGTTTCTTCTCTGACGTGCTGAACACATGTGTCCACGTGCTGGCGACGTGTCCGAAAGCTGAGGATGCACACTCGAGCGAGGAATCGATGTCCGACCGAACACCCGGTCATCATGATCCGTTCGCGCCCTCTCACACGGTCGAGCAAGAGTTCTGTCGCCTTGTTCTCGTCCTGTACACGCGCACCACGCCAGGTCAGGTGGAAGGCGAAGAGAGAGAGTTCCGGTGGGGCGAACAGGCGGATCCCAGGAACCCTGGCCAGCACCTCGGCCGCATCTACAGCCACCACACGTTTTTCCGCGATTGCTGCCTTGAACCGTGCGGCTCCTAGTAGCTTGATGCACAGCCACACGCGAAGACCAGGAAACCCTCGGGAGAGGTCCGGTCCGTGTTGACTCGGGTCATAGAACTCCGCCGCGTCTGGCATCGAGGGCAGATACCCCGCCGTGCCCCCATGCACGTCCCGTAGCGCGGTCCCGTCCCGCACAAGAAGCGCCCCAGTCCCATACGGAAGGAAGAGACCCTTGTGGGGGTCGAGCGTGAGTGAATCTGCACGGTTGAGACCACGGAGCAACGGGTGGAGGTGATCGCACGCGAAGAAGAATCCGCCGTACGAACCATCCACGTGGTGCCAGATTTGCTCTCGAGCACAGATGTCGGCAATCGCCATCAGCGGGTCGACCGCTCCGGTGTTCACCGTGCCAGCGGAGCTGACCACAAGAAACGGGCTCAGACCCGCCTCTCGGTCGTTCGTGATCTGTCGGTGGAGCAAGTCCACGCGTAGTCGGCAGCGTTCATCGGCCGGAATTATTCGGATTCGGTCGGGCATCACGCCTGCCAGCCTCGCCGCCTTCATCACGCAGTGGTGGGCCTGTGTTGACGTGTACAGCACGCCGCGTCGGATCTCCGGGCCAAGCAAGCGTTCACGCGCGCACACGATTGCGTTGAACGTCGCCATCGACCCGCCCGTGGTCAGCAGGCCGCGCGTGCTCGGTGGAAATCCCATCCATGTGCGGAACCAGTCGAGCACGTTGGCCTCGAGCTGGACCAGGGCTGGCGCGGCATGCCAGATCCCGGTGAAGCGGTTGGTCGTGTCGGCGATCAGATCGGCGAGTGCGGCCGGGAAGAGACCGCCGCCCGGGATGTACGCGAGGTAGCCAGGTGCCGGTGTCGTGAAAGAACGCGGTATCCATTCATCGAACAGATCGTCGAGCAACGATTCCAGAGGGACCCCGTGTTCGGGGGGCGGCTCGCGCATAGCACGGCACAGTGCTTCGGCCCGGACGTCGCCGCAGACCGGATGTTCCGGCAGGCTGGCTAGGTGGGCAATGACTCGCTCGAGCGTCTCGATGCCCATCGAACGCATTTCGGACTCGGTGAACTCGAGGTTTGCAAGGTCGGCCGAGGGGCCTTGTGT
>CAZQVD010000313.1:0-1551 GCA_964596665.1 uncultured Dehalococcoidia bacterium
CTCGACCCACTCGAACTCGGCTCCATAGAGATGCAACACGTCCGCCATGCTGGGGACGACTCCCTTGGGCAGGACCACGCGCACGCGGTAGCCCTTTTGCTTGGCCACAAACGCCAGCGCAATAGCCGTGTTGCCCGTACTGGCCTCGACGATGGTGTCGCCCGGCCTGAGCGTGCCCTCGGCCTCCGCCGCCTCGACCATTGCGAGCACGATGCGGTCCTTGACGCTCCCCGACGGGTTGCCGCCCTCGAGCTTGGCAAAGATGCGGACTCCCGGCTTGGGCGAGAGGTTCGTCAGCTCTACCAATGGCGTATTGCCGACCAAGTCCAGCAGCGATGGGCCAGAAATATTTGCGTCGGGAGGCATGGGTTGATTCTATCTTGCCGGTGAATCGCGTTGACGCACCGGCGCCTTGGACGTAGTATCGGCGCGCCTTTCTCGCAGGCCATGGCCTGGTTCCTGGCAAATCGTTTCCGCCGCACCGCCGCAGGATCACATGAGAGAACGCCGCCAGCTCCTGTCGCCTTCGACCTCCGCGCTACTCTCCCTCGCTGGCGGGTTCGCCCTCCTCATCACCGTCGGCACGGTCCTTTTGGCGCTGCCAATCGCTCGCGGAGGAGGGGGCAGCGCCGATCTCATCCCCGCGCTCTTCACCGCAACCTCCGCCGTCTGCGTGACCGGTCTGGTCGTTGTCAACAGCGCCGAGTATTGGTCGTCGTTCGGTCAGATCGTGCTGTTGTTCCTCATGGCATTGGGCGGCCTGGGCATCATGACGGCGGGCCTGGTGATGCTCGCGGCCATCGGGCGGCGCATCACGCTCAACCAAAGGCTCATCGTCCGCGACGCAATGGGCACGGCGTCGCTGGGCAACGTCATTACCATGGGGCGTTACGTAATCGTGTTCGCGCTGGTGACCCAATCCATCGGCTTCGTGATCCTGTTCGCTCGACTCATCTTCGACTACTCGCTAGGCGAAGCGTTGTGGCAGAGTCTGTTCCACTCGGTCTCCGCCTTCAACAACGCCGGATTCGTCATCTTCGAGGACTCCGACAGCCTCTCGCGCTTCCAGAACGACCCGATCCTGCTGACGACCATCGGCCTGCTGATCGTCGTGGGCGCGCTCAGCTTCCCTGTGGTCCTCGATCTCTACCGGCGCCGGCGGATGTCGCGCTGGAGCCTGGACACGCGACTCGTGATCTGGGGAACCGTTGGCATGTGGTTGCTGAGCGCGCTGGTCTTCATCGTCTTCGAGCTCACCAACGACCGCACGCTGGGCGAGCTGTCGGTGGCGGCGCAGATCGGCAACGGCACGTTCCAAGCGATCACGTCGCGCACCGCGGGGTTTAGCACCATCGATTTCTCGCAAACACGAGAGGGCACGGGCTTCTTGTTCACGTTCCTCATGTTCGTTGGCGGCGCGTCGGGTTCGGTTGCAGGCGGCATCAAGATCAATACTGTCATGGTGCTCATCTACGCCGCCGTCGCCTCGGTGCAGGGGCGGGCGCACACTGAGGTCGCGCGGCGTGAACTGCCTGCCGAGCAGGTCGGACG
>CAZQVD010000314.1:0-1546 GCA_964596665.1 uncultured Dehalococcoidia bacterium
CCCCGTCCGCCCGTCGAATCCGCGTCGCCAGCTGGCGATTTTGCTTTGCCTGGCCGCCGTCGAGCTTGCCGGTTTCCTGGCGCTTGGCACGCTGCGTCCCGACGTGGCGGCAGCGCTTGGTCGCGCAGCATTTTGGTGGAAGATGGGAGGCCTCGCCCTGTTGGCGGCGTTCGGCGTCCACATCGCTCTCGGTTCGTTCAACCCTGTCTCGTCGCCGCGCTCGGGGCTGCGCCGTTGGGCTGTGCTGGTCGCCGGTCTCTTCCTCGTCGGCTGGGTCATCGATGTCGCGGGCCAAGGCTGAGCAGCCCCCATCGGGTGGTCCGGATTGTTAGTTAGTGCATTGTCGTCTCCGCCGCCATTGCCGGTCGGAGGTGGAGCGAAGCGGAGCCGGAGACCGGCAATGGCGGTGTCGCCGCTTCCGGAGCCGGTGGTCGGTAGCCGAGGCTGCTGTGCGGCCGGACGGTGTTGTAGTGGCGCCGCCAAGCCTCGATCGGGACCTTGGCCTCGGCGGGGCGGTAGAAGATTTCGCCATTTGGGGGCTCGTCTCGCAGGGAGCCGTTGAAGCTCTCGTTGTAGCCGTTCTCCCATGGTGAGCCCGGTGCGATGTAGAGCGTCTTCACGCCGATCTGCCCGAGCCAGGCCTGGACGGCGGTAGCGATGAACTCGCTGCCATTATCGGACCTGATATGCGCTGGCGGACCCCGCTCGATGAACAGCTCGGCAAGTGCCGCAAGCACATCCTCGTGGCGGAGCCGACGTGCCACAACCAGCGCCAGACATTCCCTGCTCGCCTCGTCGATGATGGTCAGAATGCGGAACTTGCGTCCGTCGTGCGTCCGCGCCTCGACAAAGTCGTAGGCCCAGACGTGCCCCGGATACTCCGGCCGCAGCCGGATGCAGGACCCATCGTTGAGCCATAACCGGCCTCGTTTCGGTTGCCGCTGCGGCACCTTCAACCCCTCGCGTCGCCAGATCCGCTCCACACGCTTATGGTTCACCGACCAGCCGGCCGCATGCAGCAGTGCCGTCACCCGGCGATAGCCGTAACGGCCGTACTGCCTGGCCAAAGCGATGATGTCCTCGGTCAGCGCCTCTTCGTCATCTGCCCCGCACGGCACCTTGCGCTGCGTCGACCGGTGCTGGCCGAGCACGCGGCACACCCGCCGCTCGGATACATCCAGCACGTCCCGGACATGATCGATGCAGCGCCGGCGCCGTGCGGGGCTCAGAAGTTTCCCTTTGCCGCCTCCTGCAAGATCAGCTTGTCGAGCGTCAGATCCGAAATCGCACGCCGAAGCCGGGCGTTCTCCTTCTCCAGATCCTTCATCCGCCGAGCCTGATCCGTCTTCAGGCCACCATATTCCTTGCGCCAGCGGTAATAGGTCTGCTCGCTGACCGCGATCCGCCGGCACGCCTCAGCCGTCGTCCCGCCCTGGCCCAGCATGATCTCAACCTCACGCAGCTTCCCGATAATCTCCTCGGGCTTGTGCTTCTTCGAAGGCATTCGTCGTCCCTTCCTTGATCCAGACTGTCATAGTCGATGGAC
>CAZQVD010000315.1:0-1540 GCA_964596665.1 uncultured Dehalococcoidia bacterium
CAAGTCCGAGACCTTCGGCATCCCCAGCAACCTGGGCGGTACCACCCGCAAGCTCACCACCGCCGACGCCCGCGCGCTGGAGCGGGTCCCTGGGGTGCGCGGCGTAATGCCCGTAGCCATGGGGTCTGCGCGGGTGGAGCGGCAGCAGCGAAATCGCTCGGTGATGATCTACGGGATCACCCACCGGATGCCGGACATCTTCGACATGGATGTGCGCCTGGGACGCTTCCTGCCCGAGGAGGACCTGGACTCACCATCGCCGGTGTGCGTGCTCGGGGCCACGCTCAAGCGCGAGCTGTTCGGCACGGAGAACGCCCTGGGCCAGCGAGTACGCATCAGCGGAAACGCGCTGCGAGTCATCGGCGTCATGGACCCCAAGGGGCGCATCATGGGGCTGGACATAGACGACACGGCATGGATGCCGGTGGGCCTGGCCATGAGGCTATTCGACCGCGACGACCTCACCGAGATCGACCTCAAGCTCGACAACCCCTACCACGCCGACGTGGTGGAGGAGCGCATCAGGACCCTGCTGAAGCAACGCCACGACGACAACGAGGACTTCACCATCCTCCAGCAGGCAGCCATGCTGGAGACCTTCGGCAACGTCATGCGGGTGATCCCCATGCGGCGTCGTGCTGGCCAAAGCGTGATGGCGTGGCCGCACCCTGCCTCCCTGTCCTATCGTTGACGAAATATAGCACATCGACCCCGCGGCGACGGCACGTCGCGACACCCTAGCCTAGACCGGGTGCAGGAGCGGCTCACCCGCGAGGGCGCGGACGACCTCTTCGGCGGTGCGCCGGCGCAGCTCCTCGAGCGATTGTACGGACGAGAACGCGACGTGCGGCGTGAGGATGACGTTGGCGCGGCCGGTCAACGCCGCGGGGACCGCCGGCTCGCCCTCGACGGTGTCGAGCGCGGCGCCGCCGATCCGTCCGGCGTCGAGCGCGCGAACCAACGCCGCGGTGTCGATCAGCGGGCCCCGGGCCGTGTTGACCACGATCGCCGTGGGCTTGGTGCGCGAAAGGAACCCATCGGACACGAGATGCCGGGTGCCCTCGGCGAGCGGGGCGTGCAGCGAGATCACGTCGGCCGCGGCGGCCAGCGAATCGAGGTCCACCATGTCGATGTCATCGTGGCTCCCGACGAACGGATCGTGGCCGATGACGCGGAGCCCGAGGCCGGCGAACTTGCGCGCGGCCGCCGTGCCGATGCGCCCGCACCCGAGAATGCCGGCGGTCAGATGGCGAAACCGGGTGAAGCTGGCTGCATCGGGCCGCCACACGCCGCCCTGGGTGAGCGCGTTGAGATCGGGGACGTGGCGGAGGAGCGCGAGCGCCCAGCACAGCGGCGCAACGAAGAGGATGACCTGCGTTTGAATTCGGGCGGGAGGGGGGGGGAGGAGAGGAGAGGAGAGAGGAGAGGAGAGGAGAGGAGAGAGGAGAGGACCTCCGGTTGCTCAAGTTGAGTGCATGTTGAGCGACGCCAATGATTGGCCATGAATCAGTGCCAATGATCGATTGCAATGCAGCAATGA